>DATNNZ010000001.1:0-2323 GCA_035601575.1 Chthoniobacterales bacterium
CTAATAGACGAGAATTGTCTCTTCTTCCCGAACGAAAGATCCGGTCTGCGACCGCGAGTGATTGGCCGGCGATCTGGAAGATCTTTCGATCGGTAGTGCAACGAGGCGACACCTACGCCTTTTCGCCCGAGCTAGATGAGAAGAGTGCGCTCAAAATTTGGTTCGCTCCGGGCGCGCAGGTTTTTGTGACGGACGCAGAGAGAAGGGTGGTCGGTACCTTTTTCGTTAAACCGAATCCGCCCGGTCTCGGATCCCACGTCGCCAATGCTGGGTTCATGGTAGATCCAAAAATGCATGGCGCTGGGATTGGCCGCGCGATGGGCGAATATGCTCTCGCTTGGGCCAAGCAGCAGGGATATCAAGCCATGCAATTCAATTTTGTGGTTTCGACCAATACGGGAGCGGTGGCCCTGTGGAAGAAGCTTGGGTTTACCATCATCGGGACGATTCCAAGGGGTTTTCATCATGCGCAACTGAGCTACGTCGATGTGTACGTGATGCACCGGGAGTTGTGAGGCAGAAGGTGGAATCCGGAATTTAGAACCCTGGAGTCTAGGATTTGGAAGATTGTGAGCGCATCTTGGCCGTACCTTTCACCATTGTAATGTTGGAGCAAGGATCTTGTTAGATGCGCCGCTCAATAATGTGGCCAATACTTGAAACAAGCCTTTATGAATCCAAAAAAAGCCATTCTTCCGCCATTGGCAGCGTTAGCCGCAGCTGCGTTCCTAGCCGGCGGCACGCTCGCCTTCAGTGCTTCCGGTCCGAGTGACAACGGATCGAAAGCGAGTCTTGATCTAAAAGTCGATAATTCGCCGCTGAACCGAGACGTAAAACTCGGGAACTCGTTTGCACCGATCGTCAAATCCGTCACACCCAGCGTAGTGAAGGTATTTGTGACAACCGCTGCGCAACGCCAGCTCTCTGGCGCCGACGCGGAGCAGTTCCGGCGGTTCTTCGGGCCGATGTTTCCGGACTTTGATCAACAGCAGTCCCAGAACCAGCATGCACTGGGTTCGGGTGTAGTAGTTTCGCCGAATGGGTATATCTTGACTAATAATCACGTCATCGAGAATGCCAAAGACATTCAGGTAGCGTTGAACGACGGCCGCAGCCTTAACGCGAAGCTGGTGGGCACGGATCCACAGACCGATGTCGCGCTTTTGAAGATTGATGCAACGAATCTGCCTGCGTTAACCCTCGCGGATAGTGACGCGGTGGAAATCGGCGACGTCGTACTCGCCATTGGTAACCCGTTTGGCATCGGTCAGACCGTTACCGAGGGAATCGTCAGCGCGAAGGACCGCACGAACATAAGCGGGGGCGATCAGGATGAAGACTTTATTCAAACGGATGCCGCCATTAACCCAGGCAACTCCGGTGGCGCTCTAGTCGACACTCAAGGCCGTTTGGTGGGAATTAACGCGTCCATCCTTTCACGGACGGGCGGCAACCAAGGTATCGGCTTTGCGGTGCCGTCAAACCTCTGCCACTGGGTTACGGATAGCCTGATGAAGAACGGAAAGGTAACCCGCGGATTCCTCGGAGTCGTGATTCAAAACCTCACTCCGGATCTGGCGAAGGCATTTAAAGTTAACCGATCAGTGGGGGCACTCATCTCGGAGGTTACTCCGAATGGCCCGGCCGATACGGCGGGACTTAAGAACGGCGATGTCGTGTTGCAATACGACAACAAACCGATCGAAAGCGCCAGCCAGCTTAAGCTGAGAGTCGCCGAAACAAGTCCTGGCGTGAATGTTCCGGTGCAAATTGATCGGAGCGGTGAGAACAAGATGGTGAACGTAATGGTGAAGGAGCGGTCGGGCACTTCGGTGGCCGCGAACCAGACTCCTAAACCAGCGGAAGATGGTTCGCTCAACGGCGTGACGGTTCAGGACCTAAGCCAGGAACTTCGAGCGGAATTGAAAGTGCCGGGCAACGTTCAAGGCGCGGTGATCGAGGAAATTGATCCCTCATCCCCCTCATATGAAGCCGGTCTCCGAGTCGGTGACGTGATTATCGAAATCAACCATCGTACAGTCAAGAACGCTCAGGAAGCGGTCGATGCGACCAGTGCCAAACCTAACGGTGAAACGCTGGTAAAGGTTTATCGAAACGGTGGAAGCCAGTACGTGGCCGTCCACGAAGGTTCCGAGTAAGGCAACGATTGGTTGTTCGCCGGGTTGGAACAGGCCACCCGCATTCGCTGCGCGAAATGCGGGTGGGCCGAAGCGGGCAAAAACGCGGGTCATTAATCCCGCCACTCCCTCGAGCCGTATGTCCGGAAATCACACTGAGTCCCCTGCTCCGACGACAATCCCTC
>DATNNZ010000002.1:0-4930 GCA_035601575.1 Chthoniobacterales bacterium
GGTAGTTGACGATGTCGAGCGCGTCCAGGCCCAGATTGCGGAGGTTGTCATGGACGCCGGCGGTTAGGTCTTGGGGCGAGATGGCCGGCTGCCACGATTTGTCCGGAGGGCGGCGGGCCCCGAGCTTGGTGACGATCACCACCCCCGTCGGGTACGGGTGCAGGGCCTGCCGGATGATCTGGTTGGTGACGTGCGGGCCGTAGAAGTCGGCCGTGTCGATATGGTTCACGCCGGCCGCGACGGCCTCGCGAAGGACGGCTACGGCACCGTTCGGGTCCTTGGGCGGCCCCCACACGCCGGGGCCTGCCAACTGCGATAGAGGCGAAATCTCCTCGGGGATGAGACTGCGAATTCTTGGTCACGAACAAGGCTAAATCGCACAGCAAAGCAGCCGGTCTTCCCACACTAATCGTCCCGTAAAACGGGCTGTAATGGAATCCTGGTGCGTTTTCTTTTAATCGGATGTCCTTGGCAAGGCTTTAGCGTGCTAAAATCTTCGTTTCGTGTAGTCACCCCTGGAACAAACAACCCGTCTGCCTTCACGCGTTCGAGGAGGCATCCATCAGCAAGGCTTTCTGTGCCACGTTCTGTTGGTGGATCACGCCCTTACAAACCGGAATCGGTCGCCGGATTCGGGCCGGATGAACCCATTTTCACCGGGAGCGAAGTGGTAGCATCGGAAAACGATGTTTTTGTCTGCGATCCGGCTTAGTAATTGAAGCCGGGTTTGTCGGACCAGGTGGGGATGAGAATCGCCCATCGTTGTCCATTCCGGATGCGAGACATGCAGAGTCGGGTTATGGCACACATCGCCTCCGATCATGAATTGTTGCTCACTATTTGGATCGGCTAACAAATAACCGGCTTGCCCCGCCGTGTGTCCGGGAAGTGGGACCGGTTCAATCCCAGGGAAGAGCGGTGCTCCGAAAGAGAATGTTGTGATCGGCAAATATTCAATTGCGCTTTGCGCGATTCGCACCGTGAGCTCGACGAGCTCCGGCGGAACGTTTCTTTTGAGGTAACTGAGATCCGGGTTCTTCCAGAAATTGACCTCTGCTTCCGGAACATAGATAGTTGCATTTGGAAAAAGCGGCTGCCCGGTTGGAGGCGCGAACGCGCCGCCGATATGGTCCGCATGCAAATGCGTGATGAAAATCTTTGAGATCTGTTCCGGCTCGATGCCAATCGAAGCGAGTTTTTGCGGGAGCGCACCGGCCATCCCGGGAACATGCAAACCGATCCCGGTATCGATCAGGATGTAATCGGTCCCGCTTTTCACAAGGATCGGACAAACCCAAAGCCGGAGCTGATCTGAGAGGCCGGTCTGCGACAAAAGATTCTCGAGCTCTTCTTTCGAGGCTTCTAGAGCATACAGCTTAGTGTCCTGTACCAGAAGCGCATCCGGAAGAATCCAAATCTCCTGGTCTCCCAACCGGAGATGTACGATCGGTTCTTCCTCGTTACTTCGCGCTGGGCTGATAGTCGTTGGATCGCTCATCGTTTTATCCGGTGTCCGAGATTAGGCAGAATAGCTAACACTCCAAGCGATTCAATGCACTCAAGACCGCACGAATCGAGGCCAGCTCGATGTTGGTATCTACTCCCGACCCCCAGCTGGTAGCGCCCCCTTTGATTACGCGAATGTAGGCGATGGCTTGAGCATCGGATCCTGAACTGAGAGCATGCTCCCGGTAGTCGCTAACCTGGAACTGTGGCGCGCCCGTGCTCTCAAGTGCATCCACGAACGCCGCAATCGGGCCGTTACCCTGTCCGGATAACTCCAAGCGTTTTAAATGGCGAAGCACACTGGCACTGCAACTGAACCGGCCAGTATCGCCATCCAAATGGAAGTCGATCAATTTCCAGGGCGAATCGCGAAGAATATATTCGCGCCAGAACATCTCCTTCAGCTCGCCCGCGGTCACTTCGCGTCCGAGACGGTCGACTTCATCATTCGCAACGGGACCGAACTCACGTTGCATATCCTTAGGTAACTCGATCCCGAATTCGTTCTCCAACAGATAAGCGATACCGCCTTTGCCGCTCTGGCTGTTGACCCGAATGACCTCTCGATATTCGCGGCCGATATCGGCGGGATCAATCGTGAGATAGGGTACATCCCAACGTTGGGTAGCGCCATTATTCGCCCATTCATGCAATCCTTTTTTTATCGCGTCCTGATGGGAACCACTAAACGCTGTGAATACCAGCTCGCCAGCATATGGCTGCCTCGGCGGAACTAACATCCCGGTGCAACGCTCATAGATGTCGCGCAGCCGGTTAATATTTGAGAAATCGAGCTTCGGATCAACCCCGTGCGCATACAAGTTCAAGGCCACGGCGACGATATCAAGGTTTCCCGTGCGTTCACCGTTTCCAAACAAAGTTCCTTCAACGCGCTCAGCGCCGGCTAGTATGGCTAGCTCAGTTGCAGCGACACCGGTACCGCGGTCGTTATGGGTATGAACACTTAAAATGATCGAATCGCGATCTTTCAGGTGGCGATTCATCCATTCAATCTGGTCGGCATAAACATTCGGCATGGCCACTTCTACCGTATCCGGCAGATTAACGATTATTTTGCGGTCGGGCGACGGCTTCCAGACATCAACTACAGCCTCACAGATTTCCTTGGCAAATTCCACCTCGGTCGCAGAAAAGCTTTCGGGCGAATATTGCAGCCTTACATTTGCGCCTTTCAATTCGGGCAAGCATTCTTGGATCCACGTTGCGCCTCGGATCGCGACCTTGATGATTTCGCCTTTGCTCATGTTGAAGACCACGCGGCGCTGAGCCGGCGAGGTTGAGTTATAGAGGTGAATAATCACATTCTTGGCGCCACGCAGGGAATCGATGGTCCGCTCGATCAGATCCTCGCGTGCCTGGACGAGCACTTGGATAGCAACATCATCCGGAATCCGATTCTCTTCGATGAGACGCCGGTTAAATTCGAACTCGGTATTGGACGCGGACGGAAATCCAACTTCGATTTCTTTAAACCCACATCGGACCAACGCCTGAAACATCTCCAGTTTTTGAGAGATATTCATGGGTATGGGTAGCGCTTGGTTACCGTCCCGTAGATCAACGCTGCACCAGATAGGCGCATTGGTTACGGTCTGGTTTGGCCATCGCCGGTCAAAAAGTGGGACCGACGGGAAAGCGGAATATTTCTGGCTAGGATCACTAAACATAAATTGGTGTTTTGTAGACCTTCTATGGTGGTAGATCACCATGAACCTCTACGGCGGGGTTTGATGGCTAATTATTTGATTAAACGAAGCCGTAAATGCACAACCTGTACTGTGTGTGTCGCGCAGCCGACAGTTACAACGTGAGTGCTCCCTTCGCGGTAAAAATTTACCGGTCGAAAAACGAAGGGAGCTGTGTAAGTCGAGCTGTTAAAAGCAAAGACATCCGGTCGCAAACCTTGTTGAGCGATGAGCCACTGTCAAGTGAATATGGCCAAGCTCACCCGCGGTCGCGTCAGGCGAAAAGATCGCTAAGCGCCCGGCTTTGCAAACGGTGCTTTTCCAAAGCATCTATCGGACGGACTTCCAGGACGTGGAGCGGCTTTAGAATAACCGTTTACGCGGACATACTTTAGTCAATGCACGGTATATCCACCATCGACAGCGAGTGCGTGACCGATTACGAAGCTGGCTGCAGCGCTACACAGCCAAAGAACGGCAGCGGCGATCTCCTCCGGCCGACCAAGTCGGCCAATCGGCACCTCTCTCATCAGCTCTTTCATGGCTTCCGCTTGAGTGGCCAGCATGCCCGCGACCATCGGGGTCTCGATAATGCCCGGGCAAACTGCGTTGATGCAAATGCCACGAGAGGCATATTCGAGAGCAGCGCTCTTCGTGAGCCCGAGGACTCCGTGCTTGGCGGCGTGATAGGTTCCACGCCCGGGAGCGCCCACCAGCCCTCCCAGCGAAGAGCAGTTGACGATCGCGCCGTTTCCTTGCTTGCACATCTGACGCAGCTCGAACTTCATGCAACTCCATACACCACGGAGGTTGATGGCCATCACTCGGTCAAAATCTTCTCGAGGAGCGTCAGCGGTCTGCGCAACAATATTTTGAACGCCAGCGTTATTGTAGGCGACATCTAGCCGGCCGAAAGTGGCGACAGTTTGTTCAACCATTGCTTCTACCTGCTCGTCATCAGCTACGTCGCAATGGATGGCGAGTGCATTGTGACCTTGGGCAGCTAGTTCCGCCGTTGCGGAACGCACTGCCTTCTCATTCCAGTCCGCCAACGCTACTGAAGCACCTGATTCAGCAAAAGCCTTCACCGTCGCCAGGCCCAGTCCAGATCCGGCGCCGGTAACCAGCGCGACTTTGTTTTCAAAAGATATGTTCATATTTAATTACTTTTTCACATTGTGTATCCCGGCTCCTTGTAGAGCTTCTCCGGACTATTAAGGATTTCCGGGGTATAGACCTTCTCGGCCCAATCCTGTCCTTTGATTTCTTCGATGGCGACCGACACTGCCTCTTCGCCGTAGTGCAAGACATCCATCACGTCTTTGGTGATCTCTTCGGCGAGTCGAGTTTTCTCCTGTTCGGATTTTCCGGGCACGAGTTTTACGATGACATGGGGCATAGTTTTCTTCGGTGCTGGCGTCATTTACGGCATTGCTCGTCCCTGACCGTCTTTATCAATGACATTAACGTTTTCAGTGTCCGACTAGTTTTTCCTGATCTGTAGGATATCGATCCCCCTTTAGCTTAATCTTCGAGACGGCGTGATTAAGGTCGCGCCATTCGTCTGGGGTAAACTCCACGTCTACTGATCTCAGATTCTCTTCCAGACGCTCCAGCTTGGTGGTGCCCGGGATGGGAACAATCCAAGGTTTTTGAGCAAGCAGCCAGGCGAACGCGACCTGGGAGGAGGTCGCTCCTTTCCGTTGACCAAATTCATT
>DATNNZ010000003.1:0-3557 GCA_035601575.1 Chthoniobacterales bacterium
CCGTACGCGGTTACGCCGAGAAATTTACGGATCAGAGCAGTATGTCGGTCTCTGGCCGTACTGGCATCAGACGCTTGCAGCTGCTCGGGTAACTCGGCCAAAGCGGCGCAGCGGAAGACATGGCGTATGATCGGAGCCGGGATTTCGGCGCAGGCGGCAAAGTAGCCTAAGCGCTGAAAAGAAATTCGCGCTTGGATAAGCGAAGAGATCGCCGCTTTGCGAGCCCGAGGCGCGACCGATGCCGACATGCACGAGGCCGGGGGGTTATCGAGCGGTTCCACCCATTGTAGCCTGCGCGCAAAGGCAATCCATCACATCACTTCCCGATCAGCGAACCCACCAACGCCGTCGCCCACGAGCTTCAACTACGTGTCGATGAGCTGCACCAGCGCCAGAGGCGTTTTAATTTAAGCAATGGAACTTCTATGGCAAAGAACGGGAGAAACAGCGCTCGCTTGCCGTCTCAGAACGGTTTTGCGCTAGGCCGGCCTTTGGAAACATGGAACGACAGACCGCGAGACTTAGAACCAATCGTGCGCGAATTCAAAAACGAAGACGTGACCGAGATGGCTTCAATGCGTCTTGACGAGATGCTTAGAAGGAAATTCTGTGCGATCGGCTTGAACGGCGCTTGCTCGCAAAGACTACCGAGCCACAACAACAACGAAAGCCGATGACATCGTTGCGAACACCGGGCGCGCCGAAGCCGCGAAAAGATGCGAGCAGAAAGTCGGGGTAGCCATGGCTCCACGACGCACCGCGCAACACACGGTATTTATTCTCCGAATTGTACCAATCCTCGCACCACTGCCACACGTTGCCTCCCATATTATACAACCCATTCTTATTTGCCGCGAAGCTCCCGACCGGACTCGTCCGCGGGTACCCATCGTTATAACCTTGGATCACGGGCCAGCCTTCCGGTTCGTTTCCAATCCTCGCCTCCTCTCCGCAGTAATTACCAGATCCAGACGGCGGCGGCCACTTCGTACCCCATGGATAAAGCTTTATCTTGGAGCTCTTCTCTTGCGGCGTATTTCCTTCTTCAGAATCCAATCCCACTGCTACACTCCATTCAGTGTCGGTCGGCAGCCTGTAATGCATGCTCTCGGCCAGCGCACCGGAACCGCGCTCTCGCTTGGTCAGCCATTCGCAAAACGCTTTCACATCGTCCCAGCTTACGCCCACGACCGGATTCGTTGGGCCTTGTTTAAACCCAGGCTCCTTCCAGGTTGCCCCGCGCCGCTTCCACCCGTCCTTACCAATCGAGTACATGCCTTCCCTCGCGTCGTCGTAGCCGGCGCTCTCGACGAATGCATGAAAGTCCTCCAGGCGCGTATCCCAAATGTTGAACAGCACCTGCGTCCCGGCGACCGGCACGAATTTCATCCCTAGGCTGTTCTGCCACGGCTGCTCCTTAGTGGCTTTCTCAAGCACTCTCGGAGCCCGTTCTTTATGACGTTCCGCATCAAGGCGCTCTTCCTTCTCATCCATAAAGATTTGACGCAGCAAAGTGGTTACGTTGAATATCGAACAGACGCCCGGCTGACGCTGAACTATCTTCGCGACGGTAGAATAATGAGTGGCTCAAATTCCTGAAGAAACTCGACTCTGAAATCGCTGAGGACCTAAGCATTCATCTTATCGTGGATAACTATTCGACGCACAAACACCAAAAGGTCCGTCGCTGGCTGGAGCGTCATCCGCGCTTTCATCTGCACTTCACGCCCGCCAGCGCTTCCTGGATGAACATGGTCGAACGTTTCTTCCGCGATCTAAGCCAACAAGCCATCCTGCCAGGCAGCTTCGGCTCTGTGGCCGAACTCGTTGACACGATAAATCGCTATCTTTCACAACATAACTTGGAACCAAAACGCTACGTCTGGCATGCCGACGGCCAAGAAGTTCTCAACAAAATCCGCAGAGCGTGGGCCAGCCGCCACAAATCCTGCCACTTCGGATTTATTGTCTGCTTCCGTGTGAATTTCTCAGAAGTGCGGTAAATAACGGAACGCATTCATAAAATATATTACATCGCCACCCAAACGCGGCTCGGCATTCGTGGTCTCATTATTGCGGATCTATTTGCAACCTGATGAGTTCCCGGTCTGCTGTGCTCAATGCCCTTCGATCAATTTTCAGAAAAGATTTCCCTGGCCGTATTTCTGAGGATCGCGATAGCAATAGATCCTCTCTCTATGAGGTGCCTAGCAGCGAGAGGGCTGTCGGAGTGCCTATTATTGTGGGGATGCCAGGCTGCCTTTGCTGCCCTCCGAAATTCGACGAAATTCCGCTGGCTATTCCAAAGCTTGGGCTATGCGTACACGAGCGCCTGTTTGCCGCACCTCTACAAGAGATGACGATACCGACTTGGGCCATGAACTAATCTCCTGACAACGATGTTAGGAATTGTTTTCGAATTTATTTAGGTACTCATTAGAACTTTTTTCTTGCTGACACCATAGGGTGATTTTATCCTCCACTCCCCGCTCGACCCAAGTACGCCAGTAGATGCGAATAACATGTTAATAACTATGTTGAGCAAGCTCATTGATCGATCTAAAGGAGGATGTTATTTAATCGCAGCTAAGTTGCTGATCGGTCCTGTCAGGGACCTCCCCGGTTGAGCTGACGTTGTAGGTACCGCAACAGGAACAACTTGGAGTTGTTTTGCCGTAAATGGTGGAGGAAATGTGTGCTCGTCTTCTATCGATCCTCCGATTTTGCGCCGGGCTAAACGTCTCGCTATGGAGGAGTGTGAATAGAAGCACTTAATGCAAGATACTTACAATGCGATTTGGCGGGAAATAGCGGGGGAAATCAGGCTGCATCTCAGCGCCGATGCGTTCCAGCGGTGGTTTGCAGAGATTAAACTGGTGCAGGCGGATGAAATCGCGCTGACCTTCCAGGTTCCGAACACCATTTATCAGTTCTGGATCGAGAGTAATTATTTGAATGTCGTACAATCCGCTGCGATTTCCGTGCTCGGAAGCCCGCGAGAGGTCAAATACCGTGCCGCAGATAGCGGAATGAGTGGTCCCCTTGTTGATGCCCATGCTGACCGGGGGAGCGAACCGTTGGCCCCTCTATCCCATGATGAGGATTCGGAGAGCGCCATCAACCACGGGATGAATCCGCGCAATAGGTTTGAAGCGTTTGTCGTGGGATCGAATAACCAGTTTGCCTACGCGGCCGCCCTCGCGGTTTCTCAATCACCGGCCAGAACCTATAACCCGCTTTTCATCTATGGAGGCGTAGGTTTAGGAAAGACGCACTTGATGCATGCGATCGGCCAGCAGACGATCGAACGAAGAAAGATCCAAAAGGTGATGTACCTCTCGAGTGAGCGGTTCATCAACGAGTTCATCGACGCGATCCAGCATAATATGCTGGTCAGATTTCGAAAGCGCTATCGACAGACAGATGTTCTGTTGATCGACGATATTCAGTTCTTGGCGGGCAAAGAGCGTTCCCAGGAAGAATTTTTCCACACGTTTAATACGCTCTTCGATGGCCGGAAGCAGATCGTGCTTTCAAGTGATCGTCCGGCAAGCGAG
>DATNNZ010000004.1:0-9695 GCA_035601575.1 Chthoniobacterales bacterium
AAGGGCTTATGAGTCCCCTGCTCTACCACTGAGCTACCCTGGCAGCGAGGAAAGCCAAAGAGGTGGACATTAAATCAGATCGTTAGCGTTGCAAGGTCAATTCAGGGTCCCAGCAGCTCTGGAAATCGTAGTTCGCATGAAAATTGGTCTGGTACATTATACATCCTGGCCGGTGGTCGGCGGGGTTGAAGCGGTGATGCGTCAACATGCGACTCTAATGGCCCGCGCCGGCCACTCCGTCTCCATCGTATGCGGTGATGGGAAAAGATTTTCTGACGCGATTCCGACTTTGGTTTTCCCGGAGCTGAGTCTAATGGAAGAGATGGTTGCTCAGGCGCAACAGGAAATTACCACCGGCTATCCGGGACCCGCCTATTTCCGAGCCGTAAAAGAAGTTAAGAAGCGGTTGCGATCGGTATTCGCCCAGTGGGATTGTGCGGTAGTTCACAATTTTATGACCATGCCGTTCCATCTTGCTGCTACTCAGGTTATTTCCGAACTGGCCGAAGAAGGAAATCGAGTTCTGGCCTGGACCCATGATTTCGCGGCAAACAACCAAGATTACTCTCTGCCGCGAAATCGTGTTTTCGATATGATTCGTGAAAGGCAACCCGGCATTGAGTATGTTGTGATTTCAAAAACTCGAGCTCAGGAATTTCGTGATCTGACCGGTACTACGGCAGATGCGGTGGTCCCGAACGGCCTTGATCTATCGTCAGCGCTGGAACTAACGGCCGAGGTTTCCGGATTATTAGCCGGAATCAATGCGGAAGAAGCTATTCTGCTGTATCCGACTCGGATTCTGCAGCGGAAAAATCTCGGCCTGGCACTGCAAATCTTAGCTGCATTGCTGGAAATCGATTTTCCGGCCCGACTTTTCATTACTGGTGCGGCAAACGGGTATAACCCGGGCGCGAAGGGCCACTTTGCCGGCCTGAAACAACAAGCCTCCGAATTGGGCGTGACCGACCGGATCCGCTGGGTAAATGACCATTTCTTCGTTGATGACGCCCAACTACGCAGCCTTTACCTTGCGAGTGATGCTTTACTGTTTACGACGAAGCAAGAAGGGTTCGGATTACCAATATTGGAAGCTGCCGCATTTCGCCTACCAATTTTTTGCTCAGACATCGAACCGCTCCGATCAAATTTACCCCCAGGCTCCATTGCGTTTGACCTTCGATCCTCTCCTGGAAATATTAGCATAGCGATCGCCAAAGCGCTGAAGCAGGATCGCGGGTTTCTCAGTCGGAAACTTATACTTCAGCGTCACGCTGCTCGTGATCTGTATTGCGCAAAAATTGAACCACTGCTGCAAAGGAAAATATGACTGCCACTGTCTCCCCGCATGACCTCCAGCTATTGCTGAATGCTGAACATCCTAATCCTTTCGGCTTTCTCGGATTACAAGAAGCCAACGGTCAGTTGGTCGTTCGAGCGTTTCGTCCGGACGCAAAATCATTGACCATAGTCGATCGCAACGATCAAAAGCGGCGTTTTCCCGGTGAAAAAATTACTGAAGAAGGTTTCTTCGAAGCGAGATTGGCAGAGGCTGAGTCGCGGTTTGATTACCTGCTCGAAGTCGAGCGCTGGACCGGTGAACGATTCCAGATCGCCGATCCATATTCGTTCGGAACTCTTTTGGGCGAATTGGACATGCATCTTTTTTGCGAAGGGAATCACTATGAGATTTACCAAAAATTAGGTGCGCACCTGTCGCAAATAAATGATCACAGCGGGGTCATCTTTTCGGTTTGGGCTCCCAACGCGCAGCGGGTTTCCGTGGTCGGCGATTTCAACGGATGGGATGGCCGGGTTCATCCCATGCGCAAGAGAGCGGAATCGGGAGTTTGGGAAATCTTTATTCCCGAAGTCACCGAGGGCGCTCATTATAAGTTTGAGCTGCGTAACAGCAGCGGTCAGATTGTTCTGAAAAGCGATCCATTCGCGTTCTATGGTCAGCACGGTCTGCAGACGGCATCGCTGGTATTCGATCTGAATCGCTTCACCTGGAGCGATACCGCTTGGATCGAGCATCGCAATTCTAAGCAGTTGCAAAAAGAGCCGATCAGTATCTATGAGGTGCACCTCGGCTCATGGGCGCGAGTACCGGAAGAAAACAATCGATACCTCAGCTACCGGGAATTTGGTGACCGGCTCATTCCTTATGTCAAGGATAACGGCTTTACCCATATTGAATTGATGCCAGTGGCGGAGCATCCGTTCGACGGCTCGTGGGGTTATCAGGTTACCGGTTATTACGCGCCGACCAGCCGCTTCGGTAATCCGGACGAATTTCGTGATTTCGTCAACCAATGCCATCAAAACAATATCGGTGTGATTCTTGATTGGGTGCCGGGCCATTTTCCAAAAGACGCTCACGGTCTAGCCCAATTTGATGGCACCCATCTCTATGAACATGCCGACCCGCGCCAGGGCGAACACCAAGATTGGGGCACGCTCATTTTCAATTACGGCAGGAACGAAGTCCGAAACTTTTTAATTGGTAACGCTCTCTATTGGCTAGACGAGTTTCACATTGACGGATTGCGCGTCGATGCCGTCGCTTCGATGCTCTATCTTGACTATTCTCGTACCGCCGGAAATTGGGTGCCAAACGTACAAGGTGGCCGCGAAAATTTAGAAGCGATCTATTTCTTAAAACGGTTTAACGAGGTTTGTTACGAACGCTTTCCCGGCATTCTAACCATCGCTGAGGAATCGACAGCCTGGCCTGGCGTCTCTCGACCCACATTCCTGGGAGGACTTGGGTTCGGGTTCAAATGGAACATGGGTTGGATGCACGACTTTCTCGCCTATATGAGCCGCGAGCCGATCCATCGCAAACACCATCAGGGAGACATTACTTTTTCACTTTTGTACGCCTTCCAAGAGCATTTCATCCTGGTTCTCAGTCATGACGAAGTGGTCCATGGCAAAGGTTCACTCCTAACCAAAATGCCGGGCGATCCTTGGCAGAAGTTTGCCAACCTGCGGATGTTCTTTGCTTGGATGTACGCTTATCCCGGCAAAAAACTCATGTTTATGGGAGGCGAATTTGGGCAGTGGTTAGAATGGAATCACGATCAGAGCCTCGACTGGAACTTGCTTGATTACCCCTTCCACGCCGGGCTGCGACGCCTGGTTCAGCACTTAAACTATGTCTATAAGACCGAGCCGGCACTCTGGCAGTTGGACGATTCCTATGAAGGCTTTGAATGGGTCGACTTCCACGATGCCGACAGCAGCGTGGTCGTATTTTTGCGCAAAGGCGAAAATACGTCCCCTTTTGTTTTCCTGGTCAATGCTACGCCTGTCCCGAGGCACGGATATCGCATAGGCGTTCCGAGCGACGGCTGGTACGAAGAAGTGATCAATACCGATGCCGAGATTTATGGAGGCGGCAACATTGGTAACTATGGCGGAATGCACGCCGACGCGGTTCCCTGGCAAGGCCGCAGCCATTCGATTAGCGTTACCTTACCTCCGCTGGCGGTGGTCGCATTCAAGCGCCACGAGCATCAGGGTTAGAAGTTACAGGCGGGTTGGCCTGCGGAGTTGTCCGTCGCCCTGAATTGCAGGTTTTTGGTCGACGTTCACTGCCGTCCAACCCGCAACCCGTCACTTGTACCTACTCCGTCTTCGACCAAATGCTTCCGTCAGCCAAGATAGTCTTGAGCCTTTGATTGGCCGTGACCGCGTCTACGGATTGAATCACTTTGCCATTCTCATCTTCAGTGATTGAGTATCCGCGGCGAAGCGTTTGTTCAGGGCCTAGCAATCGGACTGCTCCGGTGAGTCGTCCGATGTGGAGCCGCTCTCGGTCCAGCCGTTGAAGTACAGCCGACCGTAATTTTTCTCGGCACCAAGCGATCTCTTTTCTGCGTCGTTCTAAGATCTCCGTCGGCTTGAACATCATCACCAGAGAGGTCAATCGCAACAGATGGTCGCGGCGCTGCTGTAACATCCAGTCCCGCAGCTGAATGAGCCGAATTTCGAGCTGATCCACCGATTGCTGTCGCTCCAGGATCAACCGCCTCGGCTCGCGAAAGAGTCCGGCACCTTCGATTCGACTCAACTTAAGCCGCCTAATTTCCAGGTGTTGCTTCCACATGCTTTCCAAATGAAGCCTTCGCGAATTGATCTGATTAAATAGCGCCTCAATCGCGGGAGCGACTAGTTCGGCTGCCGCACTCGGTGTTGGTGCCCGGAGATCCGCGACGAAGTCCGCGATCGTAAAATCGATCTCATGTCCAACCGCTGAGATTGTCGGAATGCGGCAGGCAAAAATCGCCCGAGCCAATACCTCCTCATTAAATTCCCAGAGATCTTCCAGGCTGCCTCCGCCCCGCCCGACAATGAGAGCGTCAATCCGCAGCCTGGCTTGATTCTGGCTTAAGTAGCCGATGGTCCCAGCTATATCCTCTGCTGCGCCCTCTCCTTGTACCCGAACCGGGCAGATAAGCAGGCGAAGCCATGGGCTCCGCCGCTGAAGGATATTCAACATGTCCTGTACGGCCGCACCAGTAGGGGAAGTCACTAGTGCGACGCGTCTGGGAAAGGGAGGAAGTGGTTTCTTATGAGCCGGATCAAACAGACCTTCGGCATCCAACTTGCGCTTTAGGGCCTCAAATTTCGCCTGCAACAACCCGAGACCTTTGGTCTGGACCAGCTCAACAATCAGTTGGTATTGACCCCTGGCCTCATAAACGCTTATCCGGCCGAAGGCCTGCACTTGGACTCCATCCCGCAGAATCGTTCCGGCTTGCGCGGAATAAGCGCGCGAAAACATGACGCAGGCAAGTTGGGCTCGATCATCCTTCAACGTAAAATAATGATGGCCGGATGATTGTTTGCGGTAGTTGGAGATTTCGCCCTCAATCCAGACATCTCTGAGCTGACCCTCCAATAGATCCCGCACTCGCCGGGTAAACTCAGTAACTGAAAAGATTGTAGCCATGAACAGATCGAGGGACCGAGAAAATAGAAGCTGGAATCCAGAATCTCAACTCCCGCCTTCATTCGCAGTTGTGAATTTCTGGTCACGAGCCTTTTCGCCGTTCTCGGCGATGACGGGGTTATTCCTCAGAGGTATGCCGTCTGAGCTGACCGGAATCGAAGCTGAAAGCCGGTGGCTTGCCAATATGCAGAGAGCGCATGGCGGGGGTTGAGGAGGTAGTTGTTCCCAAACGGGGAGACCGCGCCGGGCACCTCGAGAAAGAGCGATGCGGCGGCGATCTATCGGTAAAAAGCGGCGGCCACGGCAATCGGGACAACAATTACGGCAGCCGGGGCAGATAGCGGCGGGGCCTCGGAAATCCGTGTCTATTCTTTCCCACGGACCATGCGAACCGCACTCGGAGCTCGCTATCGATCACCGGGTGATTTCTTACTTTGAATTTGGAAATCGGTGAGAGGCTCACTGAGGCCGCCTTGGAGGAGTTGCTCAGAACAGATACCAAATTTGTCGAAACCAGAACAAAGCAACACTAGTCATGAAAGATTTCATCCAAACGACTTTTAAGACATCCGATGGAGTGAAGCTGAGTTATCTAAGGGCGGGAACCGGTCTCCCGATTGTTCTGCTTCACGGATCTTTCGGAAGCGGCGCATGCTTCAAATCACAGGCTCAGATCCTGGCCGAACAATATGACGTAATTGTTCTCGATCAACGTTCCCACGGCGAATCAGAAAAGGTGCCTTTTGGAATGAAGGTCGCCAGGCTATCGAAAGACCTCTTTGAGTTAATAACAGCTTTGAACCTGAGAAGGATCTCTTTGTTGGGCCATTCAATGGGTGCTGCCGTGATCTGGAGTTATATTGAACTATTTGGCGATGCAGAGTTATCTAAACTCATATTGATCGACCAACCTCCAATGCTTACTTCCAATCCTAATTGGACCGAGGAGGAATGCAGCGAATCGGGAGCAATTTTCGATGCACAACAGCTGTATAGTACTCTCGCCGTTCTGAGGGACGGCAGTGGCGAAGAGTTCTTGAGACAGGGTATGGATTTTTGGCTTACCAAGAAGGCAACCCCGCAGGTCAAAGACATGCTTCTCCAAAACGCGCTGAAGGGGTCGTTTGATTATGCCAGAACCTTAAATTACGACCATTGGCTCAATGACTGGCGAGAAACCATCCCAGGAATCCGACTCCCCACCTTAGTGGTAAGCGGTCGTGCCAGCCCGATACCGTGGAAATCGCAAGAATGGATTCATCGAAAAATCGTGGGATCACAGCTGGTGATATTTGAGGAGGAGGAAGGGGGCAAACACTTTATGTTTCTCGAAAACCCTCATCGATTTAATCGAGTCCTAATGGAATTTCTAACGCGATAAGGCCGGGAAGGTATCCAGCTCTTCGGCTTGCCCCATCTGGTTCGAGGCCACCTCTGCTTCGATTTTCAAGGAGAGATCATCTAAGAATCCCTTCGAGAAAATCTCTCGGGAGGCCTAGCTACCGTTTGAAGTTTTTAGTACGTAAGTGGCTGAGAGTCAGCTACTGATTAAGAGTGCGCGATGCAGGGTTCGAACCTGCGACTCCTTGCGTGTGAAGCAAGAGAGCACTGCCTAAATATTGGCTTAGGACGCTTGATTCAATATAGAGCTCTACCATTCATCTCTACCGCTTTAGACATGCTCTACCGTTTTCTTAAAATTTTTTAACCGTCCATGGTTTCAGAATCTGGCTTTGGTCTCTTTCTGCACGATGGACCAATTCGAGAAGGCACCGAAATCCCTCTGAATATCGCTTCGCGTTCGTGGTTCGTCAGTTACCTCCCTGGGGACTACCAATGCTGATGGGGTTAGAATAAGCAAAGAGTTAACGATAAGCAGCCCGAGGGTCCAACCAGATCCTCTGCCCGTTCCAACTCTCGATACTAGTTTTGAAGAGCATTACCAAAGTCGTCCTTCTTCTCGGCTACCAGAGTCGCATCCCGGAATCGATAAAGCTCTGATTAGGCCACGCATAACGGTGTTTCGTCCTTCGACTGACCGGCGGAGTCCCGACTCTATTGCTTCGCCTTCGGTCTCGAAATTGCGGTCATTGGGGACGGCGATTCTCGCACAGTTTGAGGTGGTTGCATTTTTATCCTCATGTAGAGAAGCGATTGAAGGGGTCAACTGCTAACGCTCCACCCGATGCCCTAAGGGTAAACCCGGCGAAGGTCGCCTAAGTCAGGGTCGTTGCCGTGGATATGACCTACGACTTCGACAACCGTTCCGTTGGGAAGGTCGAAGGCCCACCATTGCCTTCTAATTTTACGGTTGTGCTCGGTCGTTGATCGCGCAGCCTTATTCAAAAAGTTAGGACTTTTATAAATTTGAACTGTGACCTTGACTGCATACTTACATGGCCGCCTTTGACTACGACCGTGATATACAAACCATTGTACGAGAAATCGTATATGTAAGTTGTGCCCATGAAACTATTTCGCGATACTCTGGTGGAGGTAGGTTTTCCCCATGCTTGTTCACACTGGGCGTATGACCATCCGACGTCGGCTTCCGCTGTAACCGCCAATAATCCTCCGGCAAGTGTGATAAGTAACTTCTTCATACAAGTTTATCTTGCAAGATTGAACTGTGAGCAGACCGCTCCCTGAACGAGACCGAGCTACACCCTTGCCTATCGGTGTTGAGAAAACGGAAGATATTGGAGAAGCTGAGAATAATCGAGCCGACGTATTAGCGCTTTGGTTTTATTTCCGAGAACAATTCTCGCTCGGCCTGTACCCAATCCGAAGTTTGATCACCGGGCGTTCCCAGTTTTCGACGACGTTCAGCGATGAAGTAAGCATGGAGTGCAACCTGCTCCTCATTAAGCTGTTCCATAGCCTTCTTTCGCGCCCTGCTCTTAGCGGTGGTTGAACTCGACGCGGTTTTGCCTTGTACGGTCGTCTTACCAGAAATAGGCGTTGACGAAGCAGTTTGGTATGGCGGTCGACTCATCTCTTTTCGATCCTTTTTAATCATTGTATTGGTTACGTTTTCGATGGTTGTTTTCGTTCAGAAGCTCGGATTGGTTTTGGCCGCGTCTGTCCCTGATCCTCGTACCGGCTCCGGGGATGAGCGTTCAGTCCATTGATCCCGCTGCGGTGACTAGAGGCCCTGTCGTAGCTTACGGACATCAAGCATTTCTCGTGCAGATTGCCCTCAGCGGTATCCGTCATGATTTCTCCGGATCTGCGCCTGCGAATTCCACACTGTGCCACAATCTGCGCGTTAGGCCATATGTAGTGGGCCATGGGCATAATGAGCACTAGATATAGAGGTTGACTCTCAGAAAGTAAAGAAAAAGCCTCCTATGCGCATCTGAGGCAAGCCAACCCGAAAGCATTTGCAACGCTGCGCTTCAGAAATGAGACAACTCTGAACGGTGCGATTCGAAAACGATTTTGGCGTCCGAACGGCTTGCTACAGGCAACTTGGGCTGTCAGCCAGCTATCCGCACCCTCGACGCCTATCTGCTACCAATCTTGTTTATTTGCGAGAATGGCAAGGAGATGGATTTTCGCACGCGGAATGATCTGGCAAATAATTTCAGCAGCGGGAAGAAAACACTATCGAGCGAGGCACCGATGGTTTGATGGCTTGGCGTCGATCTGATTCCTTTGTTGCTGAATTCGCTCAACCAGAGTGAAAACTGCTGTCCTATTTCGAGACCTGGATCTTGGTAATAGCGAAGCTCCAGCTTGCCGTCCCGGCACGATCCGCTGACAGGAATCTGATCACCAAATCGAAGACTATTAAATGAGCGTCGAAAATTCGGCAGTTCGATTTCAACGACGACACAGTATCTGTCTCCTCGTTTCTCACTGGAAAGGACTTTTGCGGGAAGCCGAGTCATAACTGTAGATTGATACGCCTGATTGTTCCCTCCGGTTTTCTTATTCGGCAAATCCTACGGAAGTAACCGGCAAAGGATCAACCCTTCTTGGCTGGGGAATTTAGGTAACGGCAGCCTGTGCCAGCTTTTATTTATAACGCCTATGGGAATTGCAGATTTTCTGATTAAAGCGTCAGAACAGCTCTAGGTGCTTCTTATCTTTCTTTTCCGGGATTAGGATTAGCTGAGGCAAGGTAATCTTTGCCGTCGTCGTTTTTACAGGCGAGGGAGGCTATGAATAATCTCGGACCCGATGGGGAGCAATCCTCCAAAAGTAATTCTCTATCACCGCTCTGACTCGAAATATGTCTGACATCTACGTCCAATACGAAGCCACCGTTGCAACCAGCTGAAGTGCGCGCTCCAGAAGCCGATTCGGTAAGTCAAGCGAATCACTCAACGCTTCCTGCATGAACAGCCCCACGGCTGGGAATTCCATTTCTTCACATGCTTCGTACCGTAACCCTCCGCCTAAATATCATGCCGCGCTCCGCAAAAAACTTGCGGCTGGCGGCCTCCACCGACTCAAGAGTGCTGGTCGAAACAGGCTTGTCCAAGCCGAATTCTTGTCCGGGAAACGCAGTGGTCGTGATCTTCTGCAACTGCCGATAGAAGAGCCGCCACTAAAGCTGCCAGCATCAATGCTTGGGTTTGTTCGTGAACAATTTTTCTGCTCTCTTCAGAAGTTTCGTTCGCTTTCTCTGTAGCTTTCAAAGAAGCAGTTGTAGAAACCCAAGCTGCTATGGCAGCAGCTGCCGTAAAAACCGCGATAGCCAAATTAATAAGGTCAGCTAATGACATCT
>DATNNZ010000005.1:0-7495 GCA_035601575.1 Chthoniobacterales bacterium
AGTATTGTACGCAGACACCCGGAAGGGGTCACAATCAGCATGGTGGTCCTGATTTCTTTAGCCTTCGCAGTCATAACCCAGGGTAGCTGGCTATCGGTTGGCAACATGCAATCGTTATCACAGCTCACGGCGGTGTTAGCGATTATGGCGTTCGGAGAAGCAATCGTAATCGCGACGGGCGAAATCGACATATCTGTCGGTTCAGTCTCTGGAATTGGCGCCTTAGCGTTTCTCGGGCTAGCTCCTGTCGTGGGCAGTGGCCTTGCGCTCCTCGGCGCCCTCGCCTGCGGAATCCTTATCGGCGCGATGAACGGTGTTTTTGTCGCGTTGCTCGGCCTACCATCGCTGCTTGTAACTCTGGGTACGCTCTTTCTCTTTCAGGGTATTGGTTATGCCGTCACCTCTGGTTTTTCTTTTGCCGCGACTAACTCAGTTCGGCAGCAGTGGATCTATAACGCTGTCGGAAACAGCGGTGTCGCCGGGGTCAACGCCGGGGTAATTTGGGCACTAATTGTCCTCGTCGTGCTTCAACTGGTGGTTTTCGAAACCCCGGTAGGAAATCGCATCCTTGCTGTCGGTGGCGATGCCGCCTCGAGCTTTTCCCGAGGCGTAAACGTTACCAAAATAAAATTTGGAGTATTTGTCGTCAGCGGACTGCTCGCGGCGTTTGCCGGTGTGTTAGATGCCGCTTTTATTGGTTACGCCGACGGCAGTTTCGGCGCAACGATGGAGCTTTCCGCGATCGCTGCCGCAGTGCTAGGCGGATGTCATTTAACCGGCGGCCGAATTTCTCTGATCGGTACACTCTTCGGCGCCTTTGTTCTCCGCGGCATCCAGAGTTTTCTTATCCTGCTCGGCGTCCAACCCCAATGGTACATTCTCGTTGTCGGGCTCATTGTTGTGCTCGCGAGCCTAGCGGATCGAACTTTGACGAGATTTGCAACCAAACAATGAGGTGCGAGAACAATGATGAATCGGATCGATCGCCGTCGTTTTGCGGTAGCCCAGCGCGTGATTCGCGCAATGTCAGAGTACCTCAGATATTCTCAAGATGGCTTGTACAGAAACTTATGACCGGCTGGATCAACTCCCGACAAAATAGTCGCAAAAAATGGAAGAGCACAACCCATCCAAGACGTTAGTTTATCCAAGAGCAGTGAACCATGTAGGTGTTGGTGTAGCCGACATCGAACGCGCCATCCGCTGGTACCGGGAAGTGCTCGGTTTTACCCTTCTTAAGGGTCCCACGGAAGTGCCCGCCGGATCGGGTTACCGAGCCAATGAAGCACGTGATGTTCTTGGTCAAGATTTCAACGCTATGCTCCTGGCGCACATGGTTTCGGCCAACGGCATAGGAATCGAACTTTTTCAGCTTCTTGATCCGCCTCATGACAGGCGTGAGCCTTCATTAGAGTATTGGAAGAGCGGATTCTTTCATATCTGCGTTACTGATCCGAACATTGAAGAATTAGCAACGCGCATAGCGGCTTCCGGTGGTCGTCAGCGTTCCAAGATATGGCGGATTAACCCGGAGACCGAAGTCTATCGATTGTGTTACTGCGAGGATCCTTTTGGAAATATAATCGAGATTTATACTCATAACTACGAAACGATGTACGGTGGAATCCAGCTAGAAAAGCCTCCAAAAACTTAGGCGTGAGTGAACGATTCTGCGTGGGTGAACTGAGCGTTCACCCGAACTTTACCTAACAAGGGAGGAAGACAATAGAGCGTAAACGACCGCCACTAACGACTAGCGCATGGCGGTAACTCGTAAGGAAACGATTGTGAAGAACGATAGAATTAGGGCAGCGTTAATTGGTGCAGGGCGGATCGGTCAGGAACATGCTAGAAATCTAGTCTCATTGCCACAAGTAGAAGTGGCGATCGTGTGCGATCCTCGGCTTGAGACCGCAAAGATGCTTCTTCCTGTGGTCCGAGCGGAAAAGGTGACTGACTCAACGGATGAAGTTCTAAGTCGCAGTGACATCGACAGTGTAATCATATGCACTCCCACCGATACCCACGCCGCTTTGATCGAAGCGGCAGCAGAAGCAGGGAAGGCAATTTTTTGCGAGAAACCGGTAGCTCTGGAATTGGGACGCACACAAAAGGCGCTTGCCAAAGTTGCAGAGAAGGGGGTTCCATTCCAAATCGGGTTTCAGCGCCGCTTTGACACAGGGTACGCGGAGGCTAAGCGTCGCATTGAAGAGAGTGAGCTCGGGAGATTGGATCAATTTCGCACTGTCGGCCGGGACCCAGGTCCGCCGCCAAGGGAATATCTGGAGAAGTGCGGTGGTCTGTTTTTGGATCAAGCGATCCATGAGTTCGACATCGCCAGATTTTTAATGGGCGACGTCACCGAGGTAAGCGCGTGGGGCACTGTTAGATTTCACCCTGACGCCCAAGAATTGGGAGACGTTGATACTGCTACGACGTTCTTGCGGTTTTCCAGCGGAGCATTGGGAGTCGTGGAAAACTCAAGGCAAGCGGTGTACGGCTACGACATTGTCACGGAAGTGTTTGGGGAAAATGGTAAACTGGTTGTTCAGGCTGAGCCAAAGACTCCGCTTCGCCACTATCACAAGGACGGATATAAGCTGGACCATTACCATTTCTTTATGGATCGTTTTGGCCCAGCTTTTCGCGCTGAGTTAGAAGGGTTTTTCAATGCGATCGCAAATGGCAACCCGCCCAGCCCTGGATCTAAAGACGCCTTGGAATCTCTTAAGATCGCTCTGGCAGCTACGCGGAGTTTAAAGGAAAGCAGATCGGTAAAACTGACGGAGATTGAGGAAATAAATTCGAATGAGCAACGGTGAAGACTACAGCGAACTAGTAGCATTAGCACGCCGAGGGCGTTGGCTAGCGATAAGTACGGTTGCCAGGAGCGGGGCGGGTCACGTGGGTGGACCGTTCTCGGCAATGGATCTAATGATCGCCCTTTATTTTCGAGTGTTGCGGGTTGATCCGCAAAATCCGCAGTGGCCGGCTCGAGACCGGTTCATTCTTTCGAAGGGGCACTCGTCGATTGGCCTGTATGTAGTTATGGCTTTGCGCGGTTTTTTGCCGATTGAAGAACTCAAGACCTTCGACAAAGGCAACTCGCGGCTTCAGGGTCATCCAGACGTGACTAAACTGCCTGGTTTAGACACTTCAACAGGGTCACTTGGTCAGGGTTTGTCGGTGGGTCTGGGAATGGCACTGGGCGCGCGACTACGGGGCGAGAAGTTTCACACATTCGTTATGATCGGAGATGGCGAACTCCAAGAGGGCATGATTTGGGAGGCATTGGACGTCGCTCCGCGATATAAGCTGGGAAATCTTACCGCGATTCTGGACTGGAATGGGCTGCAACAGTTCGGTTGGGTGCTTGCAATTAACGAGGAGCATCGTGGCGATCGGAAGGATCCGTGGCCTGGGATTGATCTGCGGGGAATTTTCGAGCGGCTTGGTTGGCGCTGTCTTGAAATCAATGGGCACGACTTTTCGCAGATTATACCGGCTCTCGAGAGCTCCAAAGCATCAGGGGATTCTGATCAACCCACGATGATAATAGCACATACCGTCAAAGGCAAAGGAGTGCGGTTCACAGAAGGCAAGCACGAGTGGCACTCCAAGGTCGCTACCAAAGAGGAACTGAAAATCATTGCCGAAGAACTTGGCATCCAGGAGGCGCTAGTATGAAGGCCATGCGCGATGTATGGGGAGACACGTTGGTTGAGTTGGGTAACACGAATCCGAACGTGCTGGTCTTGGACGCAGATTTAGCCAACTCAACGAAGGCGGACAAATTTGCAAAGGCCCATCCAGAGCGATTTCTTCAGATGGGCATTGCCGAACAAAACTTTGTCGGCGCCGCCGTGGGTCTGGCCTCTGTGGGTTATATACCGTGGCTTTCGAGCTTCGCGGTCTTCTTCACTCACCGGGCGCTCGACCCGATTCGCATGTTAGTAGCCCAAACGCACGCCAACGTAAAGCTAGGTGCGGCTTACGCAGGTGTCCTAACCGGACTTACGGGTAAAACGCATCAAGACGTCGAGGACCTGGCCATCATGCGCTCGATGCCGGACATGACCGTGCTGGCGCCGGCCGATCGGGTGGAGTGCGAGGCGGCCATGCGTTGGGCCACCGACTACCGAGGCCCGGTGTACCTGAGGTTAGCCCGAGACGTTTGTTCGGACGTTTTCGATTCCGATTATCAGTTTACCCCTGGCAAGACGTACTCCCTCAAGGAAGGCAGGGACGTGCTCCTGGTGTCGACCGGCCCACAGAGCTCCCGCTGCAAGGAAGCGGCGCAACTGCTCGAGTCGGAGGGGATCTCGGCGGGGGTGCTGCACGTGCCGTCGATCAAACCGCTGAACGTTGAGGAGCTCATCCGGGCCTGTGAACCGTTTAGTCTGGTGGTGACGGTCGAAGAGCACAACATCCACGGTGGCCTGGGCGCTTTGGTGGCCGAAATTCTGTCCGAACATTCGCCCCGAAGGGTGATTCGCTTTGGCATCGAGGATCGTTGGGGCGAGTCGGCGCCCAACGAATATTTGCTGGATCTGTTTCAACTTTCCCCGGCTCGGCTCAGCGGACGGGTTAAGCAAGTCGTGCAGGGGACCAACTGAGTGAGCCAAGAATCAACGCGGTCGCAGGCGTCGATTCTCGGAATGAAACGAAAACGAGTGGAAAACCTAGAGGAGGATTGACTTTGAAACGACATTATCGACCGAATGAGAATAGCCGGTTCTTGCTTAACGTGACCCCAGAGACGGCCGAGTGGAAATACATCTCCTTCAAGGTGGCGCGGCTTGTTCCGGGTCAAACCATCGAAATCGATACCGCCACGGAAGAGGTGCTGATCGTGCCGTTGGTCGGGCGCGGGAAGCTGTCTTTTAATAGTGAAAGCCACTGGTTGGCGCGAAAGGATCTCTTCCGCGAATTGGCGGACATAGCCTACCTTCCGCCGCGAACCAAGTACAAACTGGAGGGGATTGAATCCTTTGAGGTGGCCATCGGCGGTGCGCCGGCGGAAGGAAAGTTGCCAGCTCGGATCATCCGAAGGGATCAGATCCCGACCGCCGTCCGCGGCGGGGCGAATGCCAGACGCGGGGTCAGCACTCTGGCGGATTCAGACGAGTTGACGGAACGGCTAGTCGTCTACGAAATTCACACTCCAAGCGGCAACTGGTCAAGTTTCCCGCCCCATCGCCACGACACGCGAGATAATTCCTCTTACCATGAGGAGACCTATTATTACCGTTTTCTCCCGGAAAATGGCTTTGCGATTCAGCGCATCTACACGCGCGACACCGACCTGGACGTGGCCATTCCGGTGCAGCACGGGGACCTTGTTTTAATTCACGAAGGCTACCATCCGGTTGCCAAGGCACCCGGCACGAATGCCTATTATTTGAATTTCTTGGCCGGGGACGTCCGGAAGATTTCGGCTGTGAACGACCCTAATTACGATTGGGTGAACAAGGATTGGCAAGGCAATCCCATCGGAATTCCCGTAAAGAACTGATGCGACTTCCTGGGTTAACGTGAAATACGGCTCATGAGCGCTTCATTTGGCCTGCAGGAGCACGGGATAACCGTTGCCGAGATTCACCGCAGCCTTCCTTTAGGCGCCCTGTATGAGCATGCGGTCCGCTATGAGAAGAGCGCGAGCATCGTCGACAATGGCGCACTGGCGGCCTACTCCGGGCTTAAAACCGGCCGCTCGCCCAAGGACAAACGCATTGTCAAGCATCCGAACTCCCAAGCCGAGGTTTGGTGGGGTCCGGTCAACATCCCGATCGAGCCGCTAACCTTCGCTATCAACCGCGAACGTGCCCGCGATTACCTCAACATCTGCGACCGACTTTACTGTGTGGACGGGTTTGCCGGCTGGGACCCGAAATATCGCCTTAAGGTGCGTGTCATTTGCTCGCGGCCGTACCACGCGTTGTTCATGCGCACGATGCTGATCCGGCCGACCAAGCAGGAGCTAGCGGAATTCGGCGAGCCTGACTTCGTCATCTACAACGCGGGGGCCTTCCCGGCCAACCGCCTCACGTCGGGCATGAGTTCACAGACAAGTGTCGACTTAAGCCTTGAGGATCAGGAGTTGGTCATCCTCGGCACCGAATACGCCGGTGAGATGAAAAAAGGCGTTTTTACCGTGGCAAACTACCTGGGACCCAAACGCGGCATTCTCTCCATGCACTGCTCGGCCACAGCTGACCGGCTGACCGGCCGCTCGTCGCTGCTCTTCGGTTTATCGGGCACCGGGAAGACTACCCTGTCGGCTGACCCCAAGCGGCACCTGATTGGCGATGACGAGCACTGCTGGAGCAACGAAGGCATTTTCAACATCGAGGGAGGCTGCTACGCCAAGGCCATCAACCTCTCGCCCGAAACCGAGCCGGACATCTTTCAGGCGCTGCGCTTTGGCGCAGTGCTCGAAAACGTTGTGCTCGACGAGGAGCGCCTCGTCGACTACACGGACGTGAGCCTGACCGAGAATACCCGCGGCGCTTATCCGATCGAGTTCATCCAGAATGCTCGCATTCCCTGCATCGCTGGGCATCCCACCGAAATCATCTTTCTGACCTGCGATGCTTTCGGGGTTTTGCCGCCGGTAAGTTTGTTGGCACCTGCCCAGGCAATGTACCACTTCATCAGTGGGTACACGGCTAAAGTCGCCGGCACCGAGGTGGGCGTGACAGAGCCTTCGGCAACCTTCTCCCCGTGCTTCGGCGGGCCATTTCTGGTGTGGCATCCGAGCAAATACGCTGAACTGCTCGCGACCCGAATCCGTCTGCACAACACGCGCGTCTGGCTG
This sequence comes from Chthoniobacterales bacterium, assembly GCA_035601575.1. Classification (GTDB taxonomy): domain Bacteria; phylum Verrucomicrobiota; class Verrucomicrobiia; order Chthoniobacterales; family JAFAMB01; genus DASTDH01. The sequence goes on from DATNNZ010000005.1 coordinate 6,818, forward strand.
GTGAACACCGGTTGGAGCGGGGGCGGGTATGGCGTGGGCAAGCGGATCAAATTGGCCTACACCCGCGCCGTTGTGGACGGCATTCACAACGGAGCCCTGGCATGTGCTAAGACGCGCACTGACCCGGTATTTGGATTTGACGTTGTCACGGAATGTCCCGGTGTACCCTCGGAACTTCTCCAGCCGCGCGAAACGTGGGCCGACAAGTCGGCTTACGACGCCAGCGCGAAAAAGCTCGCGGAACTGTTCAACGAGAACTTTAAAAAATACGAGAAGGGCGTGGACGCAGAGGTCAAAGCGGCTTCGCCGGTAGCGTATGGCTGACTTACTGGAGGTCCAGCCGCTAGTGTACCGTCTCACATATAATGGTGACGTCGTTGCGTCCTGTCCCCCCGGCGAGTCCAAGGGCAAGGACACGCGCTACCTCCAAGGGCAAGGACACGCGCTACCTCGACATCCACGAGGACGACCAACTCGATGAAGCTCAGTTCGCCGCTTGGGTGAAGCAAGCCAGCAAATTGCCCGGCGGGGGCAAGGCCTGACAGGTCGTTCCTAAGGGTGCCGAAGATGTCCTGCCAATCCGGCTCGTAGTCCAAAAACGTCAGCGTGCTGGCGGGCCGCGGGGAAATTTCCCGGTCAGGTTAATTCGGACAGAATACGTGAGAGGGTGATGGCGCG
>DATNNZ010000006.1:0-7529 GCA_035601575.1 Chthoniobacterales bacterium
TGGATTCCGTGGAGCACCCGGGGGCCGATGCGAGCTGGAGACGCTTCGGGTTTGTCCTGTCGTTCAATCAATGCAACCTGGATTGCGGAACGGATCTTGAGACTCTCCGCGACTTCACAAGCGTCAGTTCTGACTATTACCCTGGCCTTGCTTCACATTACGGCCAGGTGATGGATGAATGGTACTCTGTCCAAGAAAAGCGGCTGGGGGTACACTAGACACGATGCGTTATCCAGTTAGAGAGAGATCGATTTATTCGTTCGCGAATTTCGCACTGCTCAGGAAGATCAGCCCATCGCGCCTTTCGCCTCAGGTTCCGACCGTCACGGTACATTGGCCCCACAGCCAACGGTCCAAAGTACTCAGGTCCAAGTATCCGTAGGCTCTGCGCCAAAGGACCAAGAGACCGTGGTGTCTGTATCCCTGGCTGGAAGCTCTTTCGGCACGCTGCGACGGGGACGTGATCCAGTTTGCAGCCAGGGTGGAGAGGAGCAAGGGACGACGACACCAAGTTGGGATTCTTTCCCATCAGACCAAAGGGAAGGTGCTCGCTGCTTAAGCGCTTAAGCCACCAGCCGATTGATGGTTCCTGAATGGGGTGCCAGGTAAGCGTAATGCTTCTGAACCACCTGGACCCCATCGCCAAGCCACTGTGCAACGATGTAAATTGATTCCCCCTCAGACACCAGGTTCGAAGCAAAAGAACGACGCATACCATGAATATCGATATCGACCTGGCACTTGGCGAAGTGGCTCTTCACGACTCTGTTAAAGTCATAGCGGTATTTCCCGGCGGAGAGTCTATCAGGTTGGAGACAGAATTCCTCACGCTGTTTGCCCCTAAGGAAGCCACTCAAAAACTCTCTAAACTCATCGGTCATGGGGATCGTCCTGTTTTCTGTATCCTTGGTAGTGAAACTGCTCTGGTTCGAGACGTGTATTAGGCCTCCTTGCACGTCAAACCAGAACACTCGAGCCACACCAATCTCCTTTCTCCTTAACCCAGCATGGAAACCACAGTAGAGTATAAAGCGCAGCTCTTCCGCCCTTTGCTCCGCTACGAGCTTACCTTCTGGAGACGAGTGAGGGCCAATTTTAGGTGTGGCGGACCCGATGATTCTAGCTACCTCCTCTTTACGGACCCATGGTTTACGGATCTTTGGCTTTCGGTCTGGGAGGTCTAGGGTAAGAGGTCCGCAAAGCCCTCGAGAGGCTAACCAATGAGCGAAGGTCTTAATGTCGCGGACGTACGATCGCAGTGTTTCTTGGCTCTTCCCTTCCTTGTGCAGTATGTCGAGCCACTTACCCACAAGCCCACTATCCAGCTTCTTTGGGTCGACCAGCTTCATGTCCCGGGCAAACTTCTTGAGCGTTAGACCTGCGTTCTTTGCAGTCTCAGGACGCATGGGCTTGGTCCTCCTGGCCTTTGCTTCTTTCAGGTAGGTGTTGATAAGGGTATCGAACGAAGTCCCCGCTGAGATTGATTCTGAGCGTCTAATGACCTCTCCAGCAAAAAAGGCCCTTGCTTTGTTTATAGCAACGGCCTCGTCAGGAGTTTGGAGGGAAATGGTTCTGCGTTTGCCCTTATCGTCGTAGTACCTCAGGTGCCAGTTCGCGCAGCCTTGGTACCGGAGTAGGTTTTTCATTCGTTACGGCGGGCGGGGAGGATACAGTCGTACTTCAATCGGGCTTCTTGAGCCTCGGCATATTTAATTAACGATTGGCGTCCTCTCTCCAAAGCCTCCGCTCTCTCTTGTTCGGACATAGGGCCCACGTTTTGGGGTATCCGCACCGGCGGATTGCTTGTGGCGGGTTTGGAAAGGTCTGGCTTACCAGCTCTCCTCCACTCTTTATCCCACTCTTTCTCGGCTTTCTTAGCTTGGCGAACCATCTCATTTTCCCTTTCCCTCTGGGCCATGACGGCGGGATGGAAGTATAGGCTTAGTGCGGCCAGCATCCGAAGACACCAGAAGATGACTGGCAGCACAAAGAAGAAGAATATGGCGGACAGGAAGAAAAAGTGGAGCATTTTGGTAGAATAAGGCTGGTAGAATTGTTTGCAAAGTAAAAATTTGCCTCGAGAAATCAATTTATGTCTACATGCTTTGGGAGCAGGAGGTCGCAGGTTCAAATCCTGTCGCCCCGAGGGCAAGTGTTAGAGCCGATCAGCATCGGATTTAACACATCAAAATAGACCGCCAATTTCCATTCCGTGCCTTCAAAGAGCCGCTTAAAATCCACTCGATAGGTCGTTTCAGGGTTGACCTGGAGCGTGGCGCCCAACCGTACTTTACATATGCCAAACCCTCACTAGTTGGCTGGCTCCAAGTTGACGCGTGTTGTCGTGAACCTTAGCATTCGGTTCATGGGCGACAAATCACCGAAATCCACGAGCAAGCAGGCTGCGCAAAAACGGGCAAAGGCGGATGCCGCAAGCCAGAAGAAGAAAGACGCGGCCAGCGCCAAGCAAGTTCCGAAGACTAAGAAGTAAGCGAGGTCGAGCCAAACCGCGAGCGGAGGCCGGCGTCTTATTCTCTGCCATTCCGCGCCTGAGCTTCCTGATGGTTTTCCCGCGTCCGGCCTGCGGTGGGTTCAAAGTCCCCCGCTCTATCCCGATCAGGGCCCGGTGGCGTCCCGTCATCGTCTTCCATTCCACGCTCTGAGTGCTTTCTAGTGGCTCTGTCGCCTCGGCTGGTGGCTCCGCATTTCGGGCCGGAGCCTTGAAAACAAAGTAGCGCGTAGCTTTCGAATCTCGCCCGGCGCTTTGCGGCAGAACGGGCAAAGCCAAGCAAGGCTTGGTTCAGCCATCCTAGACAAGGATTACGGCAGTTCGAACCAGAAACGGCGGCTATTCAAAGTACTGGGTTCTAGTTAGAGTCCAACTGAACGTACAGCGAGACTGTCCAGTCAAGGTTTCCAGATCTGCAAAAGGGAGCACATTTAACGCGAGTGGGCTAATTGAGCAGCGGATAGCCGGTATTATGACGTTCCGATCGGTGAAGCCGAACGGAAGTTTCGCAGAAAAGGCACGCGCCCTGCGGGCGTGAGCGCAAAAGAGAGAACGATGCATACAATTGACGCACTTTCCGTGGGCGCAGAACGGAATGACAACTTGAAGAAGGCCAAGCTCGAGAACGGCTTTTACAACATTATCGATGGCGAGAAGGTAGCCGCCAGAAAAAGATTACCTGTCATCAATCCTGCTACTGGAAAGCAACTAGCCGCTGTTCCCGATGTAGATCACGCGTTGCTAAATAAAGCAATCAGTGATGCGCGAAATGCATTTTCAGGATGGGGTGCTGTTCCGTTCGGACGCCGGAAAGCAATATTGGCTTGCTTGCTCAACAAAATAGACGACCACGCCGATGAGTTGAGCGCGCTGCTTGCTGCAGAACAGGGCGGCCCTTTAGCTCAAGCAAGGTGGGAAATCGATCTGCTTACCGAAGCGTTTGGATCGGTCCTCATGCAAATGGCACCACCTGAGAAGGAACAAGATGCGCAACCCATAGAGCAGATCACTAAGCGTTATGTCCCGATCGATGGCAGCGGCGCTATCAGCCGATGGAATTTGCCAGTCATACTTTCATTTGGGAAGGTACTCCCAGCGTTACTGGCTGGTGATAGCGGCGTTCTGAGACCATCTCCATTTACCCCACTGACTGTACTGCGCATCTCAGATTATATTCGTAAATTGCTTCCGCCGGGTGTCTTCAATGTCGTGACCGGCGGTCATGATCTTTGGCCCCGGATGAAGTCCCATTCAGGAATTGACCTAATAACCTTCACTAGATCCACAAGCATAGGAAAGCCCCTATCGGAATCTGCCGACACGCTTAGACCCACGACGCTAGAGGTGGGAGGAAATGACTCGAAGGCGGTTGCCGACAATGATCCGGAAAAGATTGCTCTCTTCGGCCGCATCGCGCTGGTGCCTGTCAACTGCAAGCCGGGACGGTATGGATTAGCCAGCACGCTCTTTGAAATCCTTTCGTTCCGGCCAGTGCGAATGAGGACTCAGGTCTTGGTGTGGAGTTTGGCTAGGAAGGCTTCGAATACTTTCCAATCTTCCGGTCAAACGCCGAGCGCGGTATGATAGAAGGGCCGAGAAGTTCAGGAAATCCGCGATGCCCTACCAATCTTCCGTGAGGTACGAGCCTGTCGCATAGTTAAACGCGGAAGTCCGAATCTTCCACGTACCCCTAACTTGAGTATAAACATTTATCAGAAACCCTCCAACTTGCTGGGAGCCGTGAATGGTTACAATCCACCCGCCGAGTGCACACAAATCGGCACACATCTAGCGCCCTTTCAGGGTGTGCGTTTGATTGGATCTTTCCCGGGGTTAAAACCCCGGGGCTGAGTCCTCCTGCCCCTTCCGGGTAGAGAGAACTGGAACGACCTGCAGATACAACTATTCCCGAGAGTTTGACCAGCAAAAGAATAGTCAACGGTTTCTATCCAAATCTGTGAAATGATCGAACTATCGTGGTCAAAATGAAATTCGATGCTCCAACCGCGCTCAGTTAAACCCCAGATGTCATCCGCGAATTCGAAACCATTTGAGAGAAGCTTGGGCTTGATGCTGGTAATCAAAATTCCAGCATTCACGTGCATGCCCAGCACGTTAAGACTTCCGTGGAAATGATTCGGCCTCAGTAGGTGTCAGGTCGGCCCTTGACCAAATAAGCTCTGCTATTGGTGTCTACTGAAACGCCCAGCCCAGTGCCCGGGTAACTCTTAATCCATCTTCGTCGGGTAAAACCAGCGGATTCGCAGGGCGGCGCTTTACGTCGCGTCCCTCTCGAAGCAGCCGTTAGGCGTAATGACGCTACGTCAAATGACGTACTCGCGATGTTCCCTTGTTTGTGCTGGCGCAAGCCGTAAGCTCCTCACCATGTTCCCCCTGATTGGTTACGTCACCCGGTTCGAACAGCAAGGCGATCGTTTTTCAGCTTCGGTCGACGTCCGGGTGCCTGAAGATGTTTCACACGTCCAGCTAGACACGGAAGTGTTTGGTAGTGCTGCTCATGCTGTGCCTCTCAGAAATCCCAGGAACGCAGAGTTGGCTAACATCTCGGTGCATGGTCCAGGGCACCTGAAGATTCAAGTTGGTGATGAAACGCGCGTGATGTGCTTTAAAACCGGCGAGCTACCGGAGTGTATCGCCAGTGTACACCGTCTAGGAGCCAGTTCCCGCTCTTTCCGGTCTTATCAGCGCCTATGATGGGTTCGGTTGCGATGTTGAACAGATAGCGTCAGAGTTTTCGAAGGATCTCTGCATTCTGAGATTTCCTTGCATGTAACTAACGTGTAAGAGTTGGCTAAGGGGCTACGTGCGTCTTGTTTCTACTTGGGAAAGACGAGAAGATCGCGCCAATGTCTGAAAGCTCACCGGCGCCGGCGCCAACCGGGATCGGAGCAAAGGGGTATGTCGGTCTGACGCTCACCGTTGTAGGCCTGCTCTTATTTCTTCTGATCTATGGTGTTCCGGTAGCGTCATTTTTCCTGATACCCGCGCTTATTCTCTGCCGCACTGAAGCTAATCGTTACCGACGCGAAACTGGTCAAACTGCCGGCGTTCTTATTGTTGCGCAGGTGCTCTGCTGGTTTTTTGGCGGCCTGGCAGTGCTCGCTGATTTTTGGCTTATTGTCGCAGTAATAATCTGGGTTGTTCAACGCTAAGGCGGCAGCTGCGGCGAAAGACATGCTATTTCGCGGACAAGACGCTAGAGCTGCAATAGCGATTTGAGCCGCTGGTATTCTTCCCGGCTGATTTCCCGAAGTTCAAAATCCGCTTTTGCTCTGCCGGTTTTGTGCGCTGCTTCCGAGAGTACACCCGGTGCGCTGTAGCTGGCGGCAACCGGTTCTTTGGCTGGGTCACTTTTCAAATAAGCGACGTAATAGAGATCGAATTCAGGAATTTTCTCGAGCATGCGATAGTGTTCATAAGAACATATCAGCGTCAAGCTTTGTCTTCCCCCTCACGGCGATATTGGTCCTCTAAATAGACCCGCGACAGTCCCACGTTACGATATTAAATTGAACAGGAGGAGCGTAATGAAAGCGGATTCAGCAATCGTAATGAGCTTTTTCAAAAACGAGGTTCCTGCCGGCACACGGATCAATCTGAAATGGCCGAACAAACACGAAGTTACCGATTTCAAGTTGGATCAGTTGGGCGAACTCGTGAGCTGCGAAACAGAAACTGACCAAACGGGATGGGTGATTGTCAAATCTCGTGGCAACATACAAATCGGAGACAAGATTCCTTTGTTATAGAAGGTCTACGACAGGATCTCGAAGGGGCTTGTCGATCTTTACCGCTCCTTCCGAGTCCTAGGCGCAGCGCCTGTTTCCTGAGAAGGCCTGGATTTCCAGTCCGCGCTTCAGGGCGGCAGTTTTGCGCTTATTGAGAGGCAGCGAGCCCGGGCGGCGGTCCGGGCTCGCCAAACAAAAAGCCTTGGGCAAAGTCGACGCCGATCTCGCGCAGTTTTCCCAGCGTCGTTTCAAACTCGACGTATTCGGCTATACTCTTGATTTTCAACCGATGAGCGATGTCGTTCATCATCTCGACAAAGATCCATTTGCTGCGATCGTTCTCAGCGTCCCGGATGAAACTCCCATCGATTTTCAGGTAGTTGGGGATCAGTTCTTTAAGATAGCTGAACGATGAAAAGCCGGCGCCGAAATCGTCCAGCGCAAAACGGAAGCCGGCGCCGCGGAGCTGATGCATCATGGTCCGCGCGGCAGGCAGGTTCGAGATCATGGCTGTTTCCGTGATCTCAAAAGTCACGCGGCACGGTTCTACATGAGCGGCCTTGAAGGAAGCGGCGATAAAGTCCGCTAACGTCTGATCGGCAAAAGATTGTCCTGAAAGGTTGATAGCGAGATGCAAGTCATGGTTTGCGCTGAGGTGTGGCAAAGCTTTGATGATCACCTGACGATCGATTTCTGGAATCAGTTGAACCGTTCGGCCGCTGGGAGAAAGGTGCCAGGCAATAGAAGCTTCCCATCGCTGGGCAGGCGTACCAGCACCTCGTAAAAGGTAGGGGCGAGCGTCTGAAGATCGACAATCGGCTGAAACAGAATTTCGAATCGCTGGGCAGCGATCGCTTCTTTGATCTCGGCAGCTCGCGGAGCCTGGCTACGAAATTCCGCCATCGATTCGTCGCCAATATCGTACACTTCGACACGGCCTCGTCCGTGCGCCTTAGCACTGTAACAGGCCGAGTCGGCAAATGCCATCACCTCCTCACCGGCTACTGTGCCGTCGATACTTGTAATTCCGATCGAGGCGCGGACGATGAAGGTCTTGGTCGAATCGGAGAAAGCAAAATCCTGTATCCGAGTAAGGATCCGGTCTGAGATCACCTTTGCTTTTTCCAAGCCGATGTCCCGTAGCAGAATAGCAAATTCGTCGCCACCCAGCCGGAACGGCACATCCTGACTGCGAATCGACTTCTGCAAGACTCTGGCTACCTCGGCCAGTACTTTGTCGCCGATAATGTGGCCCAGGGAATCGTTGATCA
>DATNNZ010000007.1:0-13286 GCA_035601575.1 Chthoniobacterales bacterium
TACGGCTCCACGGCGTTCGGATACACGGATTATCCGTTCCTCACCGCCAAGAATCTTCACGCGGAAACTAAAGGAGCATCTCTCTCGCTTAGGTCTGGCCTCGAGTGATGCCTTCGAAATTCTTCCACCGCCTTCGGCTCATAAAGACAGGCCAAAATAACTGAACAAAAACCAGCACTCATCAGGAGCAGAAATGAAACTAACCGGGAACACTATATTCATCACCGGTGGCGGCTCTGGGATTGGTCGCGGCTTGGCCGAAGCATTGCACAAGCTAGGCAATCAGGTCATCATCTCCGGGCGGCGCAAGAGCCATCTTGACGCCACGACCGGGGCAAACCCCGGAATGGCCTCTCTGGAGCTAAATATAGAAGATCCAGCCAGCATCGCGGCCGTCACAAAGAAGCTGATTGCTCAATTTCCAAGTCTGAATGTGCTGATCAACAACGCCGGAATAATGCAGATCGACGATGCCGCAGATTTAATCGATGACGGACTACTAGTCTCAATCGTTACGACCAACCTACTAGGCCCGATTCGATTGACTTCCGCACTGATCGACCACCTGAAGAAGCAAGAATCGGCAGTCATCATCTACAACACTTCTGTTCTGGCATACGTTCCTCTGGCGCTCGCCGCCGTTTACTCTTCAACGAAAGCAGCGCTGCACTCGTATACGCTCTCGCAGCGGTATAAGCTCAAAAACACTTTCGTGAGCGTGCTAGAGATTGTGCCACCGTGGGTGCAAACGGATCTGGGCGGTAGCAGCAACGAACCCCGGGCCATGCCTCTCGCGGAATTTATCGAAGAAACGATCAAGGTGCTAGGTACGGATGCACAGGAGGTCCTGGTGGAACGGGCCAAGCCGCTCCGCAACAATCCCGGACCAGACGAAGGCGCGTTTGTGACGGAGTTCAATGAATTGATGGTACAGGCGCCTGCACGGCGGTCCTCGTCTGAGACACCTCTAGAATTAACAACGACCAACAACCTCGTGGAAAGGCAGAAATAACAGTGAACGATTCAAAAGCAGAGAACAATAAGGCGATTGTGCTGGAAGCCTTCGAGACCCTGTTTAATAAGAGAGATTATGCGGCAGCGAAGCGCTTCTGGTCGCCCAACTACATTCAGCACAGTGCGCACATTGAGCCAGGCCGTGACGGTCTCTTCAACCTGATCAAGAGCATCCCGCCCACCCTCAGGTATGAGCCGGGAGTAATCGTAGCGGAGGGAGACTTCGTCATCATCCACGGACGGTTCTCGGGCTTCGGGCTGCCGGCCAACTGGATTGCGGCGGACATTCTTCGAATCGAGGATGGAATTCTTGTCGAGCACTGGGATGTCATTCAGGACGAGGCTACCAAGGAACAGTCTAAAAGCGGAAACCCGATGTTTGGAGATTCGTTCCCCAACCGCGTATAGTGGCAACGAGACTCGGCCTATATCTTCGAGCTTGTAAATAGAGAGTGCCGATGAATGACCTGCTAAATCTCGCGGTAGAAGCGCACGGTGACCTGAAGCGCTGGAGCCAGTTGAAAGTCGTGAAAGCCAGCGTCTCTATCACCGGGGAGCTCTGGCAACTTAAAGCCCGGCCAGAGGTACTCAAGGACGTAGTCGTCGACGGTCAACTCAAACGTCAGCAGCTGACCACTCACCTGATCGGCAAGAACCGCCGCACAGTGTTCATGCCAGATCGGGTCTCAATCGAATCAGAATCCGGGGTTCTGGAGGAAGCGCGCGGCGATCCGCGTTCCGCATTCCAGGAATCCCGGAACCTCTACTTGTCGCAATCGACATCCGCGAGATCGAATTCAGCTGAGGACTCATGAAAATCCAAAGGAATAAGGAGCACAAATGAAGAACGCACGGCAATTGCTTGAGGAATTTATCGCTACATCATTCCGAGACCCGAAACAGGCTGCATCCATGTTCACAGCCGACGGCACTTTCGAAATGCCGTATCTCGAGGATCTCGGTCTCCAGCCAATCTATCGAGGTTAGGATGAGATCGGCGCCATTTTCCAGTTTGTCCGAGACCTCTATCCCGGCTTTGAGAACGATAATCTGCGAGATACTGATCGATACGCCTGATCAGGGTATTCGCGGAATATGAGTTCACCGCCACTTCCAGTAAAACTGGACGACGGATCCACCAACTATTTTTCGGCCGGCTCTTCTCCGAAAGCGGCAAAATCAAGTGCTTGCGAGAGGCCCTTAATACTGCCGCAGCAGTTCGAGGTATTTTTCCTGATGATCTGTCCGGGATTCCGGCCGGAGCTCCTTTGTCTGACTCGCCGTGAGAAAACATGCATGCTTCACCGCTGAACCGCAGAAAGCTGGCCTCGCGGACGCGGATTCCGCGTTCCGCATTTCAACGCGATAACTAACCGCTATCAATCGATTTAGAAGCGATATTGGAGAATTATTTGGTTCGCGGAAAATTGAGGCATGAATTTTACGGATTTACCGCGATATCTCCTCAGGAAAAACAGCCTGATCGATGTCGGTGTCGCTTTTTTTGACTTTGCCGATTCGCACGAATCGACTGAAAAACAGAAGCTGATAGGCCAAGAACCATCGCCGAACCACCATCAAAGACCCAGGCAGGCGCAGACGATCATCGCAGTTTTCGGTATCGCCATGAGCATGGGTTTCGGATCTGCTTTCTCACAGACCGCGGCTGTCTCAGTGAATAATGATGCGGCCAAACGGTCCCCGGAGATACATTGGCCGGCCGGACTTTCGCCCGATGATGCCGATTTGTTTGCTCATAACGAGATACTCATCAAAGCGCCATCCTCAACGGTCTGGCAGCATATCGTTGCAGCGCAGAAGTGGCCGGAGTGGTACCCGAACTCTCATGAGGTACAAATTGCAAACGACCAAGGCGGTGGGTTGAAGGGAGACAGCAAATTCGAGTGGAGCACCTTTGGTCTGCACATCATCAGCACGGTTCACGAGTTTGTTCCCAACAGTCGCCTGGGATGGTTCGGTAAAGGAACCGGCGTCGATGCCGTCTTTTACCATACCTGGCTTCTAGTCCCGACTTCTGATGGTTGTCAGGTCATAACTGAAGAGGTAGCGAAAGGACCAGGAGCTATTGCCTTTCGGCAATCTGATCCCAACGCTCTGCACAAAGGTCATGAGGTCTGGTTGAGTAGCTTGAAGGGAATTTCTGAGCAGCAAAACAAATAGCGAGTGTAGCGTCTCAGGGAACATCAGCCGCCGCTTCACCTTAACCGAACAAGATCATGAACCTGATGAGTGGTTCGTTACCCAATTGGAAAGCGCTGATCGAATCCAGGCGCTGCATTCGGCGATCGCCCGGTTAAGCGCCAACCCATCCAACCACATCCAAACCCGACTGGCTCTCCGCTTTTTTGTATGAGTGAAAAACACAAGGGCGCAAAGAATTTTCGAACAGAAGGCCTCAAAGAGCTCAAAGAATTGACATTAGCTTCCCTTCCGATCGCCATTCGCTTTGGTCTGAAGTGCTCGCAGCCAATAAATTTGATAACAAACCGCTAGGGCTGTTGATCAACTTTCACGAGACGGTGCCCAAAAACGGAATCCACCGGCTTGTTCTCGGAGGTTGCGCCACGTCGTAGCCGGTGATTCCCAGAGCGCTCCCAGTGAGCACCGAACAAAAAACCTTTGAGGCCTTTGAACTACGCTGGTTCCAATTCTTTTTTTGGAGAGGATTCTGCCTCGGTCGGACAAATCGGCGTGCGTGAGTCTCCAGTCACCTCTCACTTCTCACTTCTCACCAATCACTTTGGTTGCGGCTTGCCGCGCTGTGTCGTTCTGCTCAAAAAATCTTTACGCCGGTAGCCGAGATGCTCAGTATCTCCGATGCCCGGGTTACGGTGAACGATAATCCGCGAGTCGCTCTGCACATGTTTGTGCGACCCACATCGCGGCCCGGTTTTGAGGCAAACACCAAACTCGTTTTTATTTGCCGCCTTGCGACCAGCGCAGCGATCCAGGTGTCGTGAGGATGTCGCCTGTTTTCAGCATGGTTTTGATGCCAGAGAGGATCATCGGCCAGCCGCCATAGAGCTGGGCGTTGGCATCCTCGCGCAACTGACTATCCGTGGAGATGGCCATTCGCCTAGCTCTGGACCTCGCCGCTTGAGGCCACAAAGAGTCAGCGGTAAGAAGTCCGATTCGGTGCGGTGTCGGTTATCGCGATGCCCTCTTTGTGGATGGTTTGTACGGCAGCGCCTGCAAAGAAATCGTCCCCTTCAACGGCTCAAACTCCGGGTCCTTGTGAATCAGGACCGCTGAAGTGAGTTGCGCTGTGGCCGCCACGAAAGCGTCAGCCAGCGAGACAGCCTGAGTCGCTTTTATCTCGCCCGCAGCGAGGCAAAGGCTCTCGTTGGGGTAAATTATTTCCATCGGCCACGATTTGACGACGGCGACAAATTCCTCTGCCCGCGCCTTTCCCTGGCTCAGATGCGTGATGTAGAACGCCTCCGTCAAACTAACGAAGCTTGCTGCCAGCTTGATATTGCCTGCTTCGGCGGCCGTGATCTTCTGCTCGACCACATCCGCGCCCGCCTCATCCTCGAGCAGACAAATGATCGCGGATGTATCAAGGACGGCGTCGAGCTTGTTCACGCTTTTTATCCTTGGCGCGTTCCGCCAGCAGTCGCTCGGACAACCTCATGCCTTTAGCTATACCGCGCCCGTATCTGCCTGGGCCTTCCGGCAGGGGAACAACCCGGATGCTGTTCCCGTCGTCGATCCACGCGAGCCGAGACTGCTTGGTCAGTGCATGCCGCTTGCGAATTTCAGCCGGGATTACGGTTTGGCCTTTGGATGAGATGGTGCTCGTTGACGTAATGCCCACGATGGAAACGTAAGAGAGTACGCGTATTGATCAACTATTATCGAGATTCTCTTACCATTCCAAAAACAGCAAAAGACCTGGCTCCAAATTTTAGTCAGAATTCCACCGAATTACGTCGACTCGCGGGTGAGCTTCGCGCTCCAACCCACCAGTTGGGTTTTTCTTGGAAGGCCTAGGCGTAGGTAAATTTCCGTTTCCTGCTTGGCAATATCCCGAAAACGCCGCGACGACCGGGCGAGTATCGGTTTCACTCGTCTGAAGGACATACTCCACTTCGGGAAGAGCCGGCAGATTATCTTTTTGTCCTAGAATTCGCAGACCCGGTCTGATCGAGTGCTTCGGCAATGGCGTGACGGCCAGTCCGGCCATAGCAACCGCTCGAACCCCCGCCAGACTCGAACTCGTGCAGGCTATGTGCCATCGCCGCTGAGTCGATGCCAGGGCGCGAAGCGCCGTTTCCCGATATGGGCACGGCTCCGGAAAAAATGCGAGCGGCAACGGATGCGGAACTTGGGCGTTTACCGAGAAAGCCCATACCAGCCGCTCCTTCCACAGGCTCCGACCGTTAGCGTTGTCGTCACAGAGCCCCCCTATGACAAGATCGAGTTCCCGTGTTTCAAGCTTTTTGAACAGCCTTGTTCCGATACCGATTTCGAGTTCGATAGCAACGTCTGGATATTGACGGCGGAAACGCCGCAGGACCCCGGGCAACCAACTATCGGCTAGATCTTCACCTGCACCAACTCGCAATCGACCGGCGTGGCGTGCGCCAGATAAACGTAGCCGTGCATCCTCGTTCAAACGCAGGATCGTCTGGGCAAAACCAAGAAGCATTTCGCCGGCAGAGGTCAGTCGTACCGATCTGGTGCTACGCACGAACAAGGGGCGTCCAGCATCAGTCTCCAATCGTTGTATTTGCGCGCTAACGGTCGATTGCGTGGAATTCAAAACCTTGGCCGCTCTGGTGAATCCCCGGTTCTCTGCCACAGCCACGAAGCTCCTGAGCAAATCGGTATCGAACATACAAAGTCTCTCGGTGCGACTCCCCGCAGATTAATCTGATTTATCGTTTAATGCTATCGATAATATTTGATTGCATGATCAATCGCCCGGCTCCACGGTCAGCCTGGAAACTTCACTGCTCATGCCACGATTACTCTATGTTGAAGCATCACCGCGGAAAGATCGTTCGGCCTCAATCGAAGTCAGCCGAGCGTTCCTGGAAGCTTACAGAGTCGCCCATCCCGATGACCAAGTCGAAACACTGGATATATGGGCTTCAGACCTTCCGAGCTTTAACGGTGAAGCCTTGGCAGCGAAATATGCCGGCCTAAGCGGGATGCCGCTGACCACCAAGCAGAAAATCGTCTGGGATGAAATTCAGCGCTTGGCGGCGCCTTTCCTGACCGCAGATAAGCTGCTCCTCGCCGTGCCACTGTGGAACTTCGGGATTCCGTACCGGTTGAAGCAACTAATCGACCTTATCTCTCAGAAAGACATTCTGTTCTCATTCGACGACACTGGTTTTCGAGGTCTTCTCAAAGCTCGAAAGGCCGCCGTCGTCTACGCGCGTGGCCTTGACTACCTGTCCGCCGCATCTTCGACGCCGGCTACAACTTATGATTTTCAGAGGCCTTACATGGAAATGTGGCTCCGCTTTATCGGCATCACCACGATCAGCGAAATCATCGTTGAGAAGACGCTCTTCGGTGCAGAGATCGATGTTGAAAGTCGAGCGAAGGCGAAGCGGAGGGCAGTGGCGATTGCTGGACAATTTTAGCCCGAGCCGTTTGCGCGGGCTCGCTGCGGTTTTAAAGACGCAACGCTGAAAAGAGGCGGCGACCAATCAGCGTCAATAGGCCCTGGGACGGTAGAGACACAACAGCGAAGGCTGCCAAGAGAGCTGTTCTTACCAGGGCAGGCAACCAGTTGGAACCACAATTACGGCAGATGGAACAAGAGACGGACCGGTCTCTCAAATCCTGCTGTCTATTCAAGCGAGAACTTCTCGTTCCTCATTTCAAAAGGACAAGTTGAACGACCGACTCGCGAAATCAAATCTCTCGCCCATGCAAAGTCGAGAACCAATCTCAATTCCGCCGTGGCTAAAGCTGGGTTGGAGACGTTGACCGAACGAGCCGGACCAATCCACGAAGGATTCACCTACGCCGCTGACCAGAACGTCGCACAACTGACTGGCGGAAATTACAGAACTCAAATCAACCATGACATCCCTTCGCCACAAACGTGCGTGGATCATCTTTCTTTTAGGACTGCTCAGTGTCGTCAATCCCTTTGCCATCGACATGTATCTCCCCGCGTTCTCCCCCATCGCTGGTAATTTCAAAACGACCACCTCCGTCATCTCGCTCTCGCTGTCTAGTTATTTCATCGGTTTTGCAGTCGGACAAATCCTCTACGGCCCGCTCCTCGACCGCTTCGGCCGAAAGCGTCCGCTCTATTTCGGACTCATCCTCTACATCCTTGCTTCTATCGGATGCGCGCAGGCGCACAGTATCGATGCCCTCGTTGCGCTTCGCTTTGTCCAGGCGCTGGGAGGCTGCGCCGCGCAGGTGGCAGCCATCGCCATGGTACGCGATTTCTTTCCCGTAAAAGAGACCGCCAAAATCCTCTCCCTGCTTTTCCTCATCATCGGAGTTTCACCGCTGCTCGCGCCCAGTATCGGCAGTGCTCTGGTCTCTGCCCTTGGCTGGAGATGGATCTTTATTCTCTTAGGCGCAAATGCCTTTGTGATGCTCGCGCTAACCTTCACGGTGCTGCCGGAAGGCCACGCGCCGGACGCATCTGTTTCTCTCAAACCAAAGAGCATGATCCAGAGCTTCTGGACCATCCTGAGGCAGCCGCAGTTCATCACTTACGCGCTCGCCGGAGCATTCTCTTTTGCTGGGCTTTTCGCCTTCGTCGCTGGTTCTCCCATCATTTTCATGGACGGCTTCCGTATGAGCACCAAAGTTTTCGGACTCATCTTCGCGGTGCTGGTCATGGGCTTCATCGGCGGCAGCCAGGTCAATGTCTTTCTGCTGCGTCGATTCAGCAGCCAGCGCATCTTCTTTCACGCCCTACTCTTTCAGGCCTTCACCGGACTCGTCTTCTTCACCGGAACACGCCTCCATCTCATCGGCCTGCCCGCGACGCTCGTTCTGTTCTTCTTCTTTTTGCTCTCCATCGGACTCACCCTCCCGAATGGCGCCGCTCTCGGACTTGCGCCCTTCTCCAGAAACGCAGGCACCGCATCGGCCTTGCTTGGATTTGTGCAGGCGGGCGCAGGCTCACTCATCTCGACCGGCATCGGCGTCCTCGGCGCATCAGCCATCGCCGCATTGATGGCGGGAACGGCGTTGGCCGCCCTGATCGTCCTCATCGCAGGCAGAACACGCATCATCGAACTTACCGAGACCTCAGAGAGCGAAGCCGTATCGGTCCTGCACTAACCGCGAATAGTCATTCGCTTTTATTCGTGGTTAGAGAATCCCCGCGAAATTGAACGATCTTGAATGTCAGCACTGCAAAGGTCTCAAAGAATTGACATTAGCTTTCTTTCCGATGGTCATTCGCTTTGGCTCGACCTTTTGGTTGATGATTGCCTAATCGTCGAACTCAAGGCGGTGGAAAAGGTACTGCCGATGGGTCGCACCAAAACGATTCGTCCCAATAGTTTCCCAACACATCTGACAAGCCGTAGAAAGAAGCTTATCCGCCCGCCTCGCTATCAATAGAAATTTCGGGCCTTTCTGCAATATTAACGCGAACGTTGAGCTTCTCTCCGTCGAACGTGAGGGTCCATCGTTCCGCTGCCTGCCCTAGCCCGAGGACCAGCCGATCGATCACAAACGTATGGTCGTCTTGCCAAGTCCCTTTGACCGCGTTGACCCGAGGTACACCTTCAAGTCGACCACCCAAACCATGGTGGGTTAGCTCTCCCTTTCGATATAGTCCATCCAGTCCGATCGGGCCGGTCAATCTGGAACCAGCTTTGGTTCCATCGCTGGCGTATGCCTCCATGTCGTAGTGTGGCTGCGGATCGGTCAAAATCAGCGAAAGCGACTTCACATTTATTGCGTTAGGGGGGGACCTGTAAATCTTCCCTGAGATGATAGCCGCCCTCTCCGGGGTCGTGCCGGCTTCAGTCGGCTTCTCGGTCGAGACATCGCGTATTTTGTTTGCGAGCAATTTCGCGCTCGCTGCGTCGGCCGGGAGCGCTGTGTCTGATTTAACCGAGCTGGAAATAAAGTCAGCCAATTCACCCAATTGGAACGAAGCCCGCCCTGTCGTCACCGCTACAATGTCCAGATCGGGAAAGACCATAATCACCTGGCGATGGTAGCCGACCGCCATGTAGACATGCTTGTCCGGAAAAGCCCAGAAAAGGTTGGAATACCGGAGTCCCGACTCCAATGGCGTCATTTTCACCGTGGCGTGGCTCACCTTATCGATCCAAGCGGGCGGAACCAGTTGCTTACCTTCCCACGCGCCGTTGTGCAGGTACAGATAGCCAACCTTCGCCATGTCGCGAGGATGCAAGTACAATCCGTATCCCCCGTTCGAAATGCCTTGAGGATCGTGCTGCCAGGACACATCGTCAATTCCCAGAGGACCAAAAAGCTTGGCTTTGGCATACTCCAGGGCGCTCATTCCCGTGAGTTTTGTGATGATCGCGGAAAGGAGATGGGTATTGCCGCTGTTATAGTTGAAGGCGTCCCCGGGAGCGCTCGACATAGGTCTATCGAGAATGAATTTGACCCAGTCGGGGCTGCGCTCCCATTCGACCAGTGAATCGGGCCTGCCATTCAGCGGTTCCGTCCATTCGATTCCCGAGGTCATGTCCAACAGGCTCTGAACTGTGATCGCTTCCCTTCTATCGTCGACGGTCGCTATGCTGCGACGGTCAAAAAAATCGAGGACTCGATGGTTCGGACTATCCAGCAAGCGATCCTTCCATGCGATCGCCGTTAAAGTACTGATAACTGCCTTTGTGACGGAGTTGATCGTGTGAGGAATGCCGGTGGCGTAGGGGGCGTAGTATGCCTCGACCACAATCTTTCCGTGCCGCACCACCAGCAGGCTGTCGAGCATGCTGCTGAGTGTTACACCTGGCGCAGCTAGAATGCGCCGCGTCCCGAAGTCAACCAGCTTGGCGAGCTCCTTCGAATCCATGCCCTGCTCTTCAGGGGTGGATGTCTGCCATTCCTTCGTTGGCCAGACTGGTTCTGTTGCGTCCTGAGTGGGTGCAGCCCCACTGCAAATTGGGGTTGCGACTATGTATGCGCCCAGCGCCGCCACCAAGAAGACCAATTTTTCGCTCCGCGAATTATTGGGCCAAACCTTTTGCGCGTTATTTGGCATATCGCACCTGACTCCTTTCTTGCGATTACAAGACTCTCGTACGCGGCGCTGCTGGTTCAACCTTTTTTTAACGGCACTCGTGGGATCCCAGAATTCGCAAAGCGGCACTCCAGTTGTCGAATTAACTCGATACGTATTCATCGAATCCAGACCTCAAGCTGGCGCGATAGCCCTCCCCTATTCGACAATCCAGGCAGTAAGATTACCCTTGGTCTGCTGCGCTGTTCCGAGTGGGGGCAACTCTCCAATTTCCATCGACCGAACGGCCGCGCTAACAGCACTCCAGCCACGACTAACCCGTATGTGTTTAGTCAGTGTTTTAGCAAATTTAATCACGGTGCTGTCCGAGACCTTCGACGGACTCACAACGATCACTTTGATTTCACGACCGGCAGGCGATTTTCTTGCTAGCAGGGCCGCACGCATGCCCGCGAATCCTGCCGCGAACAAGTGATCATTAAGGGTAACGAGGCTGTAATATTGATTCTCAGAAGACATAGTGACTCCTCAGATAAAGTCCTACGCGCACAAGGCGCGGGTTGGACGCTCGAAGCGGATCTTTTAAGTTGAGCTTGGTCTAGCGATTGCGTCTTCAAACCCCTTATACGCACGAGGCTGCTAAATAATTCACAAATCGCAGCTCAGTTCCGCGAGGTGAATCGAGCGTATTTACTCCGAGTCCGAGGAAGCTGTTGCCGAAGCACGTCGAGAAAAGCTGCAACCGTCGGCGACGGTCGCGAAGTGAAGGAGATAACAGAGTTTCACTGTGAATCAGTGATCGCTTTAACCTATTACTCAAACCAGAAAGCGATATTTCACAGAGCGCAACGCCCGGGCTCTAGTTGGCTCACCGTTTGCCAAACGTGCAAACCCAAAAGGTTATTTATGAAAATCGGTTTCATCAGTCTTAGTGTTCCTGGTCATTTCAATCCAATGAGCGCAGTGGCTCGCCAGCTGCAGTCGCGTCATCATGATGTCGTAGTGCTTTCCCTCCCCGTGATGGAGCTATTTGCTCGTGCCGCCAATCTGCCGTTCATCCCTTTTGGTGAAAAGGAGTTTCCGTTTGATCATTCGTCTGAAGTTGTCGGTACGTTAAGCAGACTGAAAGGAGAGGAAGCCTTGCAATTCACTGTCAATGCGGTTGCACAGGTAATGAAAGTGAGGTGGAGAAAGTTGCCGAAATTACTGTCTGCAAACGCTATTGATGCGTTGGTATTGGATGATTACGATTTCTACAGCGAAGTAGTGCCCATGTATCTCGGAATGCCCTACGCCATTCTGGCAAACGCATTTCACTTCGATTATTCTGGGTATACACCGCTCTGTGTTTATGGTTGGGCGCATGAGAATACACCGGAAGCGACAGAAAGAAATCGCCAGGGCGTCTCGAAATTTACGCAGATGCTGATTCGCAGTAACACTGAAATGATAGCAGAAGTGGAGCGGGCTGGAATCAAACCCGACTGGGAGAACCCATCCTCTCTGTTCGCCGATCGTCCCTGGATCACGCAATGTCCTCGCGAATTTGACTTTGAAAGCTCTCATTGGCCTAAACAGTTCCATTACGCCGGTCCGTTCCATGACGGAGAAGGCCGGCCAGAGTTCAGTTTTCCGTGGAACCGATTGACCGGAGAACCGATCGTTTATGCCTCGATGGGAACAGTTCAGAATGGCAACGCGGATGTATTTCGTACTTTGGCGGCGGCGGTGGCAAAGAAGGACGCGCAACTGGTGCTTTCCATTGGCAATGTACTTCGGCCGGAGCAGATCGGTCCTGTGCCGGCGAATGCGATCGTCGTTAACCATGCGCCCCAATTGGAGCTGCTGAAAAAGGCGTCGGTGTGTATCACCCACGCTGGATTCAATACCGTACTGGAGGCGCTTACCCAGGGTGTTCCCCAAGTAGGCATCCCAGTAACTAATGATCAGCCGGGTGTGGCGGCGAGAATAGCCGCCCACCAGACTGGTGTAGTCGCTTCGTTAGAAGAACTAACCGTCCCCCATCTCTCAACGCTTGTTGATGAGGTGCTAAACAATTCTATGTACCGCGATAACGCGCGTAAGTTCCAGCAGGCGATTGCCAAGACCGACGGACTTTCTCGAGCGGCGAGCCTGCTCGAAGAAGCCTTCGGCCTGACCAAAAAGGTTAGTTAGCCCCATGGCCGCATCTTTTCAGAAAGATTCATTTATCGGCTGGACACGTTTCCGACATGGGGATTTCCAGTGCACGGTGGTTACAGACGGCCCGCTAAAGATGGGGCCGCCCGCAAGCGCTTTCCCAAAAGCCGACCCAAAGGAAATGACAGAATTGTTAAGCACAGCATTTCTGCCTACGGACAGCATGACTTTGAATCAGAATCTTCTGATCGTGAACACCGGCGAAAGCCTTGTTCTTTTTGACACTGGCTGCGGTGTGAATCAATCCTTCGGTAAATCGAGTTTCGGTCCAGATATCGGCAGAGCAATCTGGAATATGCGTGCGGCCGGGATAAACCCCGAGGATATAGATTTAGTGGCCATAACGCATGCGCACCCGGACCACTGTTGGGGATTCGTAGACGACGACGGAAATCGGCTTTACCCCAATGCGAAAATCGTAATCAGCGCCACGGACTACGATTACTGGACGGATTTATCACGATCCTTGAAGCTCCGCACATGAAGGACTTCTTCGGCGGCGCACACTGCAATCTCTTGCCCTACCGTGACCGCTTGATTTTCGTCGAGGACGGCAAGCAAGTCGTGCCCGGGATCACGGCCCACGCAGCGACCGGGCATAGCCCAGGTCATTACATCTACGCGATCGAGAGTCGCGACGAGACGCTGATCGCCATCGGAGATCTAAGCCATCACCAAGTTCTATTGCTCATGCGGCCTCGCTGGGAGTTCAAGTTCGACCATGACCCTGCAAAGGCGGCTGAGACCCGGATCCGGGTTTTTGACCAGATCGCGCAGCAGAGGCACGCCATTCTTGCTTGCCATTTCCCATTCCCAGGGCTCGGGCATCTGCGCAAGGATGCCGACGGTTACACCTGGGTCGCTACTCCGATGGACTTAGGGTAAAAAACAG
>DATNNZ010000008.1:0-21834 GCA_035601575.1 Chthoniobacterales bacterium
CCTACAAGAATCTCGCGCAGCCGTCAGACAAGGATAAGATGGCGTGGTTACTGGGGTTACAGGTTGGCGACAACAAGAAAGCCGGAGACCTTTCGGCGTACGTCGATTACCGCCAGATCGGTATCGCGGCGGTTGACCCGAACCTGTCTTTTGATGACGCCATGATCGGACGTTTGAATTTCCGAGGCTTCGGCTTCGGAATCGCCTACAACGTCACCGACTTCCTTATCTTAGGAGTGAGCGGACGCATCGATTGGAATTTGACGAACCTGTATGGAGGTCAGGCGACTCGCGGTTCCGGTATTGCCGACGACAACAGCTGGCATTACGTCCGGGCCGAGGCGTTGTTGTCGTTCTGAGCTATCAGAACCACGACGAAGCAAGTCCGCCGACAAGGCCCGACAGCAACCCTACAAACAACACAAGCGTCAGCAAAAACTCAAGCCAATCTTCCGGTAACCTGGAAGGTAAGCGATTCCGCTCCATCAGTCTCACACGATTTTGCTCTTCAAAGCCATTCCTCTTAAGAGCCTCGCGACCCGATTCGAAGTCAATAATGCTTCGAGTCGGGTCCTTTTCCAAGACCCATCCCAAACTGCTTAGCTCGCAGTCTTGCTGCTTGCTCTTATTCGGTTCTTCGATGACCATCATTAACCCTTCGTGTGCTTGCTGGGGCACCACGGCTGCGCCGCTTGTGTAGCGGGCAAGAATGCTTAGTCCGTCTGATTGATGTAATCTACTCATATGTTCCACCCTGCGTTTCTTAGGGGGGAACCTATTTGTCGATCCTTGGCGGATCACCGTGGAGAGGCGGACAAACTCTTTCGCAACCCTCTGCGGGCATTAAGTTAGACGTCCCAACTGCTCGTCGGTTTAAAAATTTCTTCCACCCACCGAAGGAGCGAAAGAATCCGTCAAACGGCTCGATTTCTTGTTTGTCTCCGCTGCTTCGCCAAGACCTGACGAGGGGACTAGTACAATTATTAAGCGCATTTCATTCTGGCTATATTGAATTCGCGCTTCAATCGGCGTTTTCTGGAAATGAGTTGATAGCGTAAACCGCTTGTCTGGGGTGAACGCAAAGCCGGACATCACTCGGCCGGACAGTTTAACCCTCTTCCAAGGAATAATCATGTTCACCTACTTTGGTGTTTTCGCTCCGCTGAGCGTTGGTCAATCTGTCGCGATGGACGTCTTGCGGTCATACGACGCACCCACCACAAGCCAACCCGTTCGCTCCATCCAACCGTCACAGCCGGCGCAATCCATCGGCCAAAAATTGGCAGCCTCTGCCCGAAAGCGGCGTCTCAAAGATCATCAGAGCGAGGGTGATATCCGCGCATTAGACGAAGTACCCAAAAGAGAGGCTCCAGGTATTAGTGACAAAAAGATTAACAGCGGCTCATAAATCATTAATGGAACGCTAATCGTGGGTTAATTGAATTGAAGCGAGAATTAGTTACGATCCTGTCCCGGAGAGAAAAATGAGCGGATAGGAGAAGTAAAGGTAAAGCGGCAAGCTACTCGTCCTGGTAGCGCCGCCGAGCTGAGCATAGCAAATTGCAGTCTCGTATGCAGCGGCACCCGCTGACAGTCCGGTTGAGTTGAGTGCTGATTCGCAGGCAGTAGGCGGAATTGCTTAGCACAGTTGTATTCTATATTTCTGCCTTCGAGATAGAATGCCAGTAGTATATAATCATATGGGTTACAGAAATGTTACACTAAAAAGTTAGTCACCATTGATTCGATGGATCCGAACATTAACACCGACGATTTCGGAGAGAGCAATTTGAACGCGCAAGGCTTCAGGTTTAGTGCAGCCGTCAATTTGACTGACTTTATGGTTCTCGGTTTCACTGGCTGGCTGTCATGGAACGTGGATAACCTTTATGGAGGCTTCGCTACCGGACCATTTTTTCCCATCGCCAACGCCAACTCTAATCAGGTGTTTGCAGTTGATTTAGGATTAAAGTTCTGACCAGACATGACTCTACGTTTCCCGGAGTGGTGCCGAGTCGGGCCGAGCGGTTTGGTAGTAATATTATGTGTCTTTTGTTTGCTGAGGGGCTGCTCCAGCCAGACTCCGCCGACCGGTTCAGACAGGAATCAGCAGAGGTCCTTGATCGGGCCTATGCCATACAATTCTGGCACGCGAGGTTTTGAGGCGGCCTGGCCATACGGGCCGGAAACGGATCACTGATATCCGGTGGTTTCTTAGGAATCATTAATGTCTCGTTAATTGAACAACGCGACTGAGTCACTAGAGTCCATGCAAGCTATTAGCATTTGTTTACCAGGGATTTTCAATGGAGCCTATTTACACGGAAGGGGAGGCGCAGGCCGGGAATGCGCCTATTGATCAAAGTCCAAAGGATCAGGACGTTGTGTGGTTTGAACGCCAGCCGGCACGTAACCCTCAATCGCTGCACCGCCTGAAAGAAGACTCTCTCGAGGGATTCGCGTCCGAGCCTGAGGAGCCCGGAGGGGAGCGATTTGGCTTCTTAAAAATCAGTGCGATCCGAGAAACTGGACCGGAACGTGTCGAAGTCGAGCTAGAGCTCACGCCGGCCGCTGCGCGAGAACCGATTGACCTTGAATCATTAGGTTTGCGTGACATTCAGATCTCTACCCGCGAATCTAAATCCGGTGGACGCAGCGTTTGGCTTACCGGATCGGGGGACTTCTTTGGAAGTGTCGGTGACACCGTTCGGCTACTGCCAATGAGCGGGATCAAACGGGAGCCTCGCCGAAAGGTCTATTGGCGGGAAATCATCTGGGGTTGCATCTGAACCAAGCTGCGCAGAGAAAACGTGCAGGCGGCACAGGTCGTCTCTCGGCATTTCTGTTTTTCGCCCATCATTGAACATTGAGGTTTGGCATAGGCAAGCATGATACTGAGAAGGCAATCGATCACGGGTTCTAGCCCGGCTCTCGCGGCGAGACTGACTCTAAGTTCCGATCCAGAAATGGCTCTAAAGGGTCAGAGGAAGAATGTTGTCCAAGGCGAATAAATCGGGATTCTAACCTATGCGAATTCTACTCGTGGAAGATGAAGAAAAAGTGGTTCGCTTCTTAACCCTAGGGCTTAAAGCTGAAAGGTTTGCCACAGATGTGGCCAGCGACGGACAAATCGGGCTGAATATGGCATTGGCCACGCGGTATGACCTGCTGATTGTTGACCTGATGCTCCCTGGGTTGACGGGTACTCAGCTTATCTCACGATTAAGGCGCCACGATCCAGGTGTCCCGATTATCGTGCTCACCGCGCGCGATGCTGTGGATGACAAAGTTCTGAATTTCGATGCGGGCGCGGACGATTATCTCACCAAGCCGTTTGCCTTTGCTGAACTCCTCGTCCGAATTAGAGCCCTCTTGCGTCGCGGAAACGGTGAACAATCCAATGTGATAACACTCGACGGATTGGAAATGAACCGGCTCAGCCACCAGGTGAAACGGAATGGCCTGTTAATCAAACTCACTTCCAAAGAGTACTCGCTGTTGGAATACTTGGCGGTGAACGCCGGCCGCGTCTTGTCTCGAACGATGATCGTTGAGCATGTTTGGGATCAGAGCTTTGAGGGGTTGACCAATATTGTCGACGTTTACATCCGGCAGCTCCGGGCCAAGGTTGATGAACCGTTCAAAACAAAACTGATCCATACCGTACGAAACATGGGGTATATGATCAGCGACGAGTATGGTGACTGACCTGACCCAGGGCCGCGTGCGCGACGTCGGCTGGTCGAATCAGAAAGTGCTTCCAACAGTTCTTGAGTACAAGCCAGAGGTTCCTTTAGGAAATCTTAATGCGGGACTAATTGCTTGCCAATTCAGTTGAATGTAAACACAAAGCCGTATGACAGATCAAGGGCGGAGCGGTAGGCATTGCAGTCCGAGATTGCGAAGAGCGTAGGACAGCACAACGATGGATGAATTTTTCGTTCGGAGAATCAGGCGTACTTCTAGGGTGCAGATTCGGTCTGGACGCATCGGGAACCAAAACATGCCGCGTTCTTCTCTATTACTGCCGGCACCAATGAACATTCTAAATGAATACTCGCTCGATCGGGTTCAGACTAACGCTTTTGTACGCGGGACTTCTTTTCCTCGTCGGGCTGGCATTTGGAGCCTATTCCTACTTTAGCCTTTCCGATTACCTCTCTTGGGATCTGCGCCAGTTCGTGAGCCATCGCACGAAGCAGATAGCAGATCGGCTGGTCAGCAAGACCGAACAGAATGGCGAGGACTTTGTGAGAAGCGAAATAGAAGCGCGCTATGCACCGGAACTCAATGACCGATTCATCAGGGTTACTCGCGATAATGGATTTGTCGTCTACACATCGGGAGTACCAAATGACCATAGCTTTGATCCGAGCAGAATTCCGCATCCAGTTAAACTTTCTCAAGACGGAGTGGTCGTAATCGCAAGCCGGCACGAAAATGGACCGCTGCTGATAGCAGCAGTGTCGGTTGTCAGCGGTCCACATCGTTACACGGTCGAGGCAGGAGCATCTCGGGCTTCGATGGAACTGGTGCTCGGCCGTTTCTTGTTAACATTGTCAATCGGTCTACCAATCGTGCTCGGGATTGCTACGGCCGGGAGTTTCCTCGCTATCAAAGGTGCTCTGGCTCCAGTCAAGAAGATCACACTTAACGCAGAGTCGATTACGTTGAAACATCTCGACCACCGCTTAGCGGCGATTGATAGCCGGGACGAGATCGCAAAACTATCTAATACGCTGAACCAGATTATCTCTCGACTGGAGCACTCTTTCAGAGCTGGCAGCCGCTTCACGGCTGACGCCTCACACGAACTACGTACGCCGTTGACGATCATCCGTGGGGAGCTAGAGAGACTGATCAATGATCCTATGGTTCCACCACCAGTTCGAGAGAGTCTTACCAGTTTGATGGAAGAAACGGAACACCTAGTGAAGATTGTTCAGGGTCTGCTCACCCTGAGCCGGCTTGATACCGGAAATGCGCAAACTGAGAACGTAAAGTTCGATTTGGCAGAGCTGGCTTCCAATACAGTGGAGCAATTTGTGCCAATCGCGAGCGAGAAGCAATTATCGTTGTCCTATCACGTGCCGGAACCGGTAGAAATTCAAGGTGATAGAGCGCGATTAAAGCAGGTAATCGTAAACTTGCTGGACAATGCTATCAAGTATACGCCACCCGGTGGGACAGTTGAGCTGAGGATTGAGGCCAGAGATAAGCGCGTTTGCCTTTGGGTCTCCGACAATGGAAGTGGGATTCCGGAATCGGAACTGCCCTATGTGTTTGATCGGTTTTTTCGCGGAACCCACACCCGAACGCAGTCGCCGGACGGCACTGGTCTAGGCCTCTCTATTGTCCAGTCAGTCTGCACCGCACACGACGGCGACGTGAGGGTTGAGAATCTGAAGACCGGTGGATGCCAGTTTCAGGTAATTCTGCCGTTAACCAAAGCTAAATAGAAAATGAGTGATTGCGAATGAATGCCTCCGATCAATGTAAGTCGAACACGATTTTCTCCAGACTCATCCGATTAAAGGCGGGCAAGCGTGGCTGGCCAATAAAGACATCCGCACTTTTTGGCTTAACGATCGCTGGTACGGTCATCTGGGCTAGCATTCCGAAAGTTAGCGTGCCGGAGCGCGCCCAAACCTCGCACCAACCGACTGTCGCGGTAGTCAGAGCGCAACCGAAAACGCTTTCCGATTTCATTACGCTACAGGCAGAATTTCGCCCCTATCAAGAAATTAGGCTTCACGCAAAAGTATCCGGTTACGTGAGTGCGATCAACGTCGACATCGGCGATCATGTTACCCAAGGACAAGTGCTGGCGACGCTTGAGATACCTGAACTCGAAGACGGTTTGAATAAGGCAGAAGCGGCCTGGAGGGAAAGTCAGCAAGCAGTAATCAAGGCAGAAGCTGACTATCGAGATGCGGATCTCGAATACCAGCGGCTTGCGGAAGTGGCCAAGCAACACGTCAATCTGGTAGCGCAACAGCAACTGGATAATACCGCCGCCAAAGATGAGGCGAAACGAGGTTCGCTCGGAATGGCGAAAGAGCATGTAGCAGAGTGTCGAGCCGAGGTCGGACGAATCAACTCGTTACTCGCATACTCCAAGATTACTGTGCCGTTTAATGGAGTGATCACTAACCGATACGCGGATTTAGGCTCTCTGGTACAAGCCGGCACCGCTTCTGACACGCAGGCCAAGCCGCTGGTAGAGCTTTCCGAGGATGACCTTTTGCGTCTGCGGTTCCCGGTTCCTGAGCAGCAGACGCCGCTGATCCATGATGGTAAGACTGTAGAGGTTACGGTGCCGGCTTTGGGCGCAGTTTTCGTCGGAAAGATTGCTCGCTCCGCCTGGCGCGTTGACCGTTCGACGCGCACGATGATCGCGGAGGTCGACGTACCAAACGTGGATCGAAAATTGCACGCTGGGATGTATGCATCGGTGAAACTTCCGCTCAAACATGAGCGAGCACTTGCGATTCCGGTGCAAGCCCTTTCCGGTGGTGATAGTCCGACTGTGATTGTATTGAACAAGGAACATGAATTAGAGGAGCGCCACGTTACGGTCGGTTTAAGGACGGCCACGGAGGTCGCAATCAATTCTGGGCTGGAAGATGGCGACCTGGTGGTAATTGGTGATCGAAGCGGATTCCGTCCCGGAGATCACGCAACAGCGAAGCTCGTGGACGTTTCCCTTTCAAATGAAGCGGGCGATGGCAATGGATAGCCAAACAGGCTCCGCCCAGGCTTCATGAGTAACGATAGTTTGACCCTGGCGCCGGCGACGGCAAAGGTCCGTTCAGGAATTGGCTCACCCAGGGGCGCAATTAGGCTAAGAAAAGCCGAATAGAATTGTCAGCCGGCTATGTCCAGATTTGCCATCCGCTATCCCTATCTGATCATCGTAGTTTGCCTCATCGTTTGTGTCATCGGTGTCACGGGCATCCTCAAGATGCCGGTCGACCTTTTTCCGCCGATTAAGATTCCGGTGGTGGTAGTGGCCACTTTCTTCTCCGGCATGCCGCCGGAGCAAATTGAAAACGATATCACGGGCACCTACGAGCGTTTCTTCACATTGGCTAGTGGCATCGATCACATCGAGTCGCGCTCCTTGCCTGGGATTAGCTTAATTAAAATCTACTTTCATCCGGGCACGAATGCTGATTCGGATGTGACAAGCATCTCTAATCTGGCAATGGCTAACCTCCGGCGTTTGCCTCCCGGTACGCTCCCGCCGGTTGTTTTAAAGTTCGATGCTTCGAGCCTGCCTGTCTGTCTGATTACGCTCAAGGGTCAGGGACTGAATCAGGCTGCCCTGCATGACGTTGGGCAATACAATGTTCGCAATCAGGTAGCGAGTGTCGCCGGTTCATCCATTCCGCCGCCATTTGGCGGAAAACTGCGCCAGATTCAGATCTATGTCGACCCGGTAAAGCTTCAAGCCAGACAGCTCAGCTTGATGGATGTGGTTCGAGCGGTTAACACCTCTAACCTCATCCTGCCGGCCGGTGATGTTAAGGTCGGACCTTTCGATTACAATCTCTATACCAATAGCCAGTTAAAGACAATCGACGAGATCAACGATCTACCATTGAAGACAGTCGACAATGCTCCAGTATTGGTTGCTGATATCGGCCGGGCGAAGGACGACGCAGCGATTCAGACCAATATCGTCCGTATTGATGGACAGCGATCCGTTTATTTGCCAGTCTTGAAATCGGGAGCAGACGCCAACACGATTGCTGTTGTCGAAGGCATCAAGCAAGCCGTCTCTCATCTGTTGGACGTTCCGAAGCAGCTGGTCACTAGTGTTGTATTTGACCAATCGGTCTTCGTTAAGACAGCGATTGAGAACCTCATCCATGAAGGCCTGATTGGCCTCGTTCTGACCGGAATCATGATTCTGGTCTTTCTCGGTAACTTTCGAGCAACGCTTGCGGTCTTTCTGTCCATTCCGTTGTCGGCGCTGGCGACATTTATTGTGCTTTCGTTTGGCAACAGTTCGATCAATTCGATGATCCTTGGTGGCCTCGCTCTGGTCTTTTCTCGGCTAATCGATAATTCGGTCGTAGTGCTGGAAAACATCTTTCGGCATATTGAGCTGGGCGAGCCACCGGAAGTCGCAGCCGAAAAAGGAGGCAAGGAAGTAGCCCTTCCGGTGTTAGCTGCGACGTTGACCACGGCTATAGTCTTTTTCCCGGTTACATTGCTAACCGGTGTCAGCCAATTTCTTTTCACCGCGCTTGCCTCGTCGGTCGTTCTCTCGCTGTTTGCTTCCTATTTTGTCGCAATGACAGTAGTACCTCTCTTTTGTGCGAAATTGATCAAGGCGAATCAGGTTCATGAGGTGGACAAAGGAGGCAAGGAGCGAAGCGGGATTTGGAACAGGTTTAACCAGGGATTTAACCGCCGCTTTCAGGCTTTTCTTGATCGATTCGATTGGGTGCAAGGGATGGCACTGGCGCGGCCGGTAACTACCATTCTTACCATAGTAGGAATAAGTGGCATCAGCCTGTCTTTATGGCCGGCACTTGGGTTTGCCTACTTTCCGAGAACCGATCCGGGCCAGTTCGTCATTAATCTCAAAGCACCGGCAGGCACGAGAGTGGAAATAACCGAGCAGGAAGTCGCTAAAGTTGAAGCTGTTGTTCGCAGGATCGTTGCGCCGAAAGACCTTCGTCTGATCGTTGCCAACATCGGTTCGACTCCGGACCTCTCCTCCATCTACACAAGTAACTCTGCTCCCCATACCGCCTATGTCCAGGTAAGCCTGAATGACGATCACAAGGTAGGGAGTTACGAATATATGGATGATGTCCGTCGTTCACTCCGAACGGAACTTCCAGAGTTGACGGCATACTTCCAGTCAGGGGGCCTGGTTGACGCGATCTTGAATCAAGGTTTGGCTGCTCCGATTGATGTTCAGGTGAGCGGCAATAACTTGGAGACCGCATTCCGAACCGCGGCTAGTATACGAAATCGAGTGAGCAAGATCCCGGGAGTCGCTGATACCTTCATCCCGCAAGACGTCGATGCGCCGGCTCTGGAGCTACAAATCGATCGTTATCATGCGAAAGAGATGGGCCTGGATCAGAAAGAGGTCGTCAGCAATGTTATTACGGCATTGACCTCCGATGGCATGATTGCGCCGAGCTATTGGGTGGACCCTCAAAGCGGCAACCTCTACATGCTTTCGGTCCAGTTTCCCAACCGGACGGTAAAATCGCTGAGTGATTTAAAGGCGATTCCCATCCGCTCGGCATCGCAAAGTAATACGACTCTCCTGGACACCGTAACGCGCCTAAAACAGATAAAGGCGCCAACCGAGGTTGATCACTATAAGTTGCGGCGGGTAATCGACGTTTACGTATCCCCCGATGGCGAAGAACTCAGTCACGTGGCCGATGCTGTCAATCGGGCAGTTGATCAGATTGATAAACCCGCAGGAATCGTCGTTCATGTGCGCGGAATTGTTGGAGCGATGAATTCATCACTCCAATCTTTTGGATTTGGTTTGGTGCTGTCTCTCTTGCTTGTTTACCTTATTTTAGTCGCCCAGTTCCGATCTTTCGTGGATCCTTTCTTGATCCTTCTAGCCGTCCCACCCGGAATCGCCGGAGTCCTTTTGATATTGACAATCACTGGGACGACTCTCAACATCATGTCGCTGATGGGGTTGGTCATGATGGTTGGGATCGTTGTGTCAAACAGTATTCTGATCGTAGAATTCACTCACCGATTAGTGGAGGAAGGAATGGATATTTATAAAGCGGTACAACACGCCGTTAGAGTCCGGCTTCGCCCTATCTTGATGACCTCGTTGGCAACGGTAATGGGATTGATCCCGATGGCAATAGAACCTGGAGCGAATGCACCGCTAGCCCGATCGATTATCGGCGGATTAGTTGCGTCTGTAGTGTTGACCGTCTTCATCGTGCCTTCAGCGTTTCTAATTATCCATCGTCGAAGGCATCGGAAACAGGTAAGCAACGACGGACAACCCGCAGGAAGTTACTGACTGAGAGGCGGAGCGTGAGACGAATCTTGGTACTGTTGCTCGTGGCAGCCACGTCGACACAGGCAAAAACGTTTCATCATCCGGGGACGGCCGCGAGAGGAGTCAAGGACCGTATCTCGATACCCGATAGACTTACACTCGACCAGGCGGAATCGATCACATTGCAGCAGGCGCCGAGTGTGGCTGCGGCTAACTACAATACTCAGGCTGCGCAGCAGGTCGTTCGCGAAGTTAGATCCCAATTTTTCCCGCAAGTTTTCGGTGACATCACGGCGGTGGGAACCGGAAATGGGATTGAAAACGCGTTCGGCGGATCGCATGAGGCGACGAGGACCATTCGGCTTGGCGCCACGGTAGGACTAAGTGCCTCTACGCTTTTGAATCACGAATCGAATGGGATTAATATTAATCAGCTGATTTTCGATTTCGGCAGAACTCCGAATCTGACAGCCGCATCCAAATTCGAAGCCATGTCGGAGACCGAGCGCGAGCAACTGGCTAAAGAACAAGTCCTGTGGCAGACCGATGCCGCGTATTTCGATGTACTAAAGGCGCAGGCGTTGCTGTCGGTCGCAAACCAAACCGTTGCGGCGAGGCGAGTTGTCTACGATGATGTTGCGGCATTGGCCGCAAGCAAACTGAAATCCGATCTCGACGTCGTCTTTGCGCGCAGCGATCTGCAGAAAGCCGAACAGTTGGTCCTGGAGGCGAAGTCTGCCCTCTCGATAGCCAACGCGGAACTTTCACGGGCTATGGGTCTGAAAGAAAACCGTGTATTTATTCTAGCGGAGGAGCCGCTGAAGCAACTCCCGGCGGAGTCCGCCGCTCCGCTGGTCGCGCGCTCTTTGGTGAATCGGCCTGATCTTATAGCTCTTCGTGATCAAGTGGAGGGCGCTGGGAAATTCGCTCTGGCGCAGCGGGACGCGCGACTGCCAAAACTCCAGGCATTTGGCAGTTTCGGGACAACCCCGGTCGGTGATCCTGGCGTGGAAGGTAATTATGTCGCCGCCGGGATCAATGTTGAACTGCCTCTTTTTACTGGTGGCTTGCTCTCATCCCGTCAGAACGAGGCTGAGCTTCGGAAAAAGGGTCAGCAAGAACGGCTTAGTGACCAACAACTCGAGGCGGTAAAGCAGGTCAACACGGCGTGGTTTGATGCCACAACTGCACTGGAGAACATCGATTTGGCGAAAGAGCTAGCGAGTAATGCTCAGCAAGCTCTGGAGCTTGCTGAGGCGCAGTATCGGTCCGGGCAAACATCGATCATTGAGCTGAGCCAAGCCCAACTGAACGCGCTCCAGGCAGAAATCGGCGCGGCGACAGCTAAGTTCGATTATCAGCTCAAGTTGCACCGACTCGACTACGAAACCGGCGATATTGGTTTGAAGCTCTATCGCGGGCAGCCGCGCCACTAGTGCACCACTTCCGTGACTGGTACAGCAGGGCTGCTGTGGATTTTGGTTGGTACGCGGCGCTAGGAGGGAGAATACCCGCTTTGGTTGGTGCGCGGCGCGAGGAGGGAGAATACCCGCTGTGGTCTTTGACCGCCGAGCAACAAAGCACCCGGCCAAAATCCGCGCAGCCCTTCGGGTTGGGGCGGCGCCGGCGCCTCGCCGCGTTGCTGGCTCGTTAAATAGGACGATTTGGTTAATCCATCCAGCGTGGGTTCAGGCGAGTCAGTGCTCTTTAGTTCGGTGCTCGCAGGGTTTCAAAACTGCAGTTCTTAAGAAAAGTTAATTCCGGCCTAATTGAAGATGCTGTCGACGCAGCGGAGGCTTTCGGTATGGCGGTGAAAGCTTTAATATTGAGTGTTGTTGTTAACGGTTTACTTTGGACTAACTCTTCGCTGGCCGGGAGCCCTGGTAATGCCGGTATGGTTGGCTCTGGGCCAGCTACCTCCAGTCGTGTTGGTCAGCTGATAGTCTATACGGCAACCCACGAGTTTGACGACGGTCACGACACGTGGGCTTATCCTCATACCAGCTATTCTATTTATCGACCGGATGGTTCTCGGTACGAATATGTGCCTAATCATATCTCGCGAAGCGATTCGCAACCCGATACGGTCGATCTGCCCAGCGGCCAATACTACATTGTCGCCCAGGCCGATTCCGCGCCGCGTGTGCGCGTACCGGTGAAAATCATGCCGGGTCGTACCACCATTGTCAATCTCGAGCACGGTATCGCTAATCGAGTACCGACTAACACTCTATTGTCAACGAACGAAGAAAATTAGCTATGAAAGTAATATATGCAGGTAGTCCGGTTTTTACCGGTAGGGGAGCGCGACTATTAGGCATCGCTGGTGCAGCGGCTTTCCTGGTGCTGGCGGGGTGTTCTAGCTATGAGGCTAGCACGCCCAAGGCCGCCGTGAACTATCGCGGGAACCCCGCAACGGAAAAAGAAGTGCCCGGCGGTTCGATTGAGGATGTTATCGAAGCGAACCGAGATTGGTACCAGATGTTCCACTAGCGGTGGTGTCTAAGTAAGAATGGGGCAGTGAACGACAACGCCTGAGCCTCTGATCGGCTATTTTTCGTGGCGTCTGGGAGAGTTCTTGAAACCGAGAAACGCAGCTTTCGCAGGTTTTTCCGACGCATGCCAGAGCTTGACGACCTCGAATACAGTTACAGTGGCGTATGTAACCGCAATCCAAACCGAGACGGCCTCAATTGGCAGCCCGGCCCAGGCTCCAATGCGGAGGCCTATCATCTGCTTCGGCTGATAATCCCACCATTGATAGGGCACAGCCAGTGTAGCCTCCCACAGGAGACTTATCAGAAGGATGAAGAAGAGTGTGAGGCTGAAGGCACGCCAGTTAATGAATCGCCTGACGGTTGGAAAGAAGCTGGCCGACGGAACAAAGGCGGCCAATACGAGGAAAATGAAATACTCGGGGAAACCTTCTCGGACCGGCGATAGTGTCTTCTTGTAAATGACCGCAGCCGCAATGAGGATGAGGCCAAGGATGAGGGAGGGAGGATGAAGCCGGAGAAGGCGGTCGAGCTTCTTCGATTCCATCCGATAATCGGGAGCGTTGTAGGCCGCTAGCCAGTATTCGTCCAGCCAGAGGTAGATTAGAAGAGTGGCCATAAAGCCAGCCAAGTAAAAGACATACTCTTCGATCGGAACCGGTTTATGGAGTGCAGGTGCTCCGATCTGCAACGTCGCGCCGGCATTTGAGAAAATAAAGAAGCGGCTAGCGAAGAAAAAATCGGTGGCAAATCCAAGGGGAACCAGAATTCCGATGGTCCACCAGAAGGCCTTTCTGGGGAACTGAGCCTCTTTGCGCGGTAGGAACCCGAAAGCAATCACCATAATCGGGACGACGAACAGCAGCAGGCTCCAAGTGTAGCCGTAGGGGGTCGGATTGGAACTGGCCACCTGGAGTGTTCCCGGTGAGCGGACCGTCGTCAAAGTCAGCGTGGCCGGGACCGAAACCATGGCCAGCATGACAACGACGATCCATGCGCTCAGGCGCGGACCAGGAGGGCGATGAGATAGGGATGTGTTCAGTGGGCCGACGCTTTTTTCTTGTTAGCCTTCGCAGGTTTCTTACGAGAGCGCGGTAGCGCTCTACACGTTGGGATCTGTGAAGCTGCCATAATGCACCCGCCGATAAGCGGAACTATCACCAGATAGGAGACACATAAAATGTCTTTGCTCGCGCGAATCGATTGGTCGGTCCAAATTAATTGAGGGTCGCCGGCAGCGTCGTCAAGCAGTTCCCTAACCAGGCTCTTACGGATGGTAGATCCGTATTTGTTTTGTATTTCTGGCCGTAACTCCGTTCCGCAAACGATGGTACGCTCGTGCCATCTCTCTGTTCGCGTATCAATCAAATTGAAGTACCAAAAATAATCGACAACGGTCACCAGCAAGAGGATAGCTGCGAGCCCGGCCCAGAAAAGTGAGTGCTCTTGTTTTCTGAATCGCCTGAGTGCCAGGATAAAAATTCCCGCCAGGATAGCTACAACAAAACTGGCGAAAGGCCGAATCCCTAGCGTACCGACAGGCGTGGGGGGTGGAGCAACAATCGTCGCAACCACAGCCATCACTCCAGCGGCTATCTGGGTCAGTATAGTCCAATTCTTACGGATTGCCGACCGAGGACTGTCTTCAATATCAGCCAACGAGTGCGAACTTCTCATGGCACCGCAAGGTCACATTCCTGGTTTCGATCTATTGGAATCTCTTGCGTCGACGATTTCTGACCAGTCTCGGGATTCTCTGCCCACATGATGTAATTCCCAGGTGGAAGCTCCCATTTCGTAGGACTGCTCAGTTGAGGAAACGCGGTCGGCGAGTAGTTGTGGTACAACTGAAGAATTTTTGCCATGCAAAGAACTCGCAAATTTGGCACCTCGACCCCGGATTTCTTTGTATGCACTGTCACCGAGACTGATCCTACTGCCTTTCCGCCATTGAGAAGGCAAGCATTGACTTTCAAGTACAAGTCATCAAGCGCAGCATCAAACCTGTCGATGTCCATATACTTTGCTTTAGCAAGACTGTGACTGCCAATCATGCTGTGGAGCACCTGCTGGTCTCCGTTCAGTTGCGAAAAGTAGTCTGGCGCGAAATTAGCGCCCACCCAGTCTTGCTTGTGTTTGATGAGAGATCGAAATTTCTGGTAGGCGATAAGCGTCCTTGACACCTTTTGCCGAAGGGTTGGGTTGTTTTCGGGGGTGATGATTGGGATATCACGATCAATTTTCAAGAACGAGCCCCATGCGTCTGTTCCCTCCGATGCCTCGGTAGAGCTTTGTCCCAGACATGGATGCACTAAGATGATTAGAAAACAGCACAGCTTGAATTTCATTATTGTGGACCGCTAAATTTCAGCTGCCTTAGCGTGCATCCGTATGCGAGACGATTCGTGGTCTGCACACCGGTAGTTCGAATTAATAAAACCGGACAATCGCCGGGGCGGCCACTTTTTGTCCCAATTGCCGGAATCGTTGTTTCGGCTGTCACCTCATGCCCGCGAAACGCGCCGTTCAGGCCCAATCTGACGCCCCTTCGGGGCGCGCCGTGTGGAATTTCCGCGCGCAATTTCGGCAATTTAAACAACGCCGAACCGTCTTCCATGCGCGCTGTCTCTCGAGCGTGACGGTTCTCGAATCTACCGCGCCTTCAGCGCTCAGCCGCTATGGGGACGTTTTCCTGGGCCTAGCAGCCCAGGCTATAATCTCTTCTGCGCTTCGCGCCATCAGTGCGTGGTCTCCAGACTGCACGACCGCATCGCAGCGCCGCCGAACTTCCTGAACGTTCATCTGATACCCAAGTTGCAAAAGCAATAGTCGCGAGACTGGGACATCAACAGCTGTCATCCGCCTGATCGAGCGCGGTGATATCTGTCCGCAATCTCTGCGTCCAAAAGAAATATAGTGCGCCTAGCAGAATTAACCCTAAGGCGATAAATTCCGGTTTCATTGTCCGGGGGGACCGTAGGTGGCTGACGGTATCTGGTATTTAGCGGTTTATTTACCCGGTCTTCAGGTGCAGCAAGGTGCGCTTAACATCTAGCGAAGGACAGCGAACGACAACGAAGGACTCCTTGGCTAAAGGAGACCAAGGCCGCCATCAACCGCCAAAACCTGGCCGGTAATCCAGTCGGCGGCTGGGTCGGCAAGCGAAATGATCCAACTGGAGACATCGTTTGGATGGCAACGGCGTCCTAAAGGTATGCGTTCTCTCTCCTGGCGCTTAACCGCTTCCGCCTGTTCGGTAGAAAGCCCTATCATGGGTGGGCGAAGTCGGACAAACGCCGACAACGGGCCGAAGGGCCAAGAAAACATAGCGCAGGCTTTAGCCTGGGTTGGCCAGAGAAAAGACGTTAAGCCCTGTAAGGGCGGGAGAACCCATGCGCCGATCAATTTTCGACATAGCATCTGTCAAAAAGAACGTTACGTCGTTTCACATTTCCGGTCCGCTAGCTCCCGCCCCTACAGGGCTATAACCGTTGGGGGCGAGCTACCCAGGCTAGAAGCCTGGGCTAAGTTCCCAAGGCCCTTCGGGCCGAAACCGCCTCCGCGCGATCGAACAACGCACGGCGGCCGTCGTATGATCGCGCCCAAGCATTGCCGTCAAACTCGATGATAGGGTCGGCCAGATAGCAGCTCGGATTTTACGACGTGGCGGCGTGTTCAAGTTGGCTAAGACTCTCCGCATCTAGCGTGATCTGCGACGCGATCGCATTTTCCTCAAGATGAACTTCGGAAGTTGTTCCCGGGATCACGATGATGTTTGGAGACCGATGCAACAACCACGCGAGAGCGAGCTGCGGCGTCGAAACTCGAAGCTTTGCGGCTACCTCAGCCAGCACTCCACTTGCAGACGCCAGCGGCGCGCCGTGCTTCATCGGATCGGCCCCCAATGGACCGTAGGGCAGGAAAAGGATTCCTTGGCTTGCGCAGAAATCGATGATCGGATCATGCTGGCGTTCCGCAACGCTGTAACGATTCTGAACTGAGGCAATTGCCGTAGTCGTCTGGGCTTCTTTGACCTGATCCAAGGTGACGTTGGAGAGCCCAATCCGGCGAATCTTGCCTTCCTGTTGCAACGTTGCCAAGGCAGCCACCGATTCGGCAAAGGGAGTATTCGGGTCGATCCAATGCAGCTGATAAAGATCGATGCAATCAAGCCGCAAATTCTTTAGACTCTCCTCGCAGTCACGCCGGAGCCCTTTCAGGCTGGTGTCGAGATATCGCTCGGTAGCGGATTTCTTGACCACCCCGCCCTTAGTCGCAATGAAAAGATCTTTCGGGTAAGGATATAACGCGTCGGCGATTAATTTCTCGTTCCACCCAGGACCATAAGCCCGAGCCGTGTCAATGAATCTGATGCCCAGCTCAATCACGCGGCGTAAGAGTCGTTTTCCATCTTCCCAGTCGGCGTACGGGCCAAAATTCCCAGGCTGGCCGGTCAAGCGCATAGCGCCATATCCAAAACGGGGAACGGTGAAACCACCGCTAATCGTAAACGTGTCAGACTTCGTCATAGTGTTACCAATGCTTTCTCTGTTCATTTCCCTACGGTATCGGTTACAAGTTGGCGGCGCTCAATGCACCCAAGAGGACTGCTACCGTTCTTTCCGGTTGCTCTTTTGGTACGAAGTGCACCGCTTGCGGCGATCACCTCTCCTACGACATCGGGTGCCGATTGAGCGATGCTCGTGCTAGATTAAGCACGATTTTCGGCGTTGTCGCGCTCGGTTGGTTGGTCAAGAATGAGGGAGAGTCACCTCTTAACAAGGAACAGGATTACTTTGAAGCTGTTCCTCCGCACAATACCGACCACTATATTATGAAACGCACCGCATCCGCAGTTTGGCAGGGAGATCTCAAAAAAGGACAAGGCACGCTTTCCACACAGAGCGGCGTCTTAAATAAAACACAATACTCGTTCGCGACGCGATTTGAGAACGGCATCGGCACGAATCCAGAGGAGCTGATAGCGGCAGCCCACGCCGGCTGTTTCACCATGGCTCTATCGGCGTTTCTGGGCAACGCCGGATTCACGCCGGAAGAGTTGTTAACCCGAGCAACGCTCACGCTGGAACAGGTTGAGGGCAATTGGACGATCACGGCAATTCACCTCGACTTGAGCGGGCGTGTGCCTGGGATCGACGCAGCGAAGTTCGATGAGATTGCCGATCAGGCAAAGGCTGGTTGCCCGGTTTCGCGCGTGCTCAAGGCAGATATCACCCTGACGAAAAAACTAGAGACCTAGAGGGCTCAGTAATGCCCGGCCGCTACGGTATAGCATGCTGCGCGGCTTCTTCGATCAGCGCCGCCACTTCCTTGGGATGTGACACGTAGACCGCGTGGCTGGCTCCCTCTACCTCTACCTTGTGGCTGTGCGCGCGCTCGGCGTACATGCGTTCCAGGTCGGGGTTGATGGTCTTGTCGTCCTTTGCCACCAGGTACCAGCTGGGCTTCAGTTTCCAGGCGGGGTTGGTGATGGGTGTGGTGAACACCTTAGCCGCAGTGAGCGTCTGCGCGTGCGCCATGAACTCAGCCTGCTCGCGCGGCAGGTCGGCGGCGAAGTCTGCCGGGAAGTTGGCGGGATCGAGAAAGACGAAGCCGTCCGGTGTCTTGACCAGCGGTTTGGAGGCGTTGGGGAACTTCTTACCGTTGGCGGCCTCGGTCTCGCCCTCGTCCGGTGCGTGCGCAGCGATGTATACCAGGGCGGCGACGTGGGAATCGGTGCCAGCCTCGGTGATGACAGCTCCGCCGTAGCTGTGGCCAACCAGAATGCTCGGACCTGGTTGGCGATCGAGGATACGCTTGGTCGCGGCGACATCCTCCTCTAGCGAGGTGAGCGGGTGCTGGACAACAGTGACGCTGTATCCGCCCTTGACCAGAATGTCATAGACCGGTTTCCAGCCCGAGCCGTCGACGAAGGCACCGTGCACCAGCACGATGTTCTTGATCGGTGCGGCCAGCACGGGAACCGCCGTCCCGGCGAGGACCAGGAAGGCGGCGGCTGACACGAAGGAATTTTTGAGGTTATTGAAAATCATAATAAGATCCTTTTCACTGTTTTGTTCCGTATCCTGCTCAACGAACCGAAACGGTGATCCCAACGTCGACGGCGAAAAGTGTCTCCGGGTTGGTTGCATCTCCCTTGCCGCCAAGTTCACGGGGCAGTGCCAGCTTCATATCAAGCAGCCCGTCCTCGCTGCGGATCTGCCCATGACGACCGCCAGTTGCGGTAACTTTCGTAGAATAAAGAGTGCTCATGATTCGATCTGAATAGGTCGTTTGATTGGTTTGTTCTTGCGTCTTCACATCACTGTTTTCAATCAGGACTCGACTAGCTTTATACGCCGCTTCTCATCGCGTCGCGTCGTCCAGGAACGCGAACCCGGCTCCAAGTTTGCTTGCCCATTGGGCTACTCATTTGCTAACAGCCCAATTACCGGCCCATCCTTGAATAAGTGAAATTGTTTGTTCTATGTCCTGTAATAAAAAATACAAATAAGATTAAGTCGCTAATAGAACCAGTGGTAGGGCGAAACCCGACTCCGCCAAGCCTACGTCGCGGCTCAGTTCTATGATCTTGCCCACGCTGATTGTCAGGGCGCGCCGTAGTCTGCGAAGGCGGCAGATCCGTCGAAGGCAGGATCTGTGAGCCTGGAGTATCGGCTATTGGCTATTGCCGACCCTCACTCCACGGGTCATCGACAAGAACCGGACCACCGTTTTGTCGCAAAAGCAGCGGTGTTTGGCCCCACACGTATTCAGCCAGGGATATTGCGCCGCGAGGCGTTTCGAGCTGTGCATCGACGCGGCAAGGACTTCCAGAGAAAATCGTTATCAATTCTTGCGCTACTGGCATCGGCAAACGTTCTGGAGCGCGGATCAGCAAATCGAGATCGCTAGTGGAGGTCGCCGTCGGAAGACCACTTGCGAGTTCAAAACCGATGCTTCCGGTTGGTCCATAAGCCAGCGGCAAGTTAGCCATCTTTTCCTCGATGCCAGCCAAGACCTTGAAGGCCGGGATTTCCTCGGCTCGAGCGTTGGCCAGCCATCCTCGGTTTGCGGCAAGTTGTTCGGGAGTAATTCGGTTGCGGATCGATTCAGGGGCGAGGTAGGCGGCAGACCTTTGCTGACGAAATGAACCGCGAACTCCGACCGGAATCATCCCATCGAACAACTTGGCCCGACGAACGACGACGAGGGGGGCTTCCTGCAGGGAGCGCTCAACCCAGAGCGGGCATCGCTTCTCCGGCAGCTCCGATCCGACATAAACCAGACCGACCACCCCGGAAATCTGCAATAAATCGTGGGCCCTCATTTCATCTGGGAAGTCAGAAGAATTGCTGCTGACAACGTAATGACGCTGAGAAGAGAACTGAGGGTAAGCGTTGAGCCGATAGCCTGGGACCTCACTCCATAGTTTAACCCAAAGAGCATGCCGAAAAATCCGGTGGGTACGGCCGCCAGGAGAATTGCTTCCCGTACGATCTCACCCGACATCCCTAGCGTAAGAGCGATTGCACACGCGACCAACGGGAGAACGATGTTTTTCATGAGGACGGCGACGCCAACATTCGCATCCAGCCGCAAGGGCTGTGCTGATAGAACCAAGCCGGTCACAAAACACGCGAGACCAGCGGCGGTTGCGCCGATGAGGTTAAGCGCATGACTTACCACTTCGTTGAGGTGGATCCCCAGGAATGCCACGGCCAGACCGGCCACGGGAGCAATTACGATCGGTTTGCAAACCGAATGAAAGAGCGCGGTCGCAATCGGATGGGGTGAAGAGCCGGTCGCCTTTCCGCGCGCTTCCA
Source organism: Chthoniobacterales bacterium (assembly GCA_035601575.1). Lineage (GTDB taxonomy): Bacteria > Verrucomicrobiota > Verrucomicrobiia > Chthoniobacterales > JAFAMB01 > DASTDH01. The sequence goes on from DATNNZ010000008.1 coordinate 20,331, forward strand.
AAACGGCCAGTGTCAGCGGGGAGATAAAGAGCGAGCCTGCAGCGACTGAAGCTGCCACGCTGACCATGCTTCCTGGGCCCATGACGCTACCCAGCAAGGGCAGGCCGACCGCAGCAAAATTGGGGAAGCCGACACTCGATGACTGGACGGCATTCTCGCCCGGACTCAAACGGAAGACGTAGTGGTTAAGAGCGAACGTGATCCCGAAGATCACTAACATGGAAATAACAAGCACAAGGAAAAGCTTTCCGTTCTCTTCCAGTCCACTGCGTGATGTTTGGGCTACACCAACAAAGAGCGCGACCGGCAACACAAACGTCATTAGCAACACGTTCAGGCTGGCCACGTGCTGATTATCGATTATGCGCCTCGCGCCAGCGAAGTAGCCAAGAAACATGACAAAAAAGATTGGCACCAGAGCTTCAGCGATCATCAGCGTCATAAACTTGGTCAGTTGGAATGCCACTCCGCTGCGAGCCGCTGCCGTACCACGAGGGTAGCGCTCCGGTTTTTTTGGGCGCCTTGGGATTGGAGGCGGTCGCTCAAATCCCTTTGACCTGAACGGGCGTCGGCGATAGCCGCCAACAAATTGGCCCGCACCTGATCTACCTGTTTCGGTTCCGGCGAATCGACATTCACGCCGTCGATCAATTTGTAGAGTGTGCCAAGCTTGGCGTAGTCTTCAATTTTGTAAGACATGGGAATGACCCTCTCGGCCAACTTATCGAGTTCTTCCACGGTCCGCCGGGTGACCCGTGCCGCCGCATTCTTCGCCATCGCGTGCACCGTTACGCCCGGATCGTTGAAGGCCAACAGGCGGTTCGCTTGTGCGCCGTGCGTCAAAAAACCGCCCGAGATGGCATGGCCGACCAGCAGAGAAATCACGGGATGCCCGGCTAGTCGAGCTGAGACGTAAGCATCCGTTGCCGCTGCCGCTGCCAAAAAGATGCCGAGCAGTTCCTCGCGCCGGCCATAGGCTTGGCTGGGCACATCAACGATGGCAATGATTGCTCGCTTGTCGCCGTTTTCATCAGCCTTGATCGCGTCCCGAACCTGCTTGGCCAGGTTCCATCCCTCTTGCAGTCCGACCTGTCCCTGGCGCGCACAGGGAAAGCGATTGTCCGGGTCCGGCACGATGGCAAGGAATCGAACCCGTTCCTTCTGAAGCGTCGTATCGGCGACCAGGACCGATGGTACGCTTGGTACATGCTTCGCTTGTTTTCCGGCGAGGGCTTCAAACCAAATCCGGCCACGCGCGCTGATACTCTTTTCATTACTCATAACTGCTTTCCCTTCGACCAAAGATTGCGCACCTCACTGCTCTCCAGTTGATGGGAAACATCGATAGCGGCGAGGCGCTTGAGATAGTCATCCACTTGTTCGGAGCGATGCGTGGCAGGAATGCCGCGGGCAAAAGCTTCGATGATGCAATTTTTGATCGCTTCCACATCATCTTCCGCCAAGTAGTCCGCGAAACCGGTAGCATGACGTTGTTCGCCACCAT
>DATNNZ010000009.1:0-3843 GCA_035601575.1 Chthoniobacterales bacterium
GGTCCGGGCTCGCCAAACAAAAAGCCTTGGGCAAAGTCGACGCCGATCTCGCGCAGTTTTCCCAGCGTCGTTTCGAACTCGACGTATTCGGCTATGCTCTTGATTTTCAACCGATGAGCGATGTCGTTCATCATCTCGACAAAGATCCATTTGCTGCGATCGTTCTCAGCGTCCCGGATGAAACTCCCATCGATTTTCAGGTAGTTCGGGATCAGTTCTTTTAAATAGCTGAACGATGAAAAGCCGGCGCCGAAATCGTCAAGCGCAAAACGGAAGCCTGCGCCGCGGAGCTGATGCATCATGGTCCGCGCGGCAGGCAGGTTCGAGATCATGGCTGTTTCCGTGATCTCAAAGGTCACGCGGCACGGTTGTACATCAGCGGCCTTGAAAGAAGCCCCGATGAAGTCCGCCAATGTCTGGTCGGCAAAAGATTGTCCCGAAAGGTTGATCGCGAGATGCAAGTCATGGTTTGCGCTTAGGTGTGGCAAAGCCTTGATGATCACCTGACGATCGATGTCTGGAATCAGTTGAACCGTTCGGCCGCTGGGAGAAAGGTGCCAGGCAATAGAAGCTTCCCATCGCTGGGCAGGCGTACCAGCACCTCGTAAAAGGGAGGGGTGAGCGTGTGAAGATCGACAATCGGTTGAAACAGAATTTCGAATCGTTGGGCAGCGATAGCTTCTTTGATCTCGGCAGCCCGCGGAGCCTGGCTACGAAATTCCGCCATCGATTCGTCATCAATATCGTACACTTCCACTCGGCCTCGTCCGTGCGCTTTAGCACTGTAACAGGCTGAGTCGGCAAAGGCCATCACCTCCTCACCCGCTACTGTGCCGTCGATACTTGTAATTCCGATCGAGGCGCGGACTATGAAGGTCTTGGTCGAATCGGAGAAAGCAAAATCGTGTATCCGAGAAAGGATCCGGTCTGAGATCGCCTTGGCTTTTTCCAAACCGATGTCCCGTAACAGAATAGCAAATTCGTCGCCACCCAGCCGGAACGGCACATCCTGACTGCGAATCGACTTCTGCAAGACTCTGGCTACCTCGGCCAGTACTTTGTCGCCGATAATGTGGCCCAGGGAATCGTTGATCAACTTGAAGTTATCCAGGTCAATGTAAATCAGAGCACTATGATTTCCTTCTCGAGCTGCTCGGACCGCGTCCTGAAGAGTTTCCATCAACATTGCTCGATTCAATAGTTTTGTGAGCGGATCATGCGTCGCCAGATAGCGCAGACGCTCTCGTTCCTGTTGCAAATTTGCTTCTAACGTTGTTCGCGTTTCGATATTCTTTACTCTCTGCCGGGCGATGACCAAGCGTACCTCGAGCACATCGGCCTGATATGGCTTGCCAATGTAATCATCCGCCCCCGCATCGAGGATCTTTTGCAAATCTTCTTTCCGGTCGCTGGTGGTCCCGACAAGAATGAGGTGTTGATCTCCGTCCGGCTGACTTCGAATCCACCGACAGAACGAGAACCCATCCATGCCCGGCAGAAACAGATCAAGGAACAAGAGTGGGTAATATGCAGCGTGATAGGCTTTGATGGCCTCCTCCGCAGTGGCACAAGCGACAACGTCATAGCCTCGGCCGCTTAACATGCGGCTGAGGATCAAACGCGTACCTGGATCGTCTTCAACAATGAGAACATTCATGAAAGAGTCCTGCAAATAGCTGGCTTGGCCGCCGGCAAAATGATTCTATAGATTCTAATAGTATCGTATAATTATGATAATTCATGAGACTTGGCGCTATTGAAAGAAAGATCCTGGCCGGTTTTCTGCTCGCACTTGCCATCTCATTGATTGTTGGTTTCGTGCTTTACCGGAATGCGGCCCGGAACATTTCGACCGAGCGCTGGGTCAGACATACGGACGAAGTGATCGAGCAACTCGATAAGCTGGTGGAATCCCTTGTCGACCTGGATGCCGGCCAACGTGGATACCTCCTTACCACCAATGAAATTTTCCTGAATCGAGTCGACGCTGCCGAGCAAGGAATCCCGGCGCAGTTGGAAAAACTGCAGCAACTGACCGCCGACAATCCGGTCCAACAGCAGCAGATCCCCTTACTGCGTACTGCGCTGAAGACCAGGCTGGAATCTATGAATCAAGTGATCGATCTGCGACGGACCAACGGGGTTGATGCTGCGCGAGCGATGCTGACGGACCAGCTAAACAAGGGGTACTTGGACGAGAGCCGCAACATTCTGAATCGGATGAAGGCGGAAGAGCGAAGGCTTCACCAAAGCCGCAGCGCCGTTGACCGGGAGAGCATACGCCACACCGCTAGGACCACTGGAGTCGCGTTCGGAGTCCAATTCGCTCTATTAGGTTTACTCTATTGGTTAACCCACCTCGATGTTTTGGAGCGGCGGCGAGCGGAAGCGGCGCTGCGAAAGAGTAGCGCCGATTTGCAAGTGGCTCGCGACGCCGCTTTGTCGGCTGCAAAACTGAAATCTCAATTCCTGGCCAATATGAGCCACGAGATTCGCACGCCGATGAACGGGGTTTTGGGAATGACTGAAATCCTGCTTAACACTCAACTAGCTCCGAGACAACGCGAGTTTGCCGAAACGATTCAGTCGAGCGCCAATGTGCTCCTTACTATTATCAACGATATTCTCGATTTCTCGAAAATCGAAGCTGGCATGCTCCGCTTTGAGAATTCTCCGTTCAGCCTTCATCGAACAGTGGAGAACGTCATTGATTTGTTTGCCCAACCAGCTCGGAAGAAGGATCTCGAACTTGCCCTCCTAATTGAGGAGCAGGTGCCTCTTGCCGTGAAAGGCGATCCATTTCGCTTGCGACAGGTATTAACTAACCTTCTGAGCAACGCCATTAAGTTCACCGACAAAGGAGAAGTGGTTCTGCGTTGTCGAAGGCTTTCCCAGAATGAGGGAGTCATCAATGTACGCTTCGAGGTTACGGATAGCGGCATCGGTATTGCGCCGGAGGATCAGAGGTTCCTCTTCAGCCCGTTCGTGCAAGCCGACGGATCAACGACTCGACGGTTCGGCGGTACCGGACTCGGATTAGCCATATGCAAAGAATTGGTGACTGGCATGGGGGGCGAGATCGGGATGGAGAGCAGTCCCGGCATTGGTTCGACTTTCTGGTTCACTGCCAAATTTGCACCAACCGAGACTCTGGTTCCCCAAGTGACTGCAGCGGGAGACCTACGCAATGTGCGCGTGCTTCTGGTGGACGACAACGCTACCAACCGAAAGATTCTCCATTACCAGGTTGCTTCCTGGGGTATGCGGGACAGCATGGCCTCGAGCGGTCCAGGCGCTCTCAATTCTTTGCGGCGGGCCGCCGCAGGCGAGGATCCCTTCGCCATTGCGATTCTCGATACGCACATGCCGGAGCTAAGCGGGATTCAGGTCATCGAACTTATCCGAGCCGATCCTACCATAGCATCGGTGAAAGTGGTCTTACTGACTTCAATGGAACCAGGAGAAGTGAGTGAGTCCGTACGCGGCGAAGTGGATGCTTTCATAACGAAGCCGGTGAAGCAGTCGCAGCTATTCGAAACCTTGTGCGCGGTGCGCGGGATCAAGGCAGAGCCAGCCGAGATCGTACCTACCGAATCGATAGCATCGCCGGTTGCTGACAAGCGACTGCGTATTCTTCTCGCCGAGGATAACGAAGTCAACCAGCAGGTCGCCTTATATCAACTCCGCATGCTTGATCACGATGTGGATCTTGCTCCCAACGGAGTAGAAGCTCTGAAGTTATTTGATCAGAACGAATACGATGCGGTCCTGATGGATATTCATATGCCCGAATTGGACGGCTATGCGACAACCGCCGAAATTCGCCGGCGCGAGGGGAAAGGA
>DATNNZ010000010.1:0-4956 GCA_035601575.1 Chthoniobacterales bacterium
CGAGGTGATAGCCGCCCAGTATGGCCTAGACTCACTTGCGAGCGACGTCGCCACAGTGAAGCACACGCTGGGGCGCGTCAGCAGCCCGGCCATTCTTGTTGGGCACTCTTACGGCGGCAGCGTGATCACGGCTGCGGGAGCTGATGACCGCGTCGTCGGGCTGGTCTACATCGCCGCACTTGCCCCGGATGTCGACGAAACGTCGCAGGGTCAGCAGGACAAGTTCCCCAAAACCGATGTTTTCTCCTACGTCGAAGTCGCCGACGGTCGAGCCTGGATGCTTCCGAAAGGCGTCGAGTGCTTCGCCGGAGACCTGTCTGAACAGGAGAAGAAGGTCGTCTGGGCCACACACTTCGCGCCGGCCGCGGACATCTTCAACGATGGGGTTGAGGGCACCGCCTGGAGATCGAAGCCGAGCTGGTACATTGTTGCCAAAAACGATCGGACCGTCCATCCCGAACTCGAACGCTTCGCAGCCAAGCGCATGGATGCCACAACCTATGAGCTTGAGAGCAGCCACGTGCCGATGCTCTCCCAACCGGAACGGGTGATCGATGTAATCCGCACGGCCGCAAAAGCTGTTCAAGGAGCCGCAGCAGTAGCATAAGTGGCTAGGGATCGGAACTTGGCTACAGCAGCCCCGGTAACTGTTCGGCTGGATTGTGATGAGTTTCTAGCTACGTACGGAAACCGTGATGCGCTCCGGGTTGCGGAAGATCTGGAGAACAAAGTCGAAACTCTCTTGCGCGAAGCGGCAGCCTAAAAGCCCCAGTACCCGGCGCCGCACAAGGAATTGATCAAGCGCTCGCCTAGGCATTGGCAGGGTGACCTCCAAAAGGAACCTCTCCAACTTCGTCCCTCATGTTGATTCAGATGAGGGGAAGATGAGGGGTTTTGGGCGTAAGCTACGATGAGGGGAAGATGAGGGGGTTACGTGCTGACACCAAGCGAGACGTAGCCTGCTTTGACGGCTGAAACGTCGGTAAATACGACTTGGTAACGCTTAGTAGAATAGCGTCTTATTTCTGTGGAACTATTATTTATTCGCCGGTTTCGGCATCCCAAAGTTTACTGACGATCAACCACCTATCGCCATCTTTTAACAAATGAAAGTAATCAATAACGTCGCCGTGAGAATCTGTTTCCCGTACCGTCGCCGCGGCAACCCGGCCGGTAATTTCGATCGCCAAGATCGAGAGGTTAAAAAACTCGGGGGCGGGATTCGAACTTACCCAGTCATATAATCCTTCGATCGGGGCAGCTATCATTTCGTCGTCGAGATAACCGCACAGTATCGCCTGCTGATGAAATGCTTCCTTTAGAATTTCAACATTGGCCGCTCCCATTCCTTCAGCGTAGGAGTTTATTGCTTCACGAATTCCGCTCTCAGCTGAAAGGCTCATTTTTTTCTCCTTGTCATTTTTGTCGTGTTTGTAGATAGCAAAGTATCAAGGTAGGTTCATTTTCTGTAAAAGATCGATCATTCTAGGGTCGTTGCCCAGGCTGTTTAGCGAATCACCTTGGGCTGCCCCGTCGATTTCTCCTTTAAGAAAAACCATCTCAGCGTTCCTTTCCTCGAATGCTTTTTCCAACCAATCAATAGCCTTGTCATTCTCGCCGATTCGGCTGTAGATCCTTGCCATGCAGATCGCGGGAACATACTCTCGCTTTCGCATTTCAAGCAGTTGGCCCAGAATCGCTGTGGCCTCATCATTTTTACCTGCCAGGCCATAAGCGCTTCCCAGATCTGCCAAAACAATTTGACGCCCGCCGAGCGATACCGCTTTCTTAAGTTCGTTGACGGCGTTATCGTATTCTCCCTCGCTCAAATAAATTGCGCCTCTTAACCAATAACAGCCGTAAAAATCAGGCTCTACTTCGATCATTTTACCGACCTGGTCGAGCGTTTTGTCGAAGAGACCCGCGGAAAAATACGTCCACCCGACATTCATGTTGATAAGCATCGAAAGAGGATCAATTGCAAGTGCACGCCCACCCTGATCTATCGCCTCGTCAAAACGCTCTTCAAAGCCAAGAAACATCGAGTAGAATGAAAGAGCTTCGGCGTTGTGCGGATCAAGGGCTACTGCGCGTTTGAATTCTTGTTCGGCCTTTTGCCATTCCCAATCGTAAAAAAAGCTTATCATCGCCTGCGACAGATGAGCTTCCGCAAGATTTTCATCCATTTCTAACGCTTTGATCGCGGCAGCTTTCATTTGCGGAACCGCTTGCTCGGCAGGAAGAAATCCCAAAAACCATAGAAAACCCAATGAAGAATTCATCCCTGCGTAGGCCGGAGCGTAATTGGGCTCTTTTTCGATCGCCTTCTCAAAGAATTCAATTGCCCGCCTCCATCCTTCCGCCGAGTATTTGTAATAGTGGTAGCGTCCCTTTAAGAACAGCTCGTAGGCTTCGGCGTCGTCAGTGTAACGTTTGAGCACAACGTCTCGATCCTTGCCGAGCAGTCTTACTTTGAGCGCATCGGTTACCGATAATGTAATTTCATCCTGAAGTTCAAAAATATCTTGCATCTCGCGGTCATAGCGTTCCGACCAGAGATGAAATCCGTCCGAGGCATTCACAAGCTGAACCGAGATGCGCAAGCGATTGCCTGATTTTCTGACGCTGCCCTCCAGAACATTTTTGACACCGAGCCTCTCGCCGATCTCGCTGACGTTCACGTTCTTGCCCTTGAACGAAAACGCCGAGGTCCGCGCCGCGACTTTCAAATCATCGATCTTCGCCAGTGAGTTGAGGAGTTCATCTGCCAGGCCGTCGCAGAAATATTCGTTCTCTGCATCCGCGCTCAGATTTGCAAACGGCAACACCGCAACGGAATTGCTGATCTCGGTCTCGACTGTCATTGCGGCTCGGATGATCTGAGTCTGCGCTTCCGTCTCTTTGTCCGGCGACGAAGACCGTTCGAGTTCGGCTTCAAACTCCAGCCGCTTCTGTAATTGCTTCAAATCAGCCAGCAACTCATTTGCGGTCTGGTAACGCTCGGCTTTATTTTTGCAAACCGCTCGGATGATGATCCGTTCGAGCTCCGCGGGTGCATCCGGGCACCGAATCAGAATTGATGGTGGCTCCCGATGAATGATATTGGCTAAAACATCCGTCGTGGTGTCACCGCGAAACGGCTGTTGTCTGGTCAGCATCTCGTAAAGCACGCAGCCCAGACTCCAGATGTCCGAACGGGCATCAACTTCTTGCCCGCGGGCTTGTTCGGGAGACATGAACGCAGCGGTGCCCAAGATCACTCCGGCTTGTGTCTGCACCTGCATCCGCGTTTCGGCTTCAGCGTCAAGCGGAGTCTGTTCGACGAGTTTCGCCAAGCCGAAATCCAACACCTTCACGATGCCGTCGCGCCGCAACATGATGTTCTCCGGCTTGATATCGCGATGGACAATCCCGGCGCCGTGCGCTGCAGTGAGCGCGGACGCAACCGGAAGCACAATATCGAGAGTGTCCCTCAACTCAACGCCTCCGCGGCTCATACGTTCGCGCAGCGTCTCGCCGTCGATGAACTCAGTCCCGATGAAGTGACCTGAAGCTGTTTCGCCGATCTCGTGAATGGTGATGATGTTGGGATGGTTCAACGAAGAAGCGGCTCTCGCCTCTTGCACAAAGCGCTTCATTCGATCCGGGTGAGCAGCAACATCAGCGGGCAAAATCTTCAGCGCAACTTTGCGATCGAGTTTCGTGTCCTGGGCCAGATAAACCTCGCCCATCCCACCCTCGCCGATCTTGGAGACGATGCGGTAATGCGACAGAGTCGTGTTAGCGGATAACTCTCTGCTCATCTGATCCAAATCGGCGCGTACCCACGCCAATGACTCTTTGATACCAGTCAATCATTTGCTCAAAGCATCGTGTGCTATAGACGACGTGCGCGAACTTCGACGGCTTTGCCATGTATTGTTTCCTTTCTGGTTAGGTAATGAGCGTCCGGTACTCCGGGAAGCTCTGACGCTTAAAACAATGCCGCGTCGTCATAGACCGCAAGAATGTTTGGATGGTTCGATGTGCCCGCGGCTTGCGCTTCCTGCTCAAAACGCCGGAGTCGATCTGCGTCTTGTGAGAAAGATGCCGGCAGAACTTTAATCGCCACATCGCGGTTCAACTTCTCGTCGCGCGCTCGGTAGACCTCGCCCGTTCCACCTTCGCCGATCTGCGAGCGGATTTCGTAGCGGCCCAGACTAGCGCCAACGGAAACCGGTGTGCATACTCGCCGCCTTCCTAATGTCCTGGCTGCCTGCTGGAAGAACCCTGTATTTCGAGAGCCCCCGCACAGAGAAGGCGGCAATTGTAGCGGAGTTGGGGTTGACGTGCTAGGGATTGATGGATGCAGTGACCCTCTCAACCGTGCATCGACGCTGAATTCTCAAAAGTGCGGCCGGCACTTCATTCCTGGACGTCGTGAGCTTGCGCGAGGGCCGATTGAAGTATTCAACAGTATTGTCAGTCCGATGCGATCTACAGGCACCACCGCGATACGGTGTGACCCGCCTTATCATCGCCTGCACGTAGTTTAGAGACCTGAGCAAAAGGAGAATGGTTCATGCCCTTACGTTATCAACGCGAATACTTGCGCTGCGTGAAACTAAAATCCGGACCCTCTCAATGGGAATTTCTTTGGCGAGAAAATAACGGCAGACTCTAATGGCCTGCGCACGATGACCTGGAAAGATGAGAGGAAGATGAGGGGGATATGTGCTAGTACCAAGCCAGACGTAGCTTGCTTTGGCGGCTGGTCGGTAAATACGACTTGGTAACGCGTCGTAGAATGAGGTAAGTACCCCCGATTCGGACTTAAAATCCGTTGTCCGTAAGGACGTGCGGGTTCGACTCCCGCCCTCGGCACCAATCCCCTCAATAACTTACAAGCAAGCATCATTTGAGTCTGAACTTTCGCAACGGAGTAAAGTCCGTTGCGCGTATTGTTTTTGTCCAAAT
>DATNNZ010000011.1:0-3714 GCA_035601575.1 Chthoniobacterales bacterium
ATTATGCGGTTTCGACCCGCGAATATCAGAGTGATCAACCGTCGCGAAAACTACCTCGACCGCGACTTGCGCTGCCTCCTAAGAGCGAGAACAAGAAAGAAGAAAACAGTTGCTCGTAGTTGACGGGTCATTCCATATCAGTAGGTAATCGAGGCCGCCGATGCGGAACCAGCGGTAACCGTAGGGGCTCGAGCATCATGGAATGCTTGCCGGAAGCGCCTGGAGTGCTGTGATTATCCGACAGGAGATTGACGAGTTGACCGTCGACTTTCGCGCCAGCACCGAATTTGACTTCTGTGGGAATGGGACTGAAGTTGTGCACGAATAGAACGGAATTGTTGCGCCAGTCGTAGCGCATCGCAAGCACCTCGGGTGTGCCTGTCGCGAGGATTGCAAAATCGCCCCAACCGATCTCGGGAACTTCTTTCCTCATGCGGATCATGCGTTCGGTCCAGTCCATTAGAGAGTTGGGATCGCGCTTCTGTGCGGCGACATTCACATGCTCGAAACCGTAGGGGCCTTCGGAGATTACGGGAATTACTGGACTATCATTTTCGGTGAATCCGGCTTGCGGTTCATCGGACCATTGCATTGGCGTGCGGGCGCAGTTGCGTTCGGGCAGATCGAGATTGTCGCCCATGCCGATTTCGTCTCCGTAGCGGAAGACGGGAGTACCGGGCAGAGTCATCATCAGGCTATATGCGAGCTCAAGCCTGCGGCGGTCACCTTGCATCATCGGAGCAAGACGGCGACGAATCCCTCGCTTGTATAGCTGCATGTCGGGTTCGGGACCGAACGCGTCGAAGACCGCCTGGCGTTGCTTCTTGGTCAGGCGCCCGAGATCGAGCTCATCGTGATTCCGCAAGAATTGCACCCATTGCGCGGTCGCGGGCCGCGGTTTGGTGGTCTGCAAGGCTTTGGCCAGAGGACGAGTGTCGCTGCTGGCAAGCGCGTAAAAGACATGTTGATTGACCTCGAAATTGAACATCATCTGCAGCCGCTCGCCGGAAGCGCCGAAGTAGTTCAGATCCACATGAGGGAGCACGTTTGCTTCCGCGAGAATGATGGCATCGCCTTCGCGCCATGTGAGAAATTCGCGAAACATGCGAAGCATGTCGTACTGCTCGGCGGGGCGCCGAATATTAGCGCCTTTGGCGGAAATAACAAAGGGAACGGCGTCCATGCGAAATCCAGAGACGCCTAACTGAAGCCAGAAACCCATTATTTTTAGAATTTCAGCTTGGACCTCGGGATTCGAAGTATTGAGATCAGGCTGAAAATCGTAGAACCTGTGGAAATACCAGGCTTTTGCGACATCGTCGTAATTCCACGTGGACTTCTGGACGCCGGGGAAGACCATGCCCTTGTTCGCGTTTCTCGGTTTCTTTTTCGACCAGACATACCAATCTCGGTATTTCGACTTCGGATCTTTGCGCGCTTCCTGAAACCACGGATGCTGATTTGAGGTGTGATTCACTACTAGATCGATTATGACGCGAAGGCCGCGTTGTCTACATCCCTGCGTGAACTCGACGAAGTCCCCTAGCGAGCCGTAGCGAGGATCAACTCCGTAATAATCAGAAACGTCGTAACCATCGTCGCGACCCGGCGTTGGCTGGAAGGGAAGCAGCCATATCGCCGTTACGCCCAGGCCCTGTAAGTAATCGAGTCGACGCAGGAGACCCCTGAAAATCGCCGATGCCATCGGCGTTGGTGTCGAGGTAGGTGCCGACAGAGAGACAATAGACGATTGCATTTTTGTACCAGAGGTCGTTGATCACCAGGAGTCCTTTGGGTTCGGGTATGGCTGACAGCTTGCAGATCGATTTTACAATGAGCAATATTGGTTTCGAGTATCGATCTGGGAGCTTGGGCACATGCAGGATCTGAAGTGGTGGCAGCGTGGCATTATCTATCAAATTTACCCACGGTCATTTCAAGATAGTAACGGAGATGGAATCGGCGATCTCACGGGGATCATTCTTCGTCTCGACCATGTTGTAGCCCTCCGCGTCGACGCCATCTGGATTTCTCCGATTTTTCCTTCGCCCATGGCGGATTTTGGATATGACGTCGCAGATTATTGCGACGTAGCCGGGATCTTTGGCAGCCTTGCGGATTTTGACCGGTTGGTTACTGAGGCGCACTCGCGGGGGCTTAGGCTCATTCTAGACTTCGTCCCCAACCACACTTCGAACCAGCATCCCTGGTTTCTCGAAAGTCGAAGCTCCCGCGATAATCCGAAAAGAGACTGGTACATTTGGAAAGATCCTGGGGAAGGGGGAGGTCTCCCTAACAATTGGCTGAGCCATTTCGGCGGACCGGCGTGGGAATGGGATGAAACGACGAAGCAGTATTACTACCACTCGTTCTTGAAAGAACAGCCGGACCTCAATTGGCGAAATCCGGCGGTCAAGCGAGCGATGTACGAGGTGCTGCGGTTCTGGCTTGATCGCGGCGTGGATGGATTCCGCGTCGATGCGCTCTGGCTGCTGATCAAGGACGATCAGTTTCGGAACAATCCTGTGAATCCTGGCTACGCTCCCGGTGAATCGTCGCACAACCGAATGTTGCCGCTCTATACCGCCAATCGGCCAGAGATTCATGCGATTGTTGCCGAGATGCGGGGCGTAGTGGACGCGTATCCGGACCGCGTTCTGATCGGCGAAATTTATCTGCCGATCGAGGAGCTGGTTACTTATTACGGGAGCGATCTGAAGGGCGCGCATTTGCCGTTCAACTTTCAGCTTATTCGGACTGCTTGGAATGCGCCGAGTATTGCTCGAATCATGGAAGAATACGAAGCGGCCTTGCCGCAGGGGGCGTGGCCAAACTGGGTGTTGGGAAATCACGATAAGGCCCGGATTGCGTCGAGAATCGGTGCGGCGCAGGCGCGGATTGCGGCAATGTTGCTGCTCACTTTGCGCGGCACGCCAACAATCTATTACGGGGAGGAAATCGGGTTGAAGGATGTTCCTATTGCGCCCGAACAGGTCCGGGACCCGGCTGAGAAAAATCAGCCGGGGCTGGGATTGGGGCGCGATCCTGAGCGGACTCCAATGCCGTGGGACGGGTCACTTCTTGCAGGTTTTACTTCCGGAAAGCCATGGCTGCCTTTAGGACCGGACCACGCGAGCGTAAATGTGGTGGCGATGTGCGAGTCTCGCGGATCGATACTGAATCTTTACCGCCGTCTCATTGAATTACGGCGAAACAATCCGGTGCTTACACACGGGGCAATCGAAGCGGTGGACGTTGAGGGGAAGATTTTGAGGTACGAACGACGCCAAGGGGATGATCGACTTTCAATTGCCCTCAATCTGGGTCATGAACAGGCGCGAGTCTCGCACTCCTCTGGGCGAGTACTGCTGTCCACATATCTTGATCGTGCCGGGGAGGATGTGGACGAGAGCGTGTCGCTTCGCGCGGGCGAGGGAATCATCGTTGGTACCGCGCCATTCCATAGTCTTGCCGACGATTCCCAGAAAGCCGTAGGATGCGGCTAGGATTCATGGCGGTGGGAGCAGAATACGGCGACCGGTCTGACGGGAGGTATCCTACTTGGGCGGCCTTCCCGGGATGGCTCAGCATGGCTTTTGTTTGCTTGTTTTCCGAAAACTCCGATGCAAATGTTTGTACCGCTCCCGCCGATGGAAGGGAAGAGCCGGCGCAAATGGAACTTTCGGTGGGCGATCGCGGAAATCGGATGAAGCG
>DATNNZ010000012.1:0-44081 GCA_035601575.1 Chthoniobacterales bacterium
TTTGCCCAAAGCTCTGTATTCGATACAAGCGTAAAAATAGAGAAAGCTTTTGGCAGTGCGGATGGACTCTATCTCTTCAGTAGTGAGTCTGGATTTTGGCCACAATGGAACTGCTTTAGGAAAAGAGTCTCCTGGAACAAGAAGCATGCTCTCCAGCGACTCCTTCCTTCCATAGTCTGGCTCTTCCGGCAGTTTTTCGAATTCGCTTTTGTCTAGGTTGATGTAACGCGCAGCGATTTTGGTGACATGCGCGGGCGTCCGCCCGACATTCTTCATAGCAGCCCGAAAAACGTTCAGCCTAGCCGGCACACCAGGCTGCTCGGGAGGCAACATCGGTTCCCAGCCTTCCGGTTTGTCCGGTGTGATTATCATCCAAGCTCGCTCCGCAGTCTTTTGCGTAGTGGCTTGTTGCCGAATAGCGATCCCAGCCGCGGGCTTGTTCAGCGAGATCGAAGAACGAGGCCTCGCCAATTCGTAGGCACCAGACCAACCACGGAACAAACGACGTCGCAATAAGACATACTTCGTCAGCTTTGATCGAGAAGGAATTTTCAACCTGAAAGAGCCTACGGCGGCGATGTCGTGTTCTCGCTCAGGTGATTGCTCAATTTGTCATCGAGACGTTTGATAGTGTTTTTCGCTTCTGAGCAATCTTCGGTGGAGCACCCAGAAACGCTCTCTCTGGAAGGCTAAACCATTTCTTTCCGACCCCAGGCTCAAGTGTCTGCACGTAAAACCGTTTCACGGTTGACTCTGCATCGCCCATCGCTCTGGCTACGTCTCCAGAACTCCGAAATGTTTGCGCGTACGTGGCGTAGCTGTTCCTCAAACAGTTTTCCGGCCATCGGATTCTCATTTCTTTGCACAGCTCTTGACGCCAACCGTAAAATGTCGAGCTAGATACCGGGATCACGGGCCCGGTCCCCACTAGCGGTTTCAATATTTTCACCGTGGCTGCTTCCAGTGGTACGTATCGCAGCCTGTTTCGCGCCCGTGTTTGCTTCGCCACTTCGTCTCACACGACGACCAGTTTCTTCTTCCAAAGAAAATCCCGCCACTCAATCACCGGATCATTGCCGTGCTCTTTGATGATTTCGCATGTTCGCAACCCTTGCAAACCTCCCAACACAAAATACGGCACCAATCCCTCATATTTATCCGTCACCTTCAACCCTTCCCTTGGTACTTCCAGGCCTTGGGTAACGCGTAACAACCGCTGGAACAATTCAGTGCTCAGAATTTCATTATTCACTCCCCAATTGTCCAACGGTCTCAGTGTTCCCATCGGATCATTCGCTACATGCCCCAAATCGAACGCCCAACGCCACAGCTTCCTTAACGTCTTGTAATGGCTTCGCCGGTTCGTCCCTGGCGGTATCCCTTCCATGTGTCCCAGAATGTCCGCACGCCTAACGGCCCCGGCCCGAAGATGTCCCAGCGCCCGGGTCATCGCGTTCAAACGCCACCGATCGTCTAAAACCGTTCGCGCGGACCGGCGCTCTGCTCTCTGCCGAACCAAGAATTTTTCTGCCAGTTCCTGGACGGTTAACTTCCCGACCTCACCGTCTCCCTCTTTTTCAAAACGTCGCCATGCCTCCAACAACAAACCAGGCTCATATTTCTCTGACTGCCGGATCACCCCCAACACATGCTTTTCCTCCACTGCTAGTTCCGCCCAATCCACCAAACCCTTTCGCTTCGTGTCTAAAATGAACTTTTCGGCTTCCGTTTTCGTATTGAAAAATCGCCGGCAAGCCTTGCCATTCTCCGACATTCTCGCTGGAATCCATACCCGGTAGCATTTCCGTGATTTGTACCATTTGGCTTCCACCCCGCCACTATGTTGCTGTCTGTTGCTGTTTTTCCAGGTTTTTTTGGCCGATCCGACCTTTTTGTCCTCTCACCGGCCTACCTCTTTCGGTGCTCTGTTAGCCGCCTTTGATGATCCGCGAAGCGGCTCTGGCAACTGTTTCCCTCAGAGATTAAGGATTTATCAGCTAGTGGCTACCGCGCATGGATTCGAACCATGAATAACGCCTCCAAAGGGCGCTGTGTTACCGTTACACCACGCGGTAAAGTTAAGCAGAACTAGTTAGAACAAAACGCGGAAGACGCAAGCGGAGATTGGGGAAGAGAACACCGGTATCGCCGACAGCGCAGGGAACGGAAAACTCGCCAGCCCAGGGTTCGAAACCTACTTCCGACCCAGCAACGAATGCCCGGTCATTTCCGGCGGTTGCTCTAACCCAAGCAACTGCAACAGCGTTGGGGCAACATCCGCCAGGATGCCATCGTGCAGCTGAAACTCAGAGGCATCTTTGGCTACGTAAATAAAGTGCACCAAATTAGTGGTATGCGCCGTGTTGGGCGAACCGTCGGGATTGCGCATCAACTCGCAATTGCCGTGGTCGGCGGTCACCAGCGCTTTGCCATCCAATCGAAGCGTTTCCTCCAGGACCTGGCGCACGCAATCATCGATGGTCTCCACTGCTTTGATCCCGGCGGCGACGACTCCGGTATGCCCGACCATGTCCGGGTTAGCAAAATTAAGAATCACCAGGTCATAATCCTTGAGCTGTTTGACTACTTCTCTGGTAACTTCCGGTGCGCTCATCTCAGGCTGTAAATCATACGTCGCTACTTTCGGTGATGGCACGATCACTCGATCTTCACCCGGGTAGGCGATCTCAATCCCCCCATTAAAAAAGTATGTGACATGTGGGTACTTCTCAGTTTCCGCAATGCGAAGCTGCCGTTTGCCGGCATCGCTCACGATCTTTCCCAGTATATTCTCCAAGGTCTGCGGCTGGAACGCTACCGGACATTGATAGGTTTTGTCGTAGACGGTCATTGTGATGTAATCGACCGCCGGCCATTTTCCGCGATCAAAGCCGGAAAAATCTGAAAACAGAAATGCCTGCGACAATTGCCGTGCTCGATCGGCCCGAAAATTAAAAAAGAAGACCACGTCCCCATCGCAAATCTGCGGTCCAGGCTGATCCGAGAAGACCATTGGCTTTAGAAATTCATCGGTCTCGCCCGCTTGATATCGTTGCCGTACCGCCTCCGAAACCGAGACTTTGGGTCTATCTCCTGAGCCCAAAACAATGGCGTCCCATGCCAGCTTGCTGCGATCCCAGCGCCGATCCCGATCCATCGCATAGTAGCGTCCGACCACCGTCAATATTTTGGCGCCAGCCGCACGTACAGCCTTTTCGACGGCGGCGAGATAATCAGCACCTCCGGTTGGAGACGTGTCCCGGCCATCGGTAATTGCGTGAATAAAGATTTCTTTCACGCCTGCTTCAGCAGCGGCTTTCACCAGGGCGATAAGATGATCCTGGTGACTGTGAACGCCGCCGTCCGAAACCAGCCCGATGAAATGCAGTCGTGATTGGACCGCCCGGGCAAAAGCCTTCTGAACCGTCTCGTTCCGCCGAAGTTCACCTTTGGCGATCGCCTGATTGATATGCGTGAAATCCTGATACACGATCCTCCCGGCTCCGAGATTGAGATGACCAACCTCAGAATTTCCCATTTGCCCTTCCGGTAGTCCGACATCCATGCCGCTGGCACTTAGACGGCTCATCGGATAAGTAGTATAGAGGTAATCGTGATAAGGAGTCCGCGCCAGCAGCGACGCGTTGCCGTCGGCCTTAGCAGATTCGCGGCCGTGCGGGTTAATCCCCCAACCATCTCGAATGATTAGTATGACAGGTTGCGCCATGGTTCAGTGCTCGAGATCGCGGTATGAACAACCACAATCCGGAACTGCCAAGCCAGAAATTATCGCTTGGTTGCGCTTTTCGCCGCGGATTTTTTCCGACGAAGGTATTCTTTTCGGCGGCGACGCTTCTCGACCTTGTTGTGTTGCTTACCCATGTTGGTGGCCTTACGGGCGGAGGTAGTCGGTGTCAACAGTTGGTTACGAGTTGCGGGTTGCGGGTCGTTGGCAACCCGCAACTTGTACCCCACAACCCGCAACTTGTAACCCTCTACGCTTCCACGGTTGCCAGGCTCTCTCTCTGTTTCAGTTCCTGATGGAATTGTTCTGGCCTTGGCGCCGGACCGTTGACGCGCGTTCTTCCCCAATAAGAGGAGAACGTCTCCCCATCGAACCGGCTCTGGACAAAATCTTCCAGTAACGCTCGCACTTTGGTCGGAATCCCCGACTGATGAATCGACTTTTCTTCCAGCCCGACCAAGCGTTCGCCCGTAATTGATCCACCGACAAACATCGCATACTTGCCGGGTGCACGACCGACAAACGCGATATCGGCATTGTAAGGCCGAGCACAACCATTGGGGCAACCAGTCATCCGGATCAGAATCGGTTCGTTCAACAGCGAAAGATCGGCCAAAATTTTGTCGATCTCCGCGAGAACGTCCGGAAAAACACGTTCGCTCTCCGCCAGCGCTAGCCCGCAGGTCGGCAACGCCACGCAAGCATGGGCCAGCTTTCGGGTCTCGCTCAATTTCGATAAATGAGGAATCCGGTGCTTCGCCAAAATCCCTTCAAACTCCTGTTTTTGAGCCGGCTCGATGTTATAGCAAATCAGGTTACAGTTAGTGGTCAGCCGGACCGGCAATTGCAGCTTCTCGGCGATTTCGCGAAAAGCGCTTCGAAACGCCGCTTTTTCGGAGTCTTGGATTCGTCCCTCTTCGACCCAAACTCCATAAAAAAGCTTACCGTTGCCCTGCTCGTGCCAACCCAAAAGGTCTCCCACCGTATTCCATTCCACCGGTTTGGGCGGTTCGAGACTAAAGGTCAGCCGTGAACTTACTTCGTTTCGGAACCATTCAATCCCGCGCTCTTCGAGCAAATATTTCAACCGGGCGCGCTTGCGGTCGGTACGATTTCCAAAATCTCGTTGGGCGGTCACTACTGCTTTAGCTACCTCGATGACTCGTGAACGATCAACATAGCCCAGGGGTTGGGCTAAAGCGGGGTAAGTATCAATCTTACCGTGGGTCATCCCAAATCCGCCACCGACAACAATCGTGTAGCCTTTTGTCTCGCCCGCTTCGACGTGAGCGATGAACCCGAGGTCATTCGAATAAACATCGACATCGTTTCGCGGCGGAATACCGATTGCGATTTTGAATTTGCGCGGAAGATAATGCGTTCCGTAAACCGGTTCCGACTCGGTCTTCGAAGGTTCCAACCGTTCCCCGTTCAACCAGATCTCAGCGTAGGCTGCGGTTTTGGCTAGAAAAGTGTCACTGATCTCTCTCGCTAGCAGTTGCGCGTCCCGATGTGGCTGATCATCGATTGGGGCGGCCGGCGCGATCGTGTTCCGAACCACGTCTCCGCAGGCTCCCAAGGTGGTGACTCCGCTCTCGTTGATGCGGCGAATGCATTCCTGAAGATCCCCCTTGAGTATTCCGTGAATTTGAAATCCTTGCCGGGTCGTGATCCGCAGCGTGCCGTTACCCAATTCGCCTGCTATTCGGTCGTGAGCGAGATACTGAGCAGCCGTGAGAGCACCGCCAGGGAGCTTGGACCGCACCATAAAGATCCAAGCCTTGTCCAGGCTTTGCTGTTTGCGACGCGTACGCTCGTCTCGGTTATCCTGCTGATAGGTACCATGGAACTTGAGCAGCTGGAATTCTTCATCCGCAAAGTGGCTCTGATCGTTTTGCTGCAGGGTATCGGCGATCTTCCCTCGCAAGGAGTGACTTTCTGCCTTAATTTCTTCAACGTTTTTGGCGGGCATCGTAGCTAAAAGGTATTCCCTATAGGGATATAGCCTATACCGCTTCGGCGCAAATCGATTCGAAAAATGGTCTCAGCCGAGGCTACCTAACCGCTATCTTGCGCCCCTCAATGAGCGATTTCTTCCAGCATGGCCTGATCAGCACCTTGCATCAACTAAACGATCACCCCCGCCACCTCGAGTTTCCTTCTGATCGCGCCAAGCTGGGATTGATCCTGCCGTGCCACTATGGTGACCTTGCGTCCGACGCACTTGCCGCCATCATCGAGACGCTAAACCACTCGAGTTTGTTCGATCTGGTGATCGTAACCATGAACGGGATGAGTGAGGCTCACGCGGCAACCGTCGCTCACTTTTGGTCGCGACTGCGCGCTCCACATCGGGTTCTCTGGAACGATAATCCGCTCTTACTCGAATGGCTTTCCGCCAAGGGGCTATGCTCAACACCAGGTAAAGGATTGAATCTCTGGATGGCCATCGGCTTCATCGGCAGGCATACCGACATGGGCGCGTTCGTCATCCACGATTGCGACATCAAGAATTACTCTGCCCAGCTGCCAGCCAGCTTGGTCGATCCCGTCGTAACGCTCGGATACAAGTTCTGCAAAGGGTTCTATCCGCGCGTCCAGGAACAGTTATACGGCCGGGTAACCCGCCTGTTTATGATTCCGTTCGTACGCTCGCTCGTCCGGGTAATCGGCCATTTTCCTTTACTCGATTTTGTTGACAGCTTTCGGTATCCGCTCGCGGGGGAATGCGCACTGACCACTGACCTGGCAGTGCAGCTTCCGATCGAAAGCGGCTGGGGTTTGGAGGTCGGTCTATTGTGCGAGGTTCATCGACTCCTCGAGCCTCGCGAAGTTTGCCAAGCCGATTTGGCAATTCGTTATGATCACAAACACCAACGCCTGGACCCGCAGCGACCACGGGAAGGACTGCTTGGAATGGTCAGCGATATCGCCTTTTCGATTTTGAGCCACCTTGAACGTGAAGGCGGCCATTTCAATGCCGATGTTCTGGAAGCTGTGTGCGAGGCATACCAACAAGCCGCGGCCGACTTGGTCCGGAGATATCGCGACGTGGCGTTCTTTAACCGCATTCCGTTCGACCAATCGCGTGAAATGGAAATTACCAAGCGCTTTCACGAGCGTCTGAAGGAAATCACCAGTAAATTTGCCAACGGCGCCCGAGCTCTGCCGCTACCCCCTTGGAATCAAGTCGCAGAGTTTGCTGAGATGCCGGATTTTCCGGTGCTGCAATCGGGTTCATGAAAAACTCAGATCCTGCGAAAGCGCATGGGAGTTTAGAGCTGAGAATAGGACTCAAGAGACCCATGGGACCTATGGGTCTTATGCGAAACCGATCTCAGAGAACCGCTATCGAAGGCGCTCCACCAATTTGCTATCTGCTATTTGCTATTTGCTATTTGTCATCACAACATAGCTGTGCTGCGATCTATGCTCTCGTTTACGAAAATGAACGGCGCCGGGAACGATTTCGTTCTGCTGGATAATCGTTCTGGACGCATTCGGTTGAACTCGGATGAAATCGCATTTCTGTGCGATCGTCATCGCGGCGTAGGAGGAGATGGAGTACTCCTGCTGGAAAATCCCGCCAATGGCGCCGATTTCCAGATGAAATATTACAACAGCGATGGCGGTGAGGCCGAGATGTGCGGCAATGGCGCCCGCTGTTTCGCCCGGTTCGCGAGCAAAGTTGCTGGACCATTCTCCGAGCTGACCTTCGAAACGCCGGCCGGCATCATCCGGGCAAAGCTCGATGGCGAGCAGGTTACGGTAAATCTAAGCTCTTCCCAGGGGCTCGCATTAAACCGAAAACTGCAAATCCAAGGAAAAGAACTCACGGTTCACCTGCTAAATACTGGTGTCCCTCATGTCGTTGTCGTCGTCGACGACTTGGAGGCAACTCCGGTCTTTGAGCTTGGGAAGACGATTCGCTATCACCCGGAATTTCGACCAAGAGGGACAAATGCGAATTTTATGAAAGCGATCGCACCAGGGAAAATCGCGATCCGCACGTATGAACGAGGGGTTGAAGCAGAGACGTTGGCGTGCGGTACGGGTGTGACCGCTTCTGCACTGATTTATAGTCGACTGCAATCGATCGACAGCCCGATCCGAGTACAGGTTCGAGGTGGCGATTGGCTAGAGGTCGCCTTTGTTAACGCCGGTCAAGAGTTCCGCGATGTGGCGT
This sequence comes from Chthoniobacterales bacterium, assembly GCA_035601575.1. GTDB lineage: Bacteria > Verrucomicrobiota > Verrucomicrobiia > Chthoniobacterales > JAFAMB01 > DASTDH01. Next base: position 7,932 of record DATNNZ010000012.1, read on the forward strand.
TGACAGGTCCAGCCGATTTCGCGTTTGAAGGAGCCATCGAATTGCCATAACCCGGAGTTTTTATGTTTAGTGGAACTTACACGGCACTTGTGACCCCGTTTAAGAACGGAGCGATCGACGAAGCCGCATATCGTCGATTGATTGATTTTCAGATAGATAATGGCGTGAGCGGGATTGTCCCAACTGGTTCGACCGGAGAAGCGGCCACCCTCGACCAGGAAGAACATCTCCGGGTGATTGAGATCGCCGTAAGCCAGGCGAAAGGACGATGTCGAGTGATTGCCGGGACCGGTTCAAACTCAACGCGTGAAGCGATCGAACTATCGATGGGCGCCGCGAAGTTGGGCGTCGATGCAGTGCTGCTGGCCAGCCCTTATTATAACAAGCCGACTCCGGAAGGGATTTATCGTCACTTTAAAGCGGTAAGCGAAGCAACAGACGTTCCGATCATGCTCTACAACGTGCCTAGCCGGACAGCAAGCGAGATTGATGTAGAGACTTGTGTGAGATTAGTGCGGGAATGCAAAAATGTGGTCTCTATCAAGGAGGCTGGAGGCAACTGTGACCGTGTTTCTGCGCTGCGGAATGCGCTACCCCCTGAGTTCAGCATCCTATCGGGCGACGACTCGCTGACGATTCCGTTCATGGCCGTTGGTGCGGTTGGAGTGGTGAGCGTTGCCTCAAATATCATACCGCGACAAGTCAGCGAGATGGTCGAATCCTTTCTGACCGGCCATATTCACGAAGCGAAAGATCTCCACCTTCGATGGTACGCAATCTTTAAAGATTTGTTTATTGAGTCCAATCCTATCCCGGTCAAGGCCGCTCTCCACGCAATGGGAATGATTGAAGCGGAATATCGACTACCGCTCTGCGAAATGCGACCAGGTAACTTGGATCGACTCAAGCGAACGCTGGCGGCGGCGAAGCTGATATGACGCGTCTTCTTGTCCAGGGCGCCTCTGGCCGCCTTGGCCAAACTATCGTTCGGCTTGCCCGGCAAACTGACACTTGGCAAGTCACCGCGCCGGAAAAAGGAGTGTCGTTAGAGCCTTTGGTTGCCATTACCGAAGTCGGCATCGACGTCAGCGTACCGGAAGCCTCCGTTCAAATAGCTTCGTTGTGCGCTCGGTACCGCAAACCATTGGTCATCGGCACGACCGGTCATTCTGATGCCCAGCGGAACGACATCGACAAAGCAGCTGCGACCTCCCCCATCTTGATCGCTCCCAATTTCAGCGTAGGCGTCAATTTGCTATTTTGGCTGACCCGCGAAACCGCAAAGGTCCTGGGCGAAGCATTCGATGCCGAGGTAATTGAGATGCACCATAAGCTGAAGAAAGACGCACCGAGCGGGACCGCTAAACGGATTGCCGAGATTCTGGCTGACCTGCGATCGACGGTGTACGCGGAGGCGGTTCGCCACGGGCGGCAAGGCATGGTTGGCCAGCGCACTCCTCAGGAGATTGGAGTTCACGCGGTGCGAGGTGGCAGTGTTGTTGGCGAACACACGGTGGTTTTTGCCGGTGAGGGCGAACGAATAGAACTCATTCACCGGGCCACCAGTCGCGAGACATTCGCCCACGGCGCTCTGCGGGCCGCACAGTGGCTGGTAGGACAAGCACCAGGACGATATGCCATGCAGGATCTCCTCGGCCTGAAGTGAGATTCGGTTCGGGAGTAAACCGTGTTCTAGCTTAAGTCCACATGCGCACAGGAATTGGACTCGGTTCCAACGTCGGCGACCGGCTCGCCTACCTCCGTGAAGGATTTCGGCGGATTAGAAGCTTGCACACTGGGGTTGGCCCGCCATTGGTCTCGAGCATTTTCGAAACGAGTCCGATTGACTGCGCGCCAAGGACAAATTCGTATCTGAACGCAACGGTTGAGATTCAGTTCGAACGTCCCGCGATTGCTCTGCTCGATGCGCTCCTACGCATTGAAAGAGAGATGGGGCGGCCTTCCAAACGCCCGCGTAACGCACCGCGAACGATTGATCTGGACGTGCTGTACGTCGGAAATTTGATTTTGAACAACTCGGAGATCATTATTCCGCATCCACGTTTACCGCAGCGCCGTTTCGTGCTTGCTCCCTTATCCGAAATTGCCCCCGAACTGGTTTTACCCGGTCAAACCAAGACGATCCGGGCCTTACTGGAAAATCTAACCGACAACGAGCGCGTGTTGCGGACTGAAGCTCAGCTGGAGGATTGATGAATAGATGAATAGAATGACTCCCGAGACCGTGCGCAGGGCGAAAGGACAAGGTGTAACGGCGGTGACTGCTTACGATTATCCGACGGCTCGTCTGTTAGACGAAGCGGGTGTGGAAGTTTTGCTGGTCGGAGATTCACTCGGCATGGTCGTGCTCGGATTACCGGATACTACCGGTGTTGTGTTGGAAGATATTCTTCATCATGTACGGGCGGTTCACCGCGGGGTTTCCCGCTCTCTCGTCGTCGCCGATCTACCGATCAATACCTACAACAGCCCTCGGGAAGCTGCCCTCAACGCCCAGAAATTAGCTGATGCTGGAGCGCACGCGGTGAAGCTGGAAGGAGGCCAATCAAAGAGCGAACAGATACGGGCGATTACCAAGTCCGGTATCGCAGTGATGGGTCATATCGGCATGCTACCGCAACACATTCGTGAGGAAGGCGGCTATCACCTGAAAGGCAAAACAGATGCGGAAAAACAGTTTCTGCTCGATGAAGCTAAGGCGGTTGAAGAGGCAGGCGCATTTGCCGTGGTCCTGGAACTTGTTCGATCGGGTGTGGCTGGTGAAATCACGCGAGCCATTTCGATTCCGACCATCGGCATCGGTTCCGGATCAGAATGCGACGGCCAAATCCTAGTATTTCATGATCTGGTGGGTTACTCACCTTGGTTTATTCCAAAACATGTGCAGCCACAGGCGAAAGTCGGAGAAGAAATCATCCGGGCGGCAAAAGTGTTCATTTCCGGGGTGAAGAAGCCAGAAGCCAAGTAGGGCGCTGCGCGCTTCGCGAAGCGCTCACCCCTCCAAAACCTGACCGATCTGCCGAAATTTCTCGTAACGCTCGGAAAGCAAGCGATCTTTGGACCTCTTGCGTAGACCCTCCAAATTGGCCAACAGAGCCATCTTCAGGTTGGCAGCCGCCCCCTCATGATCCAGTTGGGCGCCCCCAACTGGCTCGGAAATGACCTGATCGATGACCTGCAGATTTTTGAGATCTTGTGCGGTCAGCTTAAGCGCTTCTGCTGCCTCTGGCGCGTGGTTTCGATGCCTCCAAAGAATTGCGGCACAACCCTCCGGGCTAATAACCGAATAGTAGGCATTCTCAAGCATCAACACGCGGTCGGCAATGCCAATGCCCAGTGCGCCTCCCGAACCCCCTTCACCGATCACGACCGCTATGATTGGCGTTCGCAGCATCATCATTTCCCGCAGATTGACGGCGATCGACTCCGAAATATGCCGTTCCTCCGCGCCCACTCCCGGGTAAGCGCCCGGTGTATCTATCAACGTAACAATCGGTAAACCAAACTTCGCTGCCAATCTCATCAGCCGGAGCGCCTTCCGGTAGCCCTCAGGATGCGCGCTACCGAAATTCCGCCGGATATTCTCCTTGGTATCCCGCCCTTTCTGGTGCGCTATCACCATGCAACGATGGGATCCGATCGTGGCGAATCCGCACGGCATCGCTTCATCGTCACCAAACAACCGGTCTCCATGGAGCTCGATGAAATCGCTAAAGGCCAGTTTCAAATAATCCAAAGCGAAGGGACGAGCCGTATGCCGGGCGATGAGGACCCGCTGCCAAGCAGTGAGATTTTGGTAAATCTGTTTTCGTGTATCCTCGATCTTTCGTTCCATTGCCTGCACTTCACGCTCGAGATCGATTGCCTGCAATTTCGAATGTTTTTTGAGCTCCTCGAGCTGCTTTTCCAATTCGACAATCGGCTTTTCAAATTCCAGAGGGTGAGGCTTCATCGGATGGTGACAGGAGAGTCTTTACCGACTAACGAGTACAACTCCTCCATTGCGTCCGCAGAGATTTCGATGCCAGACTTTGGCTTTTGCGCGTTCGGGCTGGCCGGATTTGTCTCGGAATAAATCGTGATATTGCCGGTGTTCAGTACGATCCATCGACTGCTTCCCAAATAATTCTTTCCGCCAAAAGCTACGGGTGCTCCAGCTGACCAGGCATCTTTGCCAATGACTTTATACTGTCCGGGAGTCACCTTAGCCGGGAGATGATAATCAATTGGTTTGTACCACTTAAAGAAGACACCGCGATTTAACAGCGTAACATCCTTATTCGCGAGACTGATCTGAAGCGCGAACTGTCCAGAGGGAATAATTAGTACCTGACCCGGGTGTAGCATCAAACTTTCCAACCCATTCGCCTTAAAGATGAGTTCCGGCGCAGCTTTGGTTTTTCCTGAGATCCTCGCGATCGAGTCACCTCGAACAACTACGTAATTGGTTTTAGTGGGATTGGCATCGGAAAAGAACTGCCGGATATTGAGATCGCCCAGAATCTTCTTTGCGTCAGCCGCCTTGGTCGAGGCCGGAAAATTCTGGAAAAGGGAGACCAGCAACTGCCTTCCCTGTTCGGAATCACCTTTTGCCATCAGCTGCTGTGCTTGGCTCAGCAAGGAAGGACCAGGATCCGGCGTCGGCGTCACCACGGCTTGGTTGCCGCCAGAGACTTTGTTAGCCTTCTTGAAAAACAATTCATATGCCGCAAAACCTCCGCCACCAAATATCAGAAGCACCAGGAAACCAATGATACCGATTTTCCAGAGGAGGCTCATTCAGGGCATCATGCAATTAGCCACGCCGCTCTAAGCCGGAATTACAGCAACCCTTTGCGCCGGAAATCGAACCAATTGATTTGGGCAGATTGTTCGACCAATTCAAACGTGAACTTCAACAAGCAGATTTCCCAACCTTCGTCGACACCATGAATGATTGCGCTACCGCTTCGCTCCGATTCAGGCAGCTGATTCATGACGCGATCGAGTACGGCTTCAACCGAGTCGTGCACCAGATTTTCTGAGAGGTTATCTTTTCGGATCTGGAATCCATATTTCAGAAACGCGGCATTGCGCGCCTGTAACATTTGGGCAAAATCGTTCGCCTCATCACCGAAACCCTCGAGCAATAGCTTGGCCAGATTCTCAGGGGTAAGCAGCTTCGGTCGATCGGCCTGGATGCGACCGGCTCGCACTCGGATTTCGTTCACCTTATCCATCGATTCGGTGACGAGATAGAAATGAAAGCTAGTTGTGCCGAAGGATTCGATTCGCCGGTCAGGCGAGTGGATCACCTTGGTGTTTTCTAGTGCGTACTGGATATCGGTTCCCGAGTACATAGGTAAAAACTGCTATAGTAGCTCAATTCGCTGCCAAAACAAATATCGACCCGATCGAGTTTGCGGTCTAGCTGGCACATCCGGTGAAGAAACGACCGCCTGGAAAAACGAAAAACACGGTGGGGGAACCCACCGTGCTGAAAAATTACCGGTGCATCCAGGCGGCCCCAGGAGCCCTCGACCGCCGAAGGCGTGCCACCCGTCACTTCGCGCGCTCTTCGATATAGCGGATGACGTCGCCAACAGTTTGTAGCTTTTCGGCATCTTCGTCAGGTACTTCGACCGAAAACTCTTCCTCGAAGGCCATCACGAGTTCTACCGTATCAAGCGAGTCGGCGCCGAGATCCTCGATAAAAGAAGCATTAGGAGTAACCTGCTCCGGATTTACGCCGAGTTGTTCGACGATGATATCCTTCACTTTGTCTTCTATGGATTTCTCAGACATAAATCGGGTTTCTTCGTATTGGTTAAGACGGGCTACCCTTAATAACGTTGCCCAGTGATGGCAACTAAATTAATTGCATTAAATAGCAACAAATTTCTTTGAAGGCACCTTGACGCCCGACACTGCCTCGCTTTCTCGGCATTCTGAGACTAGGCGATTTCGGCAAAGCTAGGTAAGCACGAGAGGTTCAAGGATTTATCTGAGTTTGACGAATTTGCCTGCTTTATCTTACGAAGAAAAATTTTCTGCGAGTTTTCAAGAACCAAACGTCGGCATTACGGTTTAATCGACGGCGGTTTCCGTCTTTTTGTGTTGACCTGATGGACGGATTAGCCACTCTAGACGCCTCTTGCCTGCCAGTTGCCACAGAAGTTTACTTTTAGGCCCGAAATTGTTACCTCTAACCCCACCATGGCGGATCCAATTTCCTCCTTCGATCTTCGTTTCACTCCCGATTGGCTGAAAGAATCGGAGAGCGAAAATCGCTACGCCGATTATGAGGGCGAAGTGCAGGAAGGTCGGCGCGAGCGGGATTCTCGACCGCGCCGTGGCGGCGGATCCGACCGGCAGCGACGAGATCAACGTGAGCAACGGAGTCCCGGTGCTCGACCCTCCCGGCCTGGTGGCCAACGCTCACGCGATCCGGCCTCGAGCCAGAGGCCGCCGCGCGTTGAAGACCGAAACCGGCCGCGCCGTGATGAGCCGCGATCCACACCTCCGGAAGAGGTCGAGCCTGCGGCCGTTCAAGTTGACTTCTTGCCGGAAGAACACGCTTTCACCAAAGTCATTGAGCAGATTAAGCACGGACATACTGCCTATCCGCTTTTCGGTTTGGCACGAATGTTTTTAGAACGTCCCGAGCGCCATCGTCTGCGGATCCGTTCTTTGGATAACAGCAAGATGCTGTATCAACTGGACGATCACGGACCGATTGCGCTGGAAAGCGTTGCGTTGGAGCGGATCGCTTTTAGCGAAAAGCGCGATGAATTTTATGCAACCGAAATGGTGGAGAAAGAGCCGATTAAAGGAAATTTTACTTCGGTTGCCCGGTGTACCTTATCGGGTCGGGTACTGGGACCGACTAATTATCACACTTTCCAGAAAACCATCCGTGCTTTGTACGATCAACGATTCAGCCGGCGAATGAGCTTCGAGGAGTACCGGCGTACGATTGAGATCACCACCGATCCAACAATTGTCAATCAGTGGAAGGAAGAAGCGCGTAAAGTAATGACCTTTCGCACCAGAGAAGGTGATCCGCCCTTGACCTTCGAAAATTTGAGCGTCCTGGAACAGCACTTTCGCGAAAACTACTTTCAAAAAGTAGTCAAACCATGTCTGGCTGCCGAGATCCACGGCGATCATGTGCGCCATCTTCCGGACCGGTCCGTGGTCGCAGCTATTCGCAAGGCGCGAGATCGGGAAAATCGCTTTCCTGCGCAGATGGCAGGGGCGCTACGCCATGGACTGAATCAGGCGGGCCTCCATGTTTTCAAGCATAAGAAGCGCATCCTCTATATTTCGACGGTGCGCCCACAGCTTTTCGATTCTAACCAAGCTTCCCTGTCGCCGGGTCTGGCCGCGATTTTGGCCGCACTCCACTCATATCCGCGTATCACTCGTAAGCAGCTCGCAGAAAAAGTATTGGCAAAGTTACTCGGAGAAAAGAGCCGCGACCCATCCAGCTCCGAGTATGTGCAGGGCAAGACCAATTTAGCCTCAGACCTACTTTGGTTAGCTAAGGCCGGTCACGTGATTGAATTCTCGGACGGCACCCTAGACTTGCCGCTTTCTCCTAAGGCACCTGAACAGAAAGGCCCGATCGAGAGCCTCTCTCCGGTGGTACCGGCCGCGACCGGGTCGGCAGTTCCCAAAGAGGAAGCCGATTTGGCGACGGTAGAACCTGAGACTCTAACTGAGCCAGCTTCTGCCGAAGAAGGTGACATTGAGGAACAAACTTTCGAGACGCAAAGGGTAGTCGAGACCGAGCCTGGCCGGGAACAACCGGATCAACAACCCGGCCGATCAGCACCTGGTATTAAAGACGAGCATCAACCGGAGTCTCAGAACTCCGCCCAGGAGCCGCGGCCAAGCGAGGGGTTAACTGCCGAAACGGAGAATAACGAGCCCAAGCCACCAACGGATTCCCCGGAAGAGCGGCGAGAATGGGTAGCGGCGGGTCCCTAGAAAGCCTCTATGCGGATCGTCCGGTATTTGTCCCAGGAAGGCGATGTGCGTTACGCAGTTGAGGAGCCGAGTGGCCGTTGCTTTGACCTGACCGGCGATATCTACCGCGCATTCGAGGTTACGGACCACGAAGCGCAAATGGTGAAGCTACTGGCGCCGGTAGAGCCGCGTGTCTTGCTCTGCATCGGGCTGAACTATCGCGATCACGCACAAGAACAAGGGTCTGCTTTGCCGCAGTGGCCGATGCTTTTCATCAAATCTCCCAATAGTCTAAATAATCCAGGCGACCCGATTGCTATCCCGACTCACCTGGCCAGTGCAGAAGTAGACTACGAAGGAGAGCTCGCGGTCGTTATCGGCCGAGACTGTAAAAATGTCCGACGCGAGGCGGCTCTCGATTACGTGTTCGGCTACACGATCGCGGATGATGTGACCGCGCGCGATTGGCAAAAGAAATATGGTGGCGGCCAGTTCTGCCGTGGAAAGAGTTTTGATACGTTCGCGCCCCTCGGGCCGGCCCTGCTCACCAAAGACGAAATTCCGGATCCCGGCCGATTGCGAATCCAAACCCGAGTGAACGGGGAAACCAGGCAGGATTCGAATACATCCAACCTTATTTTTGATATTCCCACGCTGATCGAGTTCTTGAGCGGTAGCACAACACTATTAGCGGGATCGGTGATTTTAACCGGGACTCCTAACGGTGTAGGTATGGCAATGAAACCGCCTCGTTTCTTACAGCCTGGTGATGTGGTCGAAGTCGAGATCGAGAAGATCGGCGTGCTCAGCAACCCAGTAGTTAAAGAGTATTGAGCCAGCGGCGCCGGACATTCCGCATCTAGAAGGTGCCTCTACCGCGTTCCCGGCGATCACTGATGCTCAGAAGGCTGCGGCAAAGATACACTGCCCATTTGCTATCTCCCCGCAGTCACCAGTACTCTGATTAGTGGACTTCCAGCTTTCCTCCGACTACAAGCCCCGAGGTGATCAGCAAGGGGCGATCGATCAACTCATTCGGGCACTGCAGGCGGGTAACCGGCATCAAACATTGCTCGGCGTAACCGGATCGGGAAAGACTTTTACCGCAGCAAATCTGATCACCCAACTGGGAAAGCCGACCTTGGTTATTTCCCACAACAAAACCTTAGCAGCCCAACTTTATAGCGAGTTTAAGCAATTCTTCCCACGGAATGCGGTCGAATATTTCGTCAGCTACTTCGATTATTATCAGCCCGAGGCATATATTCCGCGGACCGACACCTACATCGAAAAAGATTCATCCATCAATGAAGAGATTGAGCGGCTTCGCTTATCCGCCACGAGTTCTTTGCTGTCGCGTCAGGATGTCATCGTAGTCGCAAGCGTTTCCTGTATCTACGGTTTAGGTTCCCCGGAAGACTACGAGAACATGTCCTGCCAAGTCTATCGTGGACAGCAGATCTCCCGTGAGCTTTTCCTGGCCAAGTTGGTCGACATGCTTTACGAGCGAAACGATATCGCTCTGTCGCGTGGAAAATTTCGGGCCCGAGGCGATGTGGTAGAAGTATATCCGGCGACCTCGGACGAGGAAGCAATTCGAGTCGAATTCTTCGGAGACGAAGTCGACCAAATCACTCGATTCGATCCGCTTACCGGCTCTGCCATCACCGCTCCGGACCGATTCACCTTGTTTCCAGCGAAACAGTTCGTCACCCCACACGAAAAAATGCGCCGCGCGGTCCAAGCCATTCGCATTGAGTTGGACGAACGTGTTTCCTGGTTTGAAAGCCAAAACAAATTTCTGGAAGCGCAACGGATCAAGATGCGCACCGAGTTCGATCTCGAGATGATGCAGGAAATGGGATTTTGCAGCGGGATCGAAAATTACTCCCGCCATCTCAGCGGACGAGCGCCCGGTTCACGGCCGTATACGTTACTCGATTTCTTTCCGCGAGATTTCTTGCTGGTAGTCGATGAATCGCACGCAACCATTCCCCAGATCGGCGGAATGTATGAAGGGGATCGGTCCCGAAAACTGACTTTGGTCGAATACGGATTTCGGCTTCCCAGCGCGCTTGACAACCGGCCACTCAATTTTCCGGAATTCATGGAAATGACCGGCCAAATCTTGTATATCAGCGCGACTCCGGCCGAGTTTGAGATTCGAAATAGCGTGGTCGGTAATGAGAACTATATTCCTCATTCCCGGACTCGAATCGGACAAGAAGAGACCGAACCGGTACTTCTGCCGATGTTGACCGGCCGCGCTTCAGCTCAACTCGATGTCCATAAGCCGGGAACACATTTGATCGCCCAACAGATTATTCGGCCAACCGGCTTGCTCGATCCGCGGATTACCGTGCGATCGCTCAAACACCAAATCGACGAGACCATCGAGTATTGCCGGCAGAGAGTAGAAAAAGGCGAACGCATTTTGATTACCACATTGACCAAACGAACGGCCGAAGATCTTACCGATTACCTGCGCGATGTTGGTTTGAAAGTCCGCTATTTGCACAGCGAAATTGACGCGATCGAGCGGGTCGAAATTCTTCGGTCTCTGCGAGCCGGTGAGTTCGATGTGTTGGTCGGAATCAACCTATTGCGGGAAGGGTTGGATCTACCGGAAGTCAGTCTCGTCTGTATTCTCGATGCCGATAAAGAAGGATTCTTGCGAAGTCAAACTTCTTTGATTCAAACCGCGGGCCGCGCCGCCCGTCACGTGAATGGCGAAGTTGTTTTATTTGCCGACACGATGACGGAAAGCATTCAACGGCTCATTGCTATCACCGAATACCGGCGCGGGAAGCAGATGGAGTATAATGAAGCAAATGGTGTCACTCCGACCAGTGTGCGTCGCGCCGTACAGGAGAGCTTGCACACTATCCTCCGCGGACGTGATCTGGAACAATCGATTGTGCGCGAAACGGGTGCGGATCTTGATCTGACCGAAGTCTTGAGAGAGCTCGAGGCTGAGATGCAGACGGCGGCAGCAAATCTGGAATACGAACGCGCTGCATTGTTACGCGACCAAATCAACGAACTCAAAAATGGCACCGGCCTTTCCAAAATTGAACCCAAGAATCGGCGCCCGGTCTCTTACCGCTCTGGTAAGACGCCCAAGAAAGGTAGGGCGAAACACATCACTGAGCGACAGCGAGGAGATGTGTGAGCCAGGCGGCGTGATGGTAGGCGATACAGATCCAGCGAAGGCAGGATCTGTGAGCCTTTGCAGCTCAGCGACCGCATCACGGAGCCAACAAACTCACGAGCAGCTTACTCAATACCAGGCGAGGTTCTAATTGGGTGGTGACCAGCTGGATATTGGCCTTGAGGCATTCTTCGAAACCGTGAATCAACTGCGGCTGAGAGAATCGGTGTACTTCACAGGCCGCAATCCCTAAGCCGTAAGCATTCACGTTCCCATCTTTTCTTCTTGGCAGAAAATTTTGCGCCTCCTGGGGTAATCGAGTAATTACGCTGTTAAATTGGTAGGGAGCGCTGGGGGGCCGCACATCGTACGTCTCCAATATCTCTTTTGTGACAAGGAGATTGCGAACCGTTGGGATGATTGCGGCGTAAAGAATACCGATCGGTGTTTCGCCTTGAAACAGCAGTTGATCCAGGAGCGCCAGAGCTCGCGACAATTGCCGCTTAGCGATGGCATTGCCGAGTTCCCAAATCACTCCGGTTGCGGTTTTTGCCACCAGATTACGCACCAATTCTGAGTCGATCTCGCGTTTTTCGCCTAAGTACAAATCGATCTTCTCTAGTTCATTTCGAAGTTGTCTGGTATCCGCACCAGCTAGCCGGACGAACATCTCCAAGGCTTCCGGCTGAAAAACTAGTCTTCGCTCCGCGGCAAGGCCTCGGGCCAAACTTTCGGCTTCTTCCTCCCATCCCGATCGACTAGTGTCGATTCGATCGAATTGCTCGACTGTAGCTATCTTGGTAATCGATTTGTAAAATGAGCGGCGCTTGTCTATCTCCGGGGCGCTTAGCAAGAAAGACACGCCCGAGGGCACCCCCGCGGAAAGGAATTGCTGCAGTTGATCCAGAGCTGCGAGCACCTGGGTAGATCTGCCCGTCACGGTATCACCACAGAAACTGACATCCTTCAGCCAAACTAGTTTTCCCGGCCCAAAGAAAGGCAGCGTCTGGACGGCCTCAATCGCGGAATGGATTCGGCTCACCGCTTGATCGGCATTGTCCGCAGCTCCATCGATTAAATCTTGGCCGAAATCGCCGGCATCTTTCGGCGTGAGCTGCTCCGCAAGCTGGCGCGCCCGGCTCTTCACCGCACCCTCATCCGAGCCGACTACGGCATAAATCTGGGAGGTTTTCGGAGCTACCGCAGTCTTCTTCGGAGGCATGGAGCATTCTTTAATCGAGCAGCGACGGCGTGTAAACCTTTAGGCATTGTCGGTCCATGGGAGCAAGAGGTCATAGGCGGCGCACCAGTCCCATTCCCACGCCGCTCACTCACCTTTCCAGCAAGATACTCCCATTCTGAGCGCGGATGCTCTGAATCGCGCGCGGTTGTCGCATCTCGTTCAGCCAGGAAAGTATTTGGTTAAGCAACGGTTCTACTTGGTCCTTAAAACCGCGAAAGGTAATCGGATCAAGGGGCTTTCCCGCGCTGGTAACCCGCGAAACGTTGACCGTTACTTTTCCCCATGAGACGATCGGGCGCAGGAACACTTCGTAGTTCAAGTATTTCGTATTGAATGGGAACAGGTGTAACGGAACACGAAAGCGTAATTCGGCTTCATTCTCACGGAATGCCACAGTTACGCCTTTTCCGAGAAAAGCTAGCTCGGGCGCGTCCTCCAGCATCGCGTTGACGTCGGCCTCTGACAGCAAAACCGAGCGAATCTCGGCATTCGCCATGAAATCATTCAACCTTTGCCGCACTTGCGGATAGGCATCTGGGGGAACTGCGCTCTGGTTGCCCGGAAGCGGTTGATCGGAAAGGTCCCACACAAATCGCACCACAAAAAACGCGGCGACACTCAAGACGATGATTAGGAGCAACCCGCTAACGCATCCTACCGGTCCGCAACAACCGCATCCCCTTTGCCCACGGGCGTCGTAAGCCATAGATCAAGTCTCGTCCGCAAGAGGCATGAGAATGAAGAGGCTCACGCCAAGGCGCCAAAAAATCTCACGCAAAATCGCAAAGACGCAAAGGTTTCGGATTAAAAGATAAAGTCTAAGATCGCGGTATATACGGCGTACGGTCCTCTGTCTGGGATTGTTAATTGATTTTGGTGAAGCGATTCTTAAAGATGGCATCCACAGAGTCGTAAGTAACCTCTTTTTCTGAAACCTTTGCGGCTGTGCGTGAGATCTCTTAGCGCAACGCAACCCTCCGGGCCGGCGTCTGGCGGACGACATCACCATTATATGCGAGACGGTGCACTAGTACAAAATCCGGCCGCATTGCTCACAATAGACGATTTCCCGCGCCAATTTCGCCTTGTGTACGGTGGTCGTGGTATTTTTCATATGGCAACCCATACAAACCTCGTGCTCCACCGGTACGATCGGAGTGCCATTTTTACTGGTGAACAGTCGCTGGTACCGGGAAAGCAAGTCTGGGTCGATGGCGGCCGCCAACGTTTCGCGCTCGGTAGCGGTTTCGCGAAGCCGTCGCTCCAATGTCTCTTGTTTCTTGGTCAGCGCGGTCAGCTGTTGTTCCGTTTGGACCCGACTCGCCTTCAATTCAGCCTGCGCTTCCTGAATTTCTCGGCCGGCAACTTCTCCCTGCTCCATCAGGACAATCTCTTCATCTTCGATCTGCTCGATCTCATGCTCGAGTCGGCTGATCGATTGCCCAATCGCTTGGAATTCTTCGTTCTTTCGAGTTTGCGATTGTTGGATCTTGTATTTGGTGATGGTGTCACGCCGGCTATTCGCATCGAGTTCCAATTTTTTCCGATGTACCTCGATTTCTTTCCCTCGCAGTTTGATTTGATCGAAAGCCTCGATCCTGTTCTTTAGCGCTTGTTCAACTCGTTGCCTTTCCAGCGGTACGGAATTGAGTTCGATCTGGTGGGCTTTGATTTTTTGGTCTTGGTCTTGAATAACCAGCAGCTGTTCGATCTCGGGCAGCATTGTGCTCTCAGTCTAGGACAGGAAATCGGAAACGGAAAAGAGAATCCAGAATGTTGAATTTGCAATCTGAATCCAGGAAACGCAACTCGAGATCCACAGCCGATCCCGCCCAGTCTGACGCCAAGAATGACAGTCGGTCTGACGTAGCGTGAGCCACTCGTCATGACCCGCAACCCACGACCTGTAACCCGCAACCCTCAGTACACCTCCACCGGCGACCGTTTCCCGTCGTCCGGACTTCGGTACTTGGCTAGCTCAGGTCCGAGCACGGCAACCCGAAGGTTCCAGACCTGATGATCCAATGATCGAAAAGCTTCCTCGGAGAAGGAGGTAGGCGGCGCAAGATGACGCTTGATTTCGGCGATCGCCGACAGTGCTGGATCAAGCAGCTTGCTCGGAAGACGGTGGAGTGTGTCATAGGCATCGCGCACCATCGCAATACGATGGCAAATCATCGCGAGATCGTTTCCGGCGGTAACTGCCCGAGAGATGGCTTCCGCAAATCCAACTTCGTTAATGATTGCACCCATGTCGAGGTCGTCCGTCATGACTAATCCCTTAAAACCAAGTTCCTCTTTCAGCAGATCGGTAACCACGCGCTGAGAAAGGCTTGCCGGAATCTTTTCTGGATCCAGCACCGGGTACCAGGCGTGCCCAATCATCATGCTTGAGACTCGATCGACAAATGCTCGAAAGATCTTGAGTTCGCACTCCTCGAGTTCGGTTCGCGACCGGTCGATAGTGGGAAGATCGTGATGGGGATCCAAGGCGGCGGCCGCGTACCCTGGGAAATGCTTGCCGCAAGTCAACACACCAGTCGAAAGCAGCCCATCGTGAAACGCCCCGGCAAACTGGATCACCTGGGGCACCGAGGTGCCCCAGCATCGGCCGCGTAGCGAATTGTCCGCCTCATCGTCAAATGAGATGTCCAAGACCGGGCAAAGATCGAGATTAAACCCAAACAGTCGGAGCAAGTTGCCGGTGAGTTCTCCGTGCTGGCGGATGAGGTTCTCGTCGTTTTTTTGCCGAAGCTGCTGTGCATTGGGCGGTTCGTTGCCGATCAGTTTTAAACGGGAGACGCGACCGCCTTCCTGATCAATGGCGACAATCGGTTCGATGGCACAGAGATCGCGCAAATCGTCCACCAACTTTCTCAGCTGACTCGGAGTGCGGACGTTTCGACCAAATAAGACGAATCCGGCAGGCTGAATTTGCCGAAATACGTTCGCAGTCTCGGGGTCCAACTCGGGACCAGGAACTCCTACCAGCAAAAGTTGACCCAAATCGCTTCGTTCCATAGGCTGAGACGCATGATACGGGAGAGTTGTGAGATGGCGATGATAACTTTTCGCTTCAGGCTGGATTGCTCAGAAATCCTTAGAGATTTGTGAGCAAACCGGGCTAGTTTGGCCGGAATTTGATGAAGATCGCGATTTACGGTGGCACATTTGATCCGATTCATCACGGACACTTGATTCTGGCTCGGCAAGCTTTGGAAGAACTGAACTTGGACCTGGTAACATTCGTTCCGGCGGCCGAATCACCCTTCAAGACCAATCATCAAAGCACTCCGGCCGAACACCGTCTGCAAATGGTCAAGCTAGCGATCGAGAACGAGCCAGGCTTCGTCGTAGACTCCCTGGAGATCGACCGCGGTGGAACTTCTTTCTCGATTGATACCGTGCTGGCAATCCGAAAGAAGTTTCCCGATTCCGAGCTCTTTTTTCTCCTGGGTGAAGACAACGCCGATCATTTAGCACAGTGGCATCGATTCCGAGAATTGGAGAAGCTGGTTCGGTTCATCGTTTTGAGCCGGACCGATAAACGGCTGCCGAAACGTTATCCGGTCATTCATCGGTATTTTGAGATCTCGGCAACGGAAATCAGGAACCGGGTTGCGAATTGCCAGCAGATCACGTATCTGGTTCCAGAAGTCGTCTTGCGGTATATTCAGGATCACAACCTATATCAAGGAGAGCGCTTATCGGCCCGGAGCAGTTAGCACGGCGTTGCGCAGAACTTGCGGAGGACAAAAAGGGCGAGGATATCGTCGTCCTTGACTTGCGCGGTATCTCGTCGTTCACCGACTATTTCGTGATTTGCTCAGCCACTTCCGAGCCGCATCTCAAAGCCATTAGTTCGGGCATTCGGGAAGGGTTGCACCAGGACTTTGGCCTCTCTCCACTCTCCTCGGAAGGAGTCCCAGCCAGCCAATGGCTGGTGATCGATTACCGCGACGTGCTTATTCACATTTTCCAAGCGGAGAAAAGACGCTTTTACGCGCTGGAAAATCTCTGGAGCGATGCGCCCCGGATAAGCTATTCTGTTTGATCGAATCGCTATGTTGAAGCACCGGGATGCGATCGTTCGTTTGCTCACCGACGAGGATCCGGCGACCATCGATCTGACCAAGCGCCAGCTCGTTTCCTTCGGACCTATGATCATTTCCGACCTGCGCGAGTTGCTGACGTGCGGCAACGATCTCGTCGGCGGTCACGTTCAGGATGTGATTGCCGAGATCGAGGTAGAAGATGCAGAGAAGAAATTAGAAGCTCTTTGCGCCGACATCGCTTCGAACCAAGTCCTGGAAGAGGCTTGCTGGTTGCTTGCTCAATTCTTCCTGCCCGGCCTCGACGTTCCCGCCTATGCGAAGCGGTTCGATCTCTGGGCATCGGAGTTACGCGAAAAGACAATCTCTATCCAATCGGATCTATCCCGAGTCCAAATCTTCGGAGACTTTTTTGCCAAGCAACTCGGATTCAGAGGCAACTCGGAGAACTATTACGATTTGAAAAATGCGCTTTTGCCTTTCGTAATCGATGCCCGCCGCGGGATCCCGTCTTCGCTTTCCCTGGTTTACATTTTCGTCGCGGCACGCGCCGGCTGGATTATTGATGGGGTGAATTTGCCGGGCCATTTTATTGTCCGACATGGCAGCGTTCTCTTTGATCCGTTTCACGGTGCACAGATTCTTTCCGTTCGCGATTGCCAGAACATCTTTCGACGCCAGAACCTACCGATGGAACATAATAGCTTAGATCCAGTCAGCCCGCGCCTTATCCTCATGCAAATTCTTGCCAACCTGGCATATATCCTGGAAGGCGAAGAGGAGTTTGAACAATCGACCAAGCTTACCTTCTGGATTCGTCTCCTTAATCAGGCATGAGTGCTTCGTGGCCGGTAGAAATCGTTAACACTGGTACGGAGCTTTTGTTCGGCAGCGTGGTTAACACCCATCTGGCCTACCTCGGACAGCAGCTTTTCTCGCTCGGGCTTCGAGTCGACCGCCAAACCACTGTCCCGGACGGTCTGGCCATTGCTGATGTCGTTCGAGAGGCGACGTCTCGTTCTCAACTGGTAATCATCACCGGCGGGTTGGGTCCCACTTCTGATGATGTAACGCGTGAAGTGGTAGCGGAGCTAACCGGTAGAACCCTGCGTTTTGATGAAAGCGTCTTCGCAAGAATCGAAGCGCACGTGTTGAAGCGGGGATTCCATTTTTCCGATGCGATCAAGCGCCAGGCCAACGTCCTCGAGGGTGCTACGGTTTTGCCAAATGACTTTGGTACAGCGCCTGGGCTTTACCTTCCCGCAACTCCGGCGTTTCCGGACCTCTTTATGTTTCCCGGACCTCCACGGGAGTTGCGCCCGATGTTTCAGACTTACGCAACGCCGATTATCAGAAAGATTGTCGGCCACTCGGATTTGCGCGCGATGGTGTTTCGAACCACCGGAATTGGAGAGTCAGCTATCCAGGAGCTGGTGGGAGCTGATTTGGCCACGATCCCTGCGGTCGAAGTTGGGTACTGTGCGCATGTGGGTGCGGTCGACCTCAGGCTGATCGGGACTGGGAGCGCGGTTGAGCAGGGCGCGACAATCGTTCGAGACAAACTTGATTCGTATATCGTCAGCGCCGACGGGAGAGCGTTAGAAGAGATCGTGGTCGAACTGTTGACCAAGCGAAATGAAACGCTGGCGGTTGCCGAATCATGTACCGGAGGTTACCTGGCAAGCTGCGTTACCAACGTATCTGGCTCATCGGCCGTATTTCTGGAGGGCAATGTCACTTATTCTAATGAGGCGAAAATTCGTGCCTTAGGCGTTCCAGGGCTGCTCATTGAACGATTGGGAGCAGTCAGCGAAGAGGTCGCTGCGGCAATGGCGGAAGGGGCTCGAGCCCGGTCGGGCGCTAGTTACGCGCTTTCCACCACCGGCGTTGCCGGGCCCACTGGTGGAACGGAAGAAAAACCGGTCGGAACGGTATTTATTGGCTTGGCCTCCGCAATGGGTTCGACCGAAGTACAGAAGCTCTTTTATCCCAGCGACCGCCTCACCTTCAAACAAGTCGTAACACAACGAGCGTTGGATCTGTTGCGAAGAAGGCTGTCATTCTCGCCTTAGGCTCGAATGAGATGACAAATGACAAATAGGTTAATGCTTACCCTGAAGCTGGACTTATCTGTCATTTGTCATCTCATTCGAGCCTAAGGCGAGAATGACCGATCACGCCATCAGATGTAGTAACGCCTCTTGCGAAAATTGATCATGCGGAAGCTCGCCGGTCACAAATCCTTCCCGGATCGTAATAATCCGCCGGCTTAAACTCAGCAATTCCGGCAACTCGGAGGAAATCATGAGAAGCGCGACTCCTTGGCAGGCGATTTCGTCGAGCAGTTCATAAATCTCCGCCTTCGCACCGACATCAACACCTCGTGTCGGCTCATCAACCATCAGCAGTTCACAACTGCGGGCCAGCCACTTCGCGATCGCCACCTTTTGTTGGTTGCCGCCGCTGAGCCCTGCCGTCACCGAGTCCAGCGAAGGCGCCTTTACCCGCAATCGATTTGTTAGTTTCTGCACTTCGATCCGTTCTTTGCCTTGATCGACAAATCCAAGGCGACTAAAGAAATCAAGATGCGGCAGCGAAATGTTGTCCAAAATACTCATCATGAGGACCAGCCCTTCCTTTTTGCGGTCTTCCGGCAGGTAACCCATCCGCCTCTTCATTGCCTCATTCACGTTGCCAAGGCGGACCTTCTTTCCTTTGACGTAAACGTCTCCTGTCGCCTGTCGATCCAGTCCGAAAATCGCTTTCGCAATCTCGGTTCGCCCAGCACCAACCAACCCCGCCATACCGACGATCTCGTTCTTTCGAACGGTCAGTGAAACCTTCTCAAACTTTCCAATTGAAGAGAGATTCTCGACTCGCAGAATCTCCTCGCCTGGCGTCAAATCGAGATGCTTCGGTCGCTTGGCCAGCACATCTCGGCCGACCATCTGACGAATTAATCGTTGGCGATTTGTTTGAGCAATCGGCTCGGTGGCAACGTGCTTACCGTCTCGCAATACGGTCACGACGTCACTGAGGCGAAAAATCTCGTCCATTCGGTGTGACACATAAATGATCGTCGTTCCGCGCCCCTTCAGGCGCCCGATCAAGTTGAACAGCTGCTCGCTCTCGTTGACGGAGAGTGAACTGGTCGGCTCATCAAAGATGATGATTCGCGCGTTGATTCCGACCGCGGCAGCGATCTGCACCATCTGTTCCTGACCGGTGGTCAGTTGCGCTACTGGCGTATGCACGTCCATATCGACGCCGATTTCTCCCATCAGTTCTTGGGCTCGACCCGCCAAACGCGCGCGATCGACAAACCCAAATTTCTGCGGTGTCGTACCGAGCTGCAGATTCTCTGCAACACTCAGATTGGGGCAAAAGGCCAGCTCCTGATGCACCAAAGCAATGCCAAGTTTCTGAGCAGCGAGCGGATCGGTGGCATGCACCTCTTGTCCCTCGATTTTGATGACACCAGTGTCGGCAGTGTAGATGCCGCCGATGATTTTTCCTAGCGTGCTTTTTCCGGCGCCGTTCTCGCCCATCAATGCGTGGACGGAGCCTTTTTCAAAATCGACAGAAACATCGTCCAGCGCGCGGACGCCAGGAAAAATCTTCGAGATATGCTCAACGCTGAGAAAGGCCACGGTGATCGATAAGGGCGCGCTCCGGCACGTCTGTGGGCCTGGTAGGAACCGCGGCCGCCCGTCCGCGCAACGCTCTTTGAGACAGAAATTACAGATTTAAGTGCTCTCGGAGTCTTCTCCGAGAGCACAGTCGAAGTTAGCAATAGTTAACTAGCTCATTTGGGCAACCACTTTTCCCAATTCTTGGCAAACTCATCTACGTTTGATTTGGTAACCGGGATAAGGTCAGCCTTTACGAAGCTGGAAGGGGGATTCTTGTGGTTCGCGGCTTTATCGTAGAGCATTTTCACTGACTCGGTGCCCCACTCGTAGACTTGCTGAGCGAGCAGCACTTGGACGTGACCATCGCGCAGATATCCGAGTTCGGCCGGAAGAGCATCGACGGCAACGACTTTAACGCTGCCTGGCGTGAACTTAAGGGCATTGTCAGTGAAGAGCGGCCAGCCGCCAACCATCGCCCATCCGGTAATCTCCGGATGTGCTTGCATCACTTGCTCCACTTTTGCGGCAGCATCCTGCGGCGTTTCTTTGTGATAATAGGTGTCGATGATCTTGATACCAGCTGATTTTTTAGCCTCTTCCTTTACCCCGGCTACTCGCTTCTGCAGATTCGGCGCATTTTGGTTACCGGCCAAAATCGCGACGACTCCTTTGCCATTCATCTCTTTGGCGAGTTCGGCCATCACTTTATGCCCGCAGTCGATATCGTCGGTTCCGAAGTTGGCGAGCCGCTTGCTCTTGGGCACATCGGAATCGAAGCAAACGACAGGGACACCCTTAGCAACCGCCGCATTGATGGCGTCGGTAAGCTTGTTAGCGTCGGAAGCGCTCACTGCGATACCGTTCGCTCCAGCGTTCACGAGTGTTTCGATCGCTTCGACCTGTTTTTGTGGATCTTCCTCGTTCGGCGTACGCCAATCAATCTTGATGGTTACACCATTTTTTTCGCCTAAGGCTTTCGCCTCGTCTTCTGCGCCGGTCTTCGCTGCTTGAAACACCGGGTTATTGTTCGATTTGGCAACTATGCCAAAAGTGTAGGTTTTCTCCGCAGCGAAACTGCCTGCTGCGAGCAAGCCGAAAAGGCTTGCGACGGCTATTGTTGTTTTTCTTGTCATGGGGATGGGGTTAAAAAGCGGAGGGGTTTAGGATGGGCTTCAACTCTGGGCAGCAGGGACTGGGGTGTCGCTTGTCTGAACAACCTCTTTCTTGATATGAGCAGTACGCGCCAGCAATCTGCGATCACTAATCCAGCGATTGAGCTGATCCAGCAACACCGCAGTTATAACTACAGCACCAGTGACGATTTGGCTATAGTTTTGCGGAATGCCAAGGATGATCATTCCGGTTGAAATCATTTGCAAAATAACCGCACCGAGGACCGCCCCTAGGGCGCTACCTTTACCCCCGACCAGAGAGGCGCCGCCGACAACTGCCGCAGCGATCACCGTGAGTTCATATCCTTGCCCGTCACCGGACGATCCGGCGCCATAATACCCCAAAGCCAAGACTGCACCGATTCCGGCGGTCAGACCACTAATCGTGTAGGCCAGCAGTTTAATCCGCCCGACCCGAATGCCGCTGTAACGACTCGCGGTTTCATTGCCGCCGATGGCGTAAATTCTTCGTCCGATCGTCATCCTGGCTAGAAAAATACCGCCGACAACGCAGACCAAGATCATAACGATCAAGGGCACCAGACTGAGATCGCCGATCACACCCTGTCGAACAAAGTCACGGAAGCTTTGCGGAAAATCGCCGATCGATTGCCCGTTGGTTGATACGAAGGCGATGCCTCGATAGATGGCCATCGTACCGAGAGTGATGATAAATGGATGGACGTTGAATCCAACGGTCATGAGGCCATTGAAAAGCCCGCAAATCAGTCCGACACCGATCGTAATCAGAACCCCTACACAGGCCATCCAAGGACTTCCATCCGATCCGAACTGGTTCATGTAGATTGCCCCCGCCACCGAGGCGAGCGCGTAGACCGATCCGACTGAGAGATCGATTCCCGCGGTAATGATAACCACAGTCATTCCCACCGCCATGATCGCGAAAAAGCTCGTATCCTTGGCAATCTGCGTGAGCGTTTCGGCGTTGAGGAATTTATTTAGCTTGGTTAAAACCGGGACCTCTTGGCCACTCGCGTCTGTTTGCATGACTCGAGTAGGCTGGCCGTCGGGTCCGGTAACGATTTTAGGACGCTCGACTTCGCCGCCAAAAATCGTCAGGAGCAGCCCCAGGACTAAGATTACGAGGATTAGGCCGCCCTCGGGGAATTTAGAGAAATTAAGCCTGAACTTGGGGAGGAACGACATTGCAACGGTTTACCCTCTCTATTGTAACCACTGGGGATGTCAAGGGTTGGACTGAGGAATGATGAAGCATTGCTGGGTCTTGCCGATCGGGAATTTTATTCAATCAGGAATTTCTTTTGTAACTCGAAAAAAACCGTATACCTCTCCCTTCAATTTTCCACCCTTACTACCGTCCCAACGTTCACCTTCGCGTAAAGATCCTGGGCCACCTCCGACGGTAGTCGAATACACCCATGCGATGCCGCGTACCCAGGGAGGATACCCACATGCATGCCTACCCCTTCCCAAGTAAGGCGCATAAACCAAGTCATCGGTGCACCCTCGAAATGACTGCCGCTCGGAGCACTATCGATTAACGCGCTGACACCACCTCGAACGATCCGACCATGCGAATCGACAAAGTTACCGTATACATTGGAACGATGATCGGGATCTTTTTGCAAAATCGGAAAAGTACCGGCGGGAGTCGGGCGCGCCCTCTTTCCGGATGATACGGGCGAATCAATCGCCGTTTCCTCACCTGCCTTCACGAAAAGCCGTTGCCGGGAGAGGGAGACTACGATCGAGATGTTCTGCGGAGTCAATTTGTCGTAAACCGCCTTATTAATTACCGCCGGAGCTTGTCCAGTAACCAGTTGGCTCGGCGCAGTGATTTTCGCCTTTTCCTGCGACTTGAACCAAAGGAAGTCGCCACGAGCAGGCAGCACGGCAAAAACAAGTACGGAGAGGATAGACAATGCCGGGCAAAGGCTCAACCGGTGTGTTAAATAGTTCATCTGCTGCGTGATAGTCCGTTACCGATAGCGGATTTGCTGATGACGAATCAATCTAAAACCAGGCTGACACCCAAGCCGGATGAGCCAGGACACTTAATG
This sequence comes from Chthoniobacterales bacterium, assembly GCA_035601575.1. Taxonomy (GTDB): domain Bacteria; phylum Verrucomicrobiota; class Verrucomicrobiia; order Chthoniobacterales; family JAFAMB01; genus DASTDH01. Next base: position 31,195 of record DATNNZ010000012.1, read on the forward strand.
GTAGAGGGTAATTTCCAACGGTCAAAGGGGATTCACTGCTAAACCGGTGGCGCACCGGACTGGTTCCCGCTACCGTTTCCCCGTTTTCGCTACCCTTTTTGCGTCCAATCATGCTTCACTTGATCGATTCCCTTCATCTGAACACTCCCGGGGTTATTTGCGTTGCGGTGATCGAGACCGCGCCAGACAACCTCATCATGATCGACTGCGGCCCCGCCAATGTATTTGAAAACGTAGTAAGCGAACTTCGCCGGCGCGGGCTACATCCCGAACATGTTCGACAACTTTTTGCTACACACATTCACCTCGACCACAACGGTGGAGCTTGGCGCTGGCAAAAAGAGTTTGGCACGATTATCCACGTTCATCCGAAAGGAGCGCCGCACATGGTCGATCCTGCACGGTTGGTGGCAAGCGCGACCCGAATCTACGGGGATCAAATGGACTATCTCTGGGGGGCGATCGAAGGAATCCCAGAGTATGCGGTCCGAAACACGCAAGACGGCGAAGTCATTCAGATTGGGGCACTGGACTTGCGGGTCGTTGAGACGCCAGGTCACGCCCAACATCACAATGCTTACTGGCTCTCCTCCGAGCGCCTGCTTTTTGCCGGCGATATCGCCGGCGTAGCTATCGGTGGCGGCCCGGTCCTCCCACCGTGTCCTCCCCCCGATATTGATTTAGAAGCCTGGCATTCCTCTATTGCCAAAATCCAGAAAATCGACCCGGACCGGCTCGGTCTGACTCATTTTGGCCTGTTCACCAATCCCAAAGCGCACCTGAAAGAGTTGAGCGACCGTCTGTCGACTTGGGCCGAGTGGATGAAAAATGCTCTGCGAGCGGGCAAATCCGAAGAAGTGATCGTTCCGGAATTTCAACAATTTGCGGAGCAAGAACTATTGCGTTCCGGCATTGGCGAGAAAGGGGTAGCGGTCTATGAACAGGCCGATCCGGCCGCTATGAGCGTCACTGGTCTGAGCCGATATTGGAAAAAACATCATCCGGAAGCGTTGGCGATCAGCAGTTAGTGGTTTCACCGTTTTCGCCTCTGTCGTTTCGGCTATCGGCTATTGGCTATTACTCTCCGCCTCCTGTATGCTGCCTGGTTATGGAATCTCCTAGCCCAAACACTCCAAACTGGAACTGGAAGGAAGTCGAAGAGCAGTTTCGAAAACGGCCGTTGGAATCCGCTGTGGTCTCGGTTTTGCTGGGTTTGTTATTGAGTCTCTCTCCGATTCGAGGCCTGATCAGCCTGGCGTTTCGTCTCGCCCTCTTCGCACTTAAACCGGCTTTGCTCATTTTGGGGAGCCTGAAACTCTACGAGTACATCAAGCAACAAGCTTCTGTTTCAGATGAAACACGCTAATGTTTCCTGTTTGGATAGCGGGTGTATTCGGTCTAAAGTTTTTTGACCCTACGCGAAGGAGCTGATAAGGAGTTCGCAAATAGAAAAAATGAAATTACTGGCTTTATTGGGTGCGTTACTGGTTTCAGCCGCTTTAGTCCAAGCGAATGCATGCGACGATTTTGGACAAGCGGTCGATACGTTTATCGCTAGCATTCGTGATTCCGGAAAGAAGTTGGACCAGGTTGCCAATGCCCACGATTTTGCCCAAGCACTCAACGTCTTTTCTGACGCAACCGAGACTTTTACCAAGCGTGTAAAGGAATTGGGACCCGACCTCGTCAAACTGAGCTCAGCGAACCCCGACACACCGCCAGCCGGCTGTGATAAGGCGCAAGAGCGCCTCTCCAGTTTCGAGTCGGATCTCAATTCGATCGGAGCAAAGTTCGGAACTCAAGGCCAAAAGTACATCAACGATAACGAAGTGAAGCAAGCCTTCGAGCGGCTCAAGAACCTCCAGATCAAGGAAAACTGACCACAAACGATTGGCTATTGGCTATAGATTATTGGCTATTACTTGATGTGCGGACGCTATCGGCGCACCACTCGCGAAGAAGAACTCGCTCGGCGATGGAGTATTCCTATCCCGGTTCAGAGCGATCTGCCCATCTCGTGGAACGTAACTCCGAGCACCGAAGTGCTGGCAATCCGAGTTAGGCGCGACACCAAGGCGCAATCGTTCGATTGGCTCCGATGGGGTTTGATCCCCTACTGGTCCAAGGATAAGCGAATCGCTTACAGCACGATTAATGCACGGGCCGAGACCATCGATACTACCCCGGCGTTTCGGCGGGCATTCCAAAAACGTCGGTGCCTGATTCCGGCGGATGGATTCTATGAGTGGCGAAAAACTCGGCCTCCTAAAGTTCCGTTCCACATCTCGCTCAAGAACGAAACGCCATTTTGTTTTGCTGGAGTTTGGGAAGCCTGGCAAGACCCGGAAACACAGGAATGGCTACGCTCCTGTTCGATCATAACGACCGAGGCTAACGATCTTATTGCGCGGATCCATGACCGAATGCCCGTTATCTTGCGGGAAGCGGATTTTCCGATCTGGTTGAGCGAGACCGGCGAGGCAGACCTGAAATCGTTGCTTCGGCCTTATCCATCTGAGGAAATGCAGATGTGGGAGATCAGTTCCCGTGTCAACTCTCCGGTCAACAACGATTCCGCGATCATCGATCCGGTCCCGCTGACCAGTTAGAGGTTACAGGTTGCGGGTTGCGGGTTGGCGGTTCGCTTGCAGCTCTCCGCTCTCCAGCAATTTGTCATTTGTCATGCGCAGACTGGCCCAGCATCTTTTCGAGAATATGGACGTCGATTAGTCGATCGAACTTACGGCCAACCTCTTTGAGGGTTCCAATGTGAACGAAGCCCATACTCATATTGAGATGCAGACTTTCCTCGCTTCCCTCGGCGACTCGGGCAAGCAGAGTGTGAAATCCTGGCCGGCGAGCCTCAGCTTTCGGGGCGAGCGGAAGAATCGGTGGCGGGAATCAATGATTAGTGCCGGGAGCTCCCCCATTCAGCCAGCGCACTCATCCACGGAAATTTGGAAGCATCTGTTTCATGCTGCGCAATCAACGCTGCGACCTTGTGGCGAAATGCTTCCATGTGCTCATCTTTCTTGTCTAAAGCGTGCGTGATCAGGGTGGCGATCATAAATTCCAACAAGAGATTCGATAGCTCCTGCAAAAAAGGCACTTCGGGAGCGTTTTGCTCGCGCAAGATTTCGAGATATCGATTCAGTTCTGCCCAGAGATTACTGAAAGCGGCTTGCCGCGAAATCTCGGCCGCTACCCGACTCGCTCGCCACAATTGAATGGAATAGAAAGTGTAAACGAGCGTTGAAATAGTAACGACCGCAGTGAGGATCAGCGGAATTGCATTCATGTGCGCCTTTTTTTGAGTGACAGTGCTAACAAGTCTCCGCTGAATGCAAGTTTGAACTGGAATTTCCACTCTCGATCCAGTCTAGTGCACCGTCTCGCATATAATGGTGCTGTCGTTGCGTTCTAAATTCTGGCTTCTAGATTCCAAATTCTGTTAGGCAACAACATATGCGTAAAGTTAACACTGACACCATAGTGGAGGACAGTTGGTCTTCATCCAAAGGGAAATTTGCGGGTGCCGGCAAACAAGTCTCAGAGGCATTGGGACGTAATCCGTCATCCACCGATCTCATGGAGCGGCATCCATTTGATGTGGAGATTTTGCGTATCCCTCCGGGAAAGACCCCCTACCCCTATCACTCGCATAGTGCGCAATGGGAGTTTTACCATGTGCTATCAGGCAGGGGCGTCGTGCGACACCAGGATGGAACGACACGAATCGAGTCGGGCGATGCATTCATCTTCCCGCCAGATCAACCTCATCAACTCATCAACGACAGCTTGGAGGATCTTGTCGTGTATGTGGTGGCGGACAATCCGATCGGCGAATCAAACTATTTTCCAGACAGCGGAAAATGGTTCGTGCGCTCACCCGAGCGCCGGCTGATCCGCTCCGAAGCGCTCGAGTACTACGATGGGGAGGAATGAAAGATGAAATGCGGATTGCGTAATGGAAATCTGACAATCCATAAAAATCTCCCATAAGTGGCAATCTTTTCCTGATGTCGCTCAATACCCCCCGAAGAAAGCAGGCAAGAAGCCGTTTCGGACTTCCATTCCGCAATCCGCGTTCCGCAATCCGCATTTCATCTTCATCTCGCCGCCTTTTGGCCTCCGGCTGCGATGATCACTCCAATGATGACTAGTCCGGTGACCAAGAAACGAATGCCCGCACTTACCCCGAAGGTGTTGAGCATGGTGAGCAAGAGTACGAGGAAAAGCCCAGCTCCCCACAAGCCAACTACATTCGCCCTGCCACCGCTGACCGAGGTCCCCCCAATCACGACCAATGCAATCGAGGTGAGGAGATATTCGTCGCCGATCTCCAGCGACGATCCCCGGAAATAGCCGGCCAACAGCGCTCCGCAGATCCCGCCCAGCGCACCGCTCAAAACATAGGTTACGCACCGGATTCGTTCGACCGGGATTCCGGCCAGCCAAGCGGCGCGGGGATTCTGCCCGATGGCCAGGACCGATCGACCGAAGATCGTGCGATGCAAGAGGACTGCGGCTCCAATCGTAAAAACCACCGTACCAATTGCCAGGTATGGGATCGCGACGAACTGGGCGGACCCCGGAAAATGACATAAGAGTTCTTTGGTGGTGAACTCAGCGAAACCAGGCGGGGGCTTGATCTGCAGGCCGCGGCCGTAGCTGATGCCGATAGATTGAATAATGAAGCTCGCCGAGAGGGTCGCGATGATCGGCGGGATACGCAGAAGCCAGATGAGAAGATAATTAACGGTTCCGATGCAGCTGCCGGAGAGCAGTGCCGCGAGAAGACCCACGATGATCATCGAATCGGAGCCACCCATCACTTTCATGGCGACCGCGCTGGCCAAGCCGATATTGGCGGGCAACGACAGATCGACGTTGCCCGGTCCGAGCGTGATCACGAACATCTGGGCAACGCCGGTGATGACAGAAAAGACGGCGAGCGCCAGCCCGGCCGTTATCATGCCCCCGGCGCCATATCCACGGGTGAATACGATTGCGGCCAACCAAACCAAAAGAGCGCCTAGATAGGACCAGATCCATGGCTGGGCGAAGACGCCATTTCTGTTGGCTGACCTCATGTCGCCCTCACGTCAATTCGATTAATAGCTGCACGGGCGGCGAGAACGATGATGAGAATGGCACCCTGTGCGCCGACCTGCCAATCGGGTGAGATCCGCATAAAATTGAGGAGTGTGCCGGCGAGCGTCAGCGTCAGTGCTCCGATCACGGCCCCGATTGGAGACACGCGTCCACCGACGAACTCGCCGCCACCAAGGATCACACCGGCAATCGAAAGCAGCGTGTACCCCTTGCCGATGTTGGCATCAGCTGACGTGGCCAAACCGATCAGCGTCAGGCCAGAAAGGACCCCGAAAACGCCAGCCCACGCGAACATGATGACTTTGGTTTTGAGTAGCGACCAACCGGCGCGAGCGATCGCGTTCGCGTTGCCACCGGAGCCGCGCAAAATGGCGCCGTAAGAGGTCCGCATCACACCGACATGAACGAGCATCGCGATAACGATGGCGGCAATGATCGGAAAAGGAACATAGGGGGTGTGGAAATTCATCAAATCGTGGAGCCAAGCGGGCGCTTTACCGCCGGGTCTGGGTAAGATCAGGATCGCGAGGCCCTGCCAGACAAACAGCATGCCAAGCGTCACTACAATCGAAGGGACATTGCGCAGATAAATCACCGCACCAATGAGCGCATAGACGCCGATGCTCCCCAACAGGACCGCGATGCCGAAGAGCGGGTAATCGCGTAACCAAGTTGCGGCCACACAACCGACGAAGCTGACGAAAGTACCGATCGAAAGATCGAGATCATTAACCGTAATGACGAACATCTGGGCGATGGTGGCGAGTGTCACCGGAATACCCAGGTTGAGCATCAGGTTAAGGCCAAAATAGCTAATCGCACGAGGATTAAGCCAAGCGATGCCAAGAAGAACCAGCGCAAACGAGAGCGCCGGTAGGACCGCTCGCAAAAACCGGCGAGGCGTGTTGACAGTAGGAGGGATTCGCACGGCGCCCGCGCCGGTGGCCGAACTCATGATTGGGCGACCTCTTCAAAAGAGGACTGAATGACCCATTCCTCATTCAGCTCACCTCGACGTAGGTCGGCAACGATGCGACGGTTGCGGAATACGTAGACGTGGTCGCAATTCTCCAGCTCTTCCATCTCGGTCGTGTACCACAGGAAGGTGCGTCCCGCATTGGCCTCCGCACGAATCAGGTCATAGACTTCGAGCTTGGTGCTGATGTCAACACCACGCATCGGGTCGTCCATCAGAACGATCTTCGCTTCCGAGCCGAGCGCACGAGCGAACAACGCTTTCTGCTGATTCCCACCGGAGAGCGACAGGATGTTATTGCGCATATCGAGCGTGAGAATGTTGATACGCTTCCGCCAACGTTCAGCGAACCGGCCCTCAAGCGCGGGAGAAATCAAGAAACCGCTACGCAAGGATGCGAGTGACCGAATGCCGATATTTTCGGCGATCGACCAGAGCGGGAAGATGCCGTCGCTTTGCCGGTCCCCGGCGATGAGCGCCACCGCATCGGTCACCTTGACGCCCGGGAGGCGCCGGCTTGCTCCTTTGAAGATGGATAGCAAAAGCTCCGTCTGGCCGTGACCGGAAAGACCGGCGAGCCCAACGATCTCACCCTGATGCGCGACCAGTTCGATACCATCACGCTGCTTCGCTGGACGTGCGCGAACACGGAGCAGGGTTGTCCCTCGAGGAGCGGCTTCTTTTATTGATCGCATCTTGCTGGCCGCCACACCTCCCATCGCGGTCACTAGCTTGTCGCGATTGAAAGCGGAAGCGCGATCGGCTGTCATCACTTGGCCGTCGCGCATGACCACGATGCGATCGGAATATTCGAGAATTTCGCCCAGCAGATGCGAGATCAAGATGCACCCAACACCGTTTGCTACCACGCGCCGCACGTGAGAAAGCAGTTGTCCAGCCCGATGGCTGTCGAGCGATGAGGTCGGCTCGTCAAGAATGACGAAATGGAGCGGAGCCTCAGTGATAGTGAAGGCCCGTGCCACCTCAACCATCTGGCGTTTGCCGATCGAGAGGTCACCGACGACAGCATCGGCCGAGATGCCGTGATCGGGGAAGATCTCGTCGAGTTTGCTGCCAATGAGCGCCCCAGCGCGGCTCCGCCAACCCCATCCGGCGATGGACGGGTGAAGGACACACGCATTCTCAGCAACGGTGAGATTGGGACACAGCGACAACTCCTGGAACACGCAACGAATGCCGAGCTTCTGGGCGAGGACCACGGCATAGTCTTTCTGTGGCTCAGCGCCAACGATGATTTGGCCCTTGTCGGGAACCAACGTGCCGGCGAGCACATGCATTAGCGTCGATTTGCCGGCCCCGTTATGACCCACGAGTCCGACGCATTCTCCGACTCTGACGGTGAAGTCGACTCCCGCAAGGGCGCGGACGGCGCCGAAATGCTTTTCGACCCCGTCCACCTTGACGATGTTCACTGGTAGTTCGGACATGACGCGAGATGACTCAATCACGGAACAGCCGACATGTCCTGATCGTCGTTACTTCTTTGTATTACTTAGATTAGCTTCGATCGCCTTTTTGGCCTCCTCCTGCGTATATTCGTGACTGGCCACACCGCCGGCTGGAATGTTGGGAAGCGCGGCCTCGAAGTCATCCTGGGTAAACGCGAGATAAGGCACGAGCAGGTCATGTGGGATATCTTTGCGGCCGTCGAGAATCTGCTGAGCAACCCAGAAGGCGAGTGTCGAGACGCCGGGTGCAATCGATGCGGACCAAGTCGTATAACCGTTCTTAGCCTTCTGCTCTTTCCACCAAGCCAGCTCATCTTGGCGATTTCCCATAATAATGATGGGCAGCTTGCGTCCGGCTGCCGTGAACGCTTGAGCGCAACCGTAGCCGTCTCCACCCTGGTCAACCACGCCGGTAATTTCAGGGAGCGAAGGCAGAACCGTCGCGACCGCCTTTTGCGCCGTGGTCTGATCCCAGTCACCCTCGACACTGTTGACGACCTTGAATTCCGGGTGCTTTTTGGCCCCCTGAGCGATCCCGGAATGGATCGCATCGTCGATCGAGGTGCCAGCCAGACCGCGGATTTCTAGAAGGTTACCGCCCTTCGGCACCCATTTAGCCAAATGTTCGACTTCCTGCTCACCGTAATCTTTGAAATCGACAACTACTCGCCACGCGCCCGGCTCAGTAACGATTCCGTCAAACGAGACGACCACGATGCCGGCATCAATCGCCTGCTTGATTGCTCCATTCAATGCATCGGGTGATGACGCATTGATAACGATGGCATTATAGCCCTGAAGAATCAGATTCTGGATCTGTGCTGCCTGAGTTGGGACCTCCTTGTCGGCCGTTGTGAACACATCGGCAGCAGCGACGATTCCGTCCGCAACTGCCTTCTTCGTTACAATGTCGTAGCTCTTCAACATGGCCTGCCGCCACGAATTGCCGGCATAGTTGTTGGAGAACGCTATGCGCATGCTCTTGGTATCGGCGCGAGCGGTGCTGAGCAACGCCACTCCCGCTAACGCGACCAGCAAGACTGTGCCGCAAGTATTTCTTTTCATGACTTATCTCGATGCTTGAGAAACGGTTTGGAGGGTGGCGCAGCTGGTCCCGCTACATGCGCCGGCTACGCTCACCCCGACCAGGAAGAATGCTTCGAGCGATGAGCCAAGAGGCTAGAGTAGAGCCAAACACCGGTCAACCTAGAATAACGGCGACTGCGCCGGCAGCGTTGATATCGTCATGCTATATTCGGTCGGTATTTTGGCTCACGTGCCAACGAAGGCCAACTAGAATGGATGCGTTGAACAACGAAAAGTGCACCGCCTGTCGACGTGATTCTCCGCGGGTCACCGATGCGGAGATTCTCGAACTCAGGCCTCTGATCCCCGAATGGATGCTGGTGGAGCGCGATGAAATCCAGAGATTGGAACGAGTCTTTCGCTTTTCGAACTTTGCAGAGGCCCTGAATTTTACCAATCGCGTTGGGGCGATAGCCGAGGAAGAAGGCCATCATCCTGCCATACTGACGGAATGGGGTCGGGTGACGGTGACTCTCTGGACTCATAAGATTCGAGGTCTCCATCGCAATGACTTCATTATTGCGGCGAAACTCGACGCATTGTGATTAGCGCGCGCCCTAACTATCACCCGTCCTCGGCTACGCGGTCGACTCGAACTCGCCTGGCGTTCTTCCTGCGACATACCACAGCTAAAATGCGTGCTCCAGAAGCCGATTCGGTTAGATCAAGCCGATCACTCAACGGCCTCCCGCATTAGGAGCGATTTTCATATTTATTATAATTTCCACTAAAGTCTGGCGGAATGCCTCCGAATGGATCACTCGGTGGCAAAAATGAGTGTCAAGACTTATGAGCCAGATATACCGCGTAGAGGTTCCCGCCTGCGACAGGTTCGGTTCCTCGGAAAGCTTGTCGCGATTCGTCGTGATTGTCGAAATTCCTGACCACGTCATCTTCGAATTTGAAAATCCTGGATCAGCTGAGTTGCAGCTGAAATCTCTCGGAGTCGCCATGAATGCTACCTGCAACCAACGAGTGAAATATCGGAACTTCCAATTCTCATCTTGGTCGAGTTCGGTAGTGGCGGATGCCGATCCTGTCGATTATGGAGCAGCCAGTTTTACGGCGGGTGATGGTTGTAACGCATGGATCGTAGAATCGCCTTTAGAGGCAAGACAAGCAGGCCTGACCGTCCGGTAAGACCCTACGAATTAGCGTGAAAGAAACCGGCCACTCCAATCCCTTTTTTGAAGCGGCCGGCTCTTGCTCGTGGCTTTGTTGGCTTTTACCGCTTTGAATTTCGCGGCTCTGCAATTGGTGGCTACGCTTTTTCTTCCGAACGGTCTATTAGCGTTGTTAGCGGCGGACCCTCCTTTTGATGATCGGGCTTTCTGACGGAGCCTGAAGCAGAACAGCAAAAAGGAGCCGCCTCGTTACAAGCGAGGCGGCCATTGGGTTAACTTGTTTTTCGTTGATTGCAGGGCCTGTGGTGACTCGCCCTAGTAAATTCTCTCGGGATTCTGCCGATTTAGCCATACTGCATGAGGTCGTTTTAGGCTACACACGGCCCAATAATCGCCATAATTTCGACCAGCTTTGCTCAGTTTTTCTTTAGACCAGACACGCGCTGCGCCCTCCACTAACGCAATCCGAAATAAGAGACGCCGTGTGCGTTAGCTAGCTACACGCTTTCGGGCGATTCGCTTTTCGACCATACAAAAGTTTTGCGGGTACCAGGTAGCTCGCGATTCCCTTGGTCAGCCACCCTGGGGAGTCTGTCGGCCGACCCGGTTGGTTTTTCCGCCTAAAAAGCTCCTCAATGCTTCGTCTTGTGCATTCGTTCCTGTAGCGCTGTGATGCAAGCGTTGCGGCGCTAGTTGAAAGCAAGGATTGCGCTAGGCCGCTCTTATTAGATTTGTAAAATTTCGGCCCTATCTTGGAGGGCTTGCGAAACCTGCCCGATGCAGGTCGCTCTCTTCGGCTTGGCGCTATCCGGCTAGATGTACAACTTTTGTAAGTTGTTTGGGCCCAGCAGGATTCGAACCTGCGACCAAGGGATTATGAGTCCCCTGCTCTAACCGCTGAGCTATAGGCCCTTTTATGTAGGAGAAGTTGCTGTCTGAGCGAGAAGAATCTTGCTAATACTACGGTCTGCTACTACGGTCGGTGAAAATTGCCGAAAATGCCCTCTGCCTACGCCAAAACCAAGACTCAATTCCTCTATAAACATACAAACGGGCAATACTACGCACGGGGGTACGCCCAAGGCAAGAGTGTATGGCGCTCGCTTAAAACCGATCTCTATTCTGCCGCCGTAGCACGATTAAAACCCGCCCTCGATGAAATCCGTTTGCAACCAAACCCTGCTACCGCCTCCGCTGCTACCCTCGGGGACCTGATCGGGCTTTACCTCGCCCAGGTATCGCGAAGGGTCGGGATAAAGCCCTCGACCGTCCATTATCGCAAGCAATTGTTCGCTCGAATCCGGAAAGAGTGGCCGGGGGTAGACGACCTCGTTCCGCGCAAAGTATCGGTCAAGCAGGCAGAGGAATTCGCTGCGGCGTTAGCCAAAGGACTTTCCCCGACCCGGTACAATAACTCGATCGACTCCTTACGAGCAGTATTCCGAATTGGTATGGAAGAAGGACTTGTTTCGAAAAATCCGTTCGAAGGGGTCGGCAAATTGCGCCCTCGAGCAAAACAGCTAAAGCTCCCCGATACCGCCGCATTCTCCGCACTCCTTAAAATTGTGCGATCGAAGGGGGCCTGGTGCTCGAGACAGGTAGCCGACTTAATCGAATTTCTTACTTATTCCGGCCTACGCACTTACGAGGCGAAAATGGTACAGTGGTCCGATATTGATTTTGTTCGCGATACCATCACCGTTACCGGGGGCGACCCAGATACTAAGGATGATTCCGTTACCGAAGGCGACCGAGGCACTAAGAATTATTCCCACCGTACTCTTCCCCTTAACGATTCTTTACGGCGTCTCCTAATCGATTTACGCGATAACCCGCGCTACTTCCGAAATAAGGCTCGAACGAATCATGTACTCGCCGTTTCCGAATGCGAAAAAGCACTTAGCCGCGCTTGTAAAGAAGCTGGCACCCCTCGCATTACGCACCGCGATCTACGGCACCTGTTCGCGACCCGGTGCATCGAGTCGGGGGTTGATATACCGACTCTTAGCCGATGGCTCGGCCATCAGGACGGCGGTGCGCTCGCATTAAAGACCTACGGACATCTGCGCGACGACCATTCCAAGGAAATGGCCGGAAAGCTAAAGTTTTAGGTACGGTCGCTCGTTCTATACTAGCGTAGGTTTTGCATATGTAAGGGGCATCATCCGGGTGGGTGGTGCCCCGTTTTTCTTTATGCCGTTCCGTGCGGTTATACGGATCACGGATCGCTTCCCGTTCTGAAAGTAATCTTGCATCTTTGATGGTTGCGCCCACATTCGGTACTCTAGGGAATCTAGTGGCGGAGTAACAGGTACAACGCGACGAATAGCAAGACGTTCGCTCCGATCGTGATTACGGCGATGAGTTTCGGCTTGGTCGGCATACGACTAATTCAGTGAGGGGTTGCCCTCGGAAACTGTGAGTATTTGCTTAGCCAGAGTCAAGGCTTCGGACAACAACATCGGTTCGTCTGTAACGAATAAATTGTTAAGAAACAAATAGTACAGTTTGCCGCACTCGATGCGGAATTCAGCTTCGAGCCGATAGAAGCGTCTTAATTCCTTCCCCTCGTTCTTCCTCGATCCAATTTCGCATTAAAGCTCGTATCGATCGGCATTCTTTCTCGTATTCTGCCTACCGAATCATAAATCGTAATCCGTGATGTCGTGAATGTCGTCTCGATCCAGGCCGTCTCCAGGAAAGCGGATGATGTAGGTTCGCCAGCTCCGTCGTCTTTTATCCGGCCTCAATTCTAATCGCAACTCGAGTTTAACTAAATCACCGTGTACTGCTATGACGGTCGCATCGATATACGTAGATTCTTGAGCTTTTCTCCAAAGCATCAGGATCGGAAGATCACCCTCATGGCACTTCCGCTTGTGTCCCGCTCCCTCCGCATTTTTGGCAAATGCCCTTGAAAGCGGTTCCTGCCCGGCTTGCTGAATCTTGCCGCTCGGCTTTGCCCGCAGAACGGGTAAAGCCGAGCGTAGAGCAAAAACCGCGCTGGTTTCAGGATTTTCGTTGGCACCGGCTCGGTCGGGTTGATTCGATTGCCCGGCAGCGGTCCACTTCGCCTGAGCGGCGGCTAACAGGCTGCGAAACACACCCGCCAGGATA
>DATNNZ010000013.1:0-2935 GCA_035601575.1 Chthoniobacterales bacterium
ATCGCCGTCAGGACGGCCTGCGCGAGCGGGTTATTCGGATTGACCAGGGCGTTGTATGTTTCGAAGCCATAAAACTCGAAAGCAAAATGCACCACTTCAAAATTATCGTTACCTAGCTGTAGCGGACTGAGAACATAAACGAGAGCATTTCAAACCGGGGGCTAGGAAGAGCCGAGGCGTTGTCCACCTGATAGGCTGGGCCGCGTCATGGAACACGATTCTCAGTCCGAAGCTTATTTTGTCCACGTTTGGATTCGCGGGATTCACCCGATGCTCTGGCGGCGCTTTATCGTACGATCCGATAGCACCCTGGCCGATCTTCACGCGGTCTTGCAAATCGGCTTTGATTGGACGGACTTTCATCTCCATCGCTTTCGTATCCGCAAAAAGGACTACGCCGTGCCACGCCGTAGCGGGCTCGGCTGCCACGACGCACGGCAAATCAAGCTGGGGCAGCTGCACTTTCGCATCAATGAACGCTTCTTGTATGAGTACGATTTTGGCGATCTATGGCAACACCAGGTGCGGATCGAGAAACGGTTGGAAATAGAGACCAGCCGGTCATATCCGGTATGCGTGGGAGGTCAATGGGCCGGGCCCCCGGAGGATTGTGGGGGACCGCAAGCCTTTCTGGAGCGGCGCGCGGCTGCGCCGTGGCGACTCAGAGAGCTGCTTGATGGCTTATTGGAAGACATCAAAACCGAGGATACTGAAGCTCTCGATTACCGCCTCGAGGAGCTGCAGCCTTGGCAAGAGTGGCTCATGCTGCATCGCTTTGACCGGCGCAGAGTAAATCGTCAGCTTCGGCAATATGCCGAAGGCGCGCCGGAATGGATGAACTCGAGAGGAGGCCGGCACTGATGAAACTAAAGTTACAACTCATCATCGAGTCCGATTCCGGCCAAACAGAAGTGGTGCACGAAGTGACCAAGCTGGAACGTCGCTCTCTGCGGCCAGAGACTCTTGGGCTAACGTTGTCGGAAGCTAAGGAGCTACTGCGGGAGGTTCAAAGAGCGATGGTCACGCACCAAACCACCGGGTACGTGAGCCAACAGATTCCCTGCTCGAAATGTGGAAAGATCCAATCACGCAAAGGGAAGCATCAGATCGTGTTGCGGACGCTCTTCGGCAAGTTGCGACTTGATAGTCCACGGCTCTACCATTGCGGATGTCGCAGCAAGGAGGACTACCGCAGCTTCAGTCCGCTTGCAGAGTTACTGACGGAGCGAACTGCACCCGAGTTGGCCTACCTGGAGAACAAGTTTGCGGCCATGATTTCCTACGGTTTGACGGTGGAGCTACTGGCTGAAGTGCTGCCGACTGGAGGGGACATCAACGTCGCTGGCGTCTACCGAAATCTGCAAGGATTAGCCGAACGGATGGAGGCGGAACTGGGAGAAGAAAAGTGGCAGTTTATCGATGGGTGTCAGCGAGAGTGGGATAAGCTGCCTCCGCCAAGACCGCCGTTAATCGTAGGATTAGACGGTGGCTTTATCCACGCCAAGGACCAAAAGTCCCGTAGCGAGGGTTGGTTCGAAGTCATCGCTGGCAAGAGCATGCCAGAGGAAGGCGCTGCCAAATGCTTTGCTTACGTGCAAACCTACGACACAAAGCCGAAGCGGCGGTTGTTCGAATTGATGAAGTCACAAGGACTCCAGGCCAATCAGCAGGTGACCTTCCTGTCCGACGGTGCGGACGACGTGAGGGAGCTGCCGCTGTATCTGAGCCCGGAGTCAGAGCATTTGCTCGATTGGTTTCACGTCGCGATGCGGCTCAGAGTAATGGGGCAAATGGCCAAAGGGTTGGTAGACGAGCGGAACATGACATCGGCGCAGGAGCTACTTACAGAAGCGAATGAAGAATTAGAGAGGGTCGACATTGGTAAACAATTCGAGCGCGTGAAATGGTTTCTCTGGCACGGCAATGTTGCAGGGGCGCTGGATACCATCGAAGACATTGAAGACGAACTGGATATCCTACCCAAGAACGGCGAGAGCCGAAAAAAACTCTTGAAGGCCGTGCGAGAATTTCGCGGCTATATCGAAAGCCAACCAAAACTTCATCCTAAATTATGGGGATCGTTACCGGCACGGAGAGAAAATTTCGACGGCCTTCGCGGAGTCCGCGGTGAATCAAGTGATAAGCAAACGCATGGTTAAGAAGCAGCAAATGCGATGGACTGAGTCCGGCGCGCACAACCTACTGCAGATCCGAACGAAGGTGCTCAATAACCAACTCCGGGAGACCTTCGTTCGCTGGTATCCGGCAATGCAAAACGAACAGGAGACGGAAATTCAGAAGAAGGCCGCATAGCCCCCGGTTTGAAATGCTCTCCTCCTACGACGACGAGACTCGGGAGCGTATTCTCAGAGCCGCCGAACAACTCTTTTGTCCGCGACGGTTTTCAGGGCGCGACCATTCGTGAAATTGCTCGTGAAGCAAAGGTGCACGAAAATCTCTCTGACATGTAATCGAGGCAGAACAGGTCTGCACCTAGGTAATATCGAAGCCGCTTCACTTCCTGCCGCCCGACCGTATAGCTTCGTTGTTCGACGGTCAATGTGATCCGCCGGGTGGAGAAATTCGGAGTTAACTGGAATGTACGCTCATGTTCTGTCGCCGTCATACATGACGCGACGCTCACCTTTACTACCGTTATAGTCGAAATGCCGGCACGATATTCCGGCTCGGGAATAAAGCCGAATCGTTTGAGTCTATACCAATGAGCCGCCTTCTCTAACCGGTGGTTCATTTCGATCAATAACCTCCGTGACATCAAATTTCCAAACCGCTGAACGCTTTGTCAGCCGCGTTCCTTTTTGGGCACGTCACTCGCTGTCGGAGCAGGAAAAAAATAAAGCACCAAAACAATGAAATTAAGAAGGAGCATCATCGTGAAAAAGATCAGCATGTTAATCGCCCTAGTTTTCGTCAT
>DATNNZ010000014.1:0-6458 GCA_035601575.1 Chthoniobacterales bacterium
AATCTGGTCGGCATAAACATTCGGCATGGCCACTTCTACCGTATCCGGCAGATTAACGATTATTTTGCGGTCGGGCGACGGCTTCCAGACATCAATTACAGCCTCACAGATTTCCTTGGCAAATTCCACCTCGGTCGCAGAAAAGCTTTCGGGCGAATATTGGAGCCTTACATTTGCGCTTTTCAATTCGGGCAAACGTTCTTGGATCCAGGTTGCACCTCGGATCGCGACCTTGATGATATCGCCTTTGCTCATGTTGAAGACCACGCGGCGCTGAGCCGGCGAGGTTGAGTTATAGAGGTGAATAATCACATTCTTGGCGCCGTGCAGGGAATCGATGGTCCGCTCGATCAGATCCTCGCGTGCCTGGACGAGCACTTGGATAGCAGCATCATCCGGAATCCGATTTTCTTCGATGAGACGCCGGTTAAATTCGAACTCGGTATTGGACGCGGACGGAAATCCAACTTCGATTTCTTTAAATCCACATCGGACCAACGCCTGAAACATCTCCAGTTTTTGAGAGATATTCATGGGTACGGGTAGCGCTTGGTTACCGTCGCGTAGATCAACGCTGCACCAGATAGGCGCATTGGTTACGGTCTGGTTTGGCCATCGCCGGTCAAAAAGTGGGATCGACGGGAAAGCGGAATATTTCTGGGTAGGATCACTAAACATAAATTAGGTGTTTGGTAGACCTTCGATGGTAGTAGATCCATGAAGCTCTACGGCGGGGTTGATGGTTAATTATTAGATTAAACGAAGCCGTAAACGCACAACCCCTACTGTGTGGGTCGCGCAGCCGACAGTTACACGTGAGTAGCTCCCTTCGCGGTAAAAAGATTTACCGGTCGAAAAACGAAGGGAGCTGTGTAAGTCGAGCTGTTAAAAGCAAGGACATCCGATCGCAAACCTTGTTGAGCGATGAGCCACTGTCAAGTGAATATGGCCAAGCTCACCCGCGGTCGGTGACAGAAGATTTTGCTTACCGAAGGCAACGAAGGGAGAACAGCCCAGAGCTAAAGCCACTAAGCAAAATTGGCCGCAGGCAGGCCCAAGGACATCGACTTCATCGCGCGCATAATTGCTTACCAAATCGTGTCGCAGATTTCAGTGGCGCGACTAATCGGGTCGTGTGCGGACGAGGTGTTAAAGAGCCTCTTGACGGAGCGCTTTACGATCGCTGTGGGCCTGACGCAAACCCGCGATGAACATGGAAGGGCGCCTGGGCTCTCAGACCCTGTGCGGCGAGCTATCGGGGACGGCACGTCCAAACAAAGTCCAAGTCGATAAAAGCAACCTACGCCAAGCGCGAACGCTGCGTTACAGCGCCTGGCTAAAGAAAACTTACCCAAGCCTTTCACTGCAGACCAATTAATGGAAACGATTTTGACTGTGCTTAACCACTAAGCGATCCCCGGTCCAACATTGCACCACGCACATCGAGCTTCAGAATATTTTTGCCGAATTTTCGCATGGTTCTCCAATCACCTGCGCAATTTTCTGGTCGAGAATCGAGCCGCTACATCTAAGAGCCAGCCTTCGTTTTGCTACGCCTCCGTTCAGGTGGTTAGGTTGCGTTCGTGCGTTTTACGATGTTCGTTCTCTTTGCTGCAAAAGAGCGATTTCGGTATCAATTGATTGCTTAGCGTCCCTAAACGAGAAATCTGTCCTCATCTCTATGAAGGCCCCTGAACGCACCACTGCCGAGGTCTTTCCTAGGTACATCGGAGGCGAAGTGTTCGCGGACAGCGCAACGCTAAAATGGCCCGGGCTTTTCGCGCGGCGGTACCGTTTTCCTCGAGTGGTGGATGGGTTTCTTGTGCCGGCCACTGTGGAGCCACTGATTACCTGCACCTTAAACGGCTCGGCCGAGTTTGAAGAACGCGAGATCGATGGCGGATGGGTGCCTCGACGAATCCGGCGTGGAGACATCTTCGTAACGGGCTCAAAGACCCCCTACGAGTTGCGCTGGAGGTCGGCATTGGGAGCAGAAATGGATGTGATCCACATCCATCTTGGCGTAGAACAGTGCCTCGCGGCGTTTGAAATTGTCCACCGCGAGAAGGCTGGTGATGTCGAGATCACTGAATTCTTCGGCCGGGACGAAACGCTTGCGCATCTGAGTTTTGCCTGCGCGGAGATGCTAGCTGCCCGAACTGCTGGCAATGCGAAGCGTATCGCGGCCTTCACACACCTTCGCGCGATTCACATCGCCGAGAAATACACAAACCCAGCATCGCAGAGTCCCGACTATCGCGGCGGCTTGCCGGTCGCACGGCTCCGCAAGGTCGAGGACTATGTGCGCGCGCACCTTTCGGAGAGTATCTCAATCGCGGCGTTGGCTGAATTGGCGGAGCTGAGTCCTTTCCATTTCTCGCGCGTGTTCAAGCAGGCCACGGGTATGACGCCTATCCAATTCCTGACTCGAGAGCGCATGCTGCAAGCTCAGCAACTGATCCGCGAAACATCCCGTAGCCTCATCGAAATCGCACTCGAAGTCGGCTACACTAGTCCGAGCCATTTTGCTCAGGTATTTCGGCGGACGGTAGGCGTGGCTCCTACGCAGTTCCGCAATGCCCTCTAGAGTATAGAAGCGCGGACCGCTTTTCCGCAAGAATTCGACAGTCGCCGCACGATCCCGAGAGCTGCCACCTGATCGATGGGCGATGGTCTCCCCAACTCTTAATGGTTCAGGATCGTAAAGCGTATGGCTACAATAGTTTGGTCGAGTTCGCCATCTGATCCTTTCAGCAAGGGATCTAAACCGCGGCACACTCCTGTTGGCTTAAGTCATCGGGATTCAACAAGCAATTCAACGACTAAAGGGCGATTGACGACAGGCGAGATTGGCGTTTTTGCATTCACACTTTCACTGATACTTCTCGGTATGTTCCTCGCTGCATACAGTGACCGTCCGGTCTTTTTGGCTATTAGTCGCACCTGGGCCTATAGCGATCGGATTCACTCTCATAGCATTCCGCCGGCAAGGATTTGGTAGGCGAGACCGAACGACGACTATGGAGAAACTGAGTCATAGCGGTGAGCGATCCGGCAAATGAAATCCGCGATTGGTAAATCTATGTTCATTCCTCGTCGCACTTTTTTAAAAACCGTGGGCGCGATTTTGGCCCTCCCGGCGATTCTCCGCGCCCAGACTGGTGCCCGTGTAACTCAACAGAAATTCAACATGGTAATCAAAAGAATTGGTTCACAACCCTCAGTCAAAGCGCCAGCCGAATATTTTACCGGCACAGCACGTATCGACCCCTTGTTCGATGCACACCCTCCAGCTCGCGTGAGCGGCGGAAGCGTTACGTTTGAGCCGGGTGCTCGTAACGCGTGGCACACCCATCCGCTGGGTCAGATCCTCATTATCACCGCCGGCTGCGGTTGGGTCCAACATGAGGGTGGTCCCGTTGAGGAGGTCCATCCCGGCGATGTCATTTGGATCCCACCGGGTGAAAAGCATTGGCACGGTGCTACCCCGAGCACGGCGATGACGCATATCGCCATTCAGGAACAGGTCGATGGGAAGCCCCTCGTCGACTGGATGGAAAAGGTCAGCGACGACCAATATCGCAGGTGAAACCGCTGGAACGTTCCGGCGGCTGCCGTACCCACAACGCGGGACGCTCTGATCGAAAGGAGAAAAAAGCTACGATGGGACGGAACTTCTTGGTCCTCGCATTGGCAATTGCCATTAGTCACTTCGCTTGCGGCGCAGACAACAACGCGACCGGCGGCACCTCACCGCAACCGCTGGCTGAAAGAGCCACTAAACAGGCAGACAATATGAAGATTAGACTAAGAATCAAAGATAGGGTGCTTACTGCCACTTTGATCGACAGCAAAACCGCTCGGGATTTCATCTCCCTGTTGCCAGTCACACTGACAATGAACGATTTGTTCGACAGAGAGAAATTTGCCCATCTGCCGCGCGCGATTTCGGAAGGCGGGGCGCGCACGCACACGTATGAAATTGGGGACGTGGCTTATTGGTCGCCTGGTCCTGATTTGGCGATCTACTATCACCATGACGGGCAGTCGATTCCGGCCCCCGGCATCGTCATTATTGGTAAAATTGATTCTGGCGTAGAGGCTCTCAACGTCGCTGGCTCTGTAAAGGTAGCGGTTGAACTTGCCAGTCAATCGTCCGACCAGGCAGAGAAGCTTGAGCCAAGCTCGAATGCTCTCTTGCCAGTGCCCACGCTGGAGGATGTTCGGATGGTAGCGCCGGCACTAGCGAGATACACAGAAGGTGCTGTGCTTGGTGATCTGTGGAAGCGTCCCGATCTATCACCACGTGACCGCAGCATCATCACGGTCGCCGCCTTGATCGCTGGGAATCAGACGATCGAGATGCCCTACCATTTCAACCTGGCGCTCGATAATGGCGTCAAGCCGAGCGAACTTTCTGAGATCACTACGCATCTCG
Organism: Chthoniobacterales bacterium; assembly: GCA_035601575.1. Classification (GTDB taxonomy): domain Bacteria; phylum Verrucomicrobiota; class Verrucomicrobiia; order Chthoniobacterales; family JAFAMB01; genus DASTDH01. Next base: position 4,439 of record DATNNZ010000014.1, read on the forward strand.
CCTTCTACTCCGGCTGGGCGAATGCTACGGCGGCGGTTGCGGTCGCGAAAGATGTCTTTACCAAGCGTGGAATCCGGTCCGATCAGCCTGCCTCAGGTGAACATCTGCCCATCGATGAGGCTGCCGAGGCCCAACGCGCGGCCCGTGTCGAGCAGGATGTCGGTCCCGTAGCTCCGGGTCTTGTGCAGTATACCAGCGACTTGCTTTTCCATGATCTTTGGTTACGTCCGGCCCTAGCGCCTCGGGACCGGAGCCTGATTACGGTCAGCGCTCTCATCGCTTCAGGCCAAGTCGCGCAAATCACGTATCACCTTAATAGGGCAATGGATAATGGGTTAACGAAAGCTCAAGCCTCTGAGATGCTCACGCACTTGGCCTTCTATGCCGGTTGGCCCAAGGTTTTTTCCGCGATACCGGTCGTGAAAGGTGTTTTCGAGAAACGTCCTAAGTAGCGGGCTTGTATGAACGCGCATTAGACCGCCACTTTGGTTTAGCCCGACAACAGTCGCCTGCTAGCCGACCGCTTTTCGAGATGGGCCGCTAGAGATGTAGCCGTTGTAGGTCCGGTCTTTAGATATATGTCCAACAATCAAATCATGACCGAGCCAATAGTAAAACTTTGTCCAAAGTTGATTATCGAAGGCACTCGTTTGACCGGCAGAACCGAACTTGCGTTGGCCTTGAATGAACACCCGCGCATCGTCGGTGTCAGGAAATACCGCTATCACTCACCGATCGTATCGGCAGAGAGGAACGGATTTGTGAAAAGTCCTTACGGTTCGAGTCTCATCGATTTCGAGGAAACATACGAAGGGTACGCCCTGAAAGCGTATCGGATCTGCCTTAGTCTATTTGAGCTTTACCGATATTACTCGTGGATCATCGACCGGTTCCACATTTCCACGCAGATGTGGCAAGCCGCTTATCGCGGGAGGAAATACCGGTTTCGATGGTTAGAGTCGCGTCTCTCAGCTCTCGGGTTTCGGCTGATCTTCTGTTGGCGAAACCCAAACTCTTTCGCTGAAGCGCGCACCAGGCGCTTGCGGATTTCGAGTAATCCCTCGCAATATGACGATCTAGCGATTTTTGTTCGTGAGCAGGAGATCTTCCAGCAGTTAGTGGAAGATTCAGCTATCCCGAAATTGCTAGTTGATGTTACTGAGCGATCGCTCGAAGAACGAATCGATTATATCGCGCGCTGGCTGGAAGCGACCGGCGGCCTTAATTCAGCAAAATCACCAGCCGACGGTAAATCCGTGCTAGGCGCGCCACCCGTGAGCATGAATTTCTCCGGCTAAGCCGCTGATTTCATCTCGACGGACATCAGGCGATTATCAGGTACTTGCTGATGAGAAGTGGAAGCCGAGCTCACCGTTTTTCCGCAAGAATACGACAGGCACCGCACGATCCCGAGAGCAGCGGCTTGGCTAATGACTGATGGTTTCGCACTGACTAAAGGGTTTCGACCTCACAAAAGGAAGCAAAAATGCAGAAGCGCAAACTTGGAAACAGCAACCTAGAAGTTTCGGCTATCGGGCTCGGCTGTATGGGCATGAGCGTTGGCTATGGTCCGGCCGCAGACAAGCAGGAGATGATCTCCTTAATCCGAGCCGCAGTCGAACGTGGCGTCACCTTCTTCGACACCGCCCAGGTGTACGGTCCGTTCAAGAACGAGGAACTCGTAGGCCAGGCTTTAGCCCCCTTCCGGAACCAAGTAGCGATCGGCACCAAATTCGGCCACGATTTCGGTCCCGAGGGGAACCAGCTGCCGAAAGGGCTGAATAGCCGGCCCGAGTACATCAAACGGGGCATCGAGGACTCACTTAAGCGGCTGCGGGTCGAGACGATCGACCTCTTCTATCAACACCGGGTCGACCCGAACGTGCCGATTGAGGACGTCGCGGGTGCGGTGTAAGAGCTGATTCAGGAAGGGAAAGTTAAGCACTTCGGCCTTTCTGAGGCAGGAGCGCGGACCATCCGTCGCGCTCACGCCGTCCAGCCGGTCACCGCTGTGCAAAGC
>DATNNZ010000015.1:0-29603 GCA_035601575.1 Chthoniobacterales bacterium
CTCTTCCAACCAATCGCAAAAACGGCTAACATCTTCCTCATTTTGCAGATCAACCTGTTGAATGAAGATTTCCAGCTCCGGATTGATCAGCTTCAGCTCCAGCTCGAGTGTTTTCAGGCGATCTTGACGTCGGGCGACGAGGATTAGCGAGCCGGCCACTTGCGCGAGCTGGCGGGCGAACTCTCGTCCCAGCCCGGCCGATGCACCAGTGATCAAGACTGTGCATTCCGCGAAATAGCTGATCTTCATCGGCTTCCACCTAAACTCGAACTTACCGTCAGTCAATTGAACTAGCGCCTTCCTTTGGACGGCAGCGGAAAAACGACTGCAGGTTAAAGACCGGCCTGTTTCGCTCAAGGATGATCGCTCCAGACTATTTCAAGGGTTTGCTTGGATTCAATCAGAGGGCGGCCTATTTTTGTTAATGCGTTTGGCGATCGAGAACCTGGCAATCGTCGGAGAAGAATTAGCGATTCGATGGAATGATGGACGAGAATCGTATATCGGCCTGGAAGAACTTCGCCGCCGTTGTCCTTGCGCGCATTGTGCCGGTGAAAAGGGAATATTGGGCGAGGTCTATCGGTCGGAAATACGACTCTCCGATGAGAGCTTTCGGTTAATAAAGTGCGCGGTGATAGGCGGCTACGCCATCCAGCCGGAATGGGCGGATCGACACAATTCGGGGATCTATTCTTTTGATTATCTGCGCTCGATGAATGTTTCGCCGGAACCCGAAAATTAACGCCGGCAGCGCGGCGCACTACGCTCGGGTACACCCAACGTGTACGCGCTTCCCAAAACGTATTTATATTAGTGGGCGGAAGGCTCCGTGTCCCTATCCTTACAGCCGTGCTGCGATCAGGTTCCTGAGCTTGAGCATCCCGCGCCGGATCCGAGCCTTTACTGTTCCAAGAGGCTGACTCAACTCTTCGGCAATCTCATTTTGGGTCAAGCCGGAGAAAAAGGCGAGTTCAATAGCCTGACGCTGTTCCTTCGAGAGTTGGAGTACTGCTGATCGGACGATTCGGCTCTTTTCCAGAGCGTCCACTTCGTCTGCGGAATCTCGAGAAATCGATTGAGAGCTCGCTTTCGATTCTCTTTCTACCTGGTCTTGGAGACGAAACCGGCGCTGCGAAGATCTCAAGCGGTCGATGGCCTTATTCCGGGTCAGCGTCATCGCCCAGGTCAACGGCTTACCCCGGGAAGGGCTGTAGAGCTTTGCTTTGTCCCAAATCTGGATAAATACATCCTGCAAAACATCTTCCGCTTCTTTCTGATCATTCAGGATTTGGAGTGCTGCGGAAAAAAGAACACCCGAGAAACGGTCGTAGAGATCCTCAAGGCTATCGGGGTCACCTGCGCCGATCTGTCGGAGCAATTCAGTTTCGATCCCTTGATCTATGTGACCGTCGGTTGACATCCTGTCACCATCTATGTTCCTAGCCTTCTTTATAACGGTAGAGAGATGCCCGGAAAAGGCAATGAAAGAGTCTCTCGGAGGATGGTGAGGCTGCTTTGCCGCTCGTACTCTGGCAATCGTGCGGATCTTTCGGTAGTGACTGCCCTTTCTGGTCAGGCTATTTTTTCGAAAGAGCCTTGGCCATAACCTCTAAAGTCCGATCGATGTCCGTCTCGGTGTGGGCCAAGCAAAGAAAACCGGTCTCGAATTGTGAGGGCGCGAAATAAACGCCGTGTTGGCGACAGAAATGGAAAAACGATTTGAATGCTTCCAAATCGGACCTTTGAGCACCGGCCAGATTCTTGACTGGTTGGGCGGTAAAAAAGAGGCAAAACATCGAACCGATGCGATGGAAGACAAAGTTGGTTTCCTGGAGGATCTTGCGCACACCTTGTTCAAAGTAAGAGCCGAGCTGTTCCAAGCGACGATAGCCGTCGGCTGCTTCAAGTTGTCGCAATTGGGACAGGCCGGCCGCCAATGCGAGCGGATTTCCCGAGAGGGTTCCGGCTTGATACACCGGTCCGTCGGGCGACAATCGATCCATCACGTCGGCTCTTCCGCCGAACGCGCCGACTGGCAAGCCGCCCCCGATTACTTTTCCCATTGCGGTCAAATCAGGCCGGACACCGCAAAGCTCTTGATAGCCGCCGCGGGCGAGCCGGAATCCAGTCATTACCTCGTCGAAAATCAAGAGCGCGCCGGACTGGGAACAGCTGTGGCGAAGCAGGTCCAAAAAACCCGGTTTAGGCAAGTACAAGCCGGCGTTGGCCGGCACCGGCTCCAGAATCACCGCGGCGATTCGGTCACCGAACTGTTGGAAGCAAGTTCGAACTTCGTCCGGTTCATTGAACGAGAGCGTTATGGTTAATGCTGCGACCTCCTCGGGAACTCCGGCACTGTCCGGATAGCCATGAGTAAGCGCGCCGCTGCCGGCTTTCACGAGCAGCGAATCGACGTGACCATGGTAACAGCCGGCGAATTTGACGATCAACTTGCGGCCGGTAAACCCACGCGCAAGACGGATACACGACATCGTCGCCTCGGTCCCACTATTCACCATCCTGACCTTCTCAACCGAGGGCACCCAGCGGCAGATCAGTTCGGCCATTTCCACCTCGGCCGGATTTGGAATCCCGAAGCTGAGACCTCGCTCGGCGGCAGCTTGGACGGCTTGCACTACTTTTTCTGGCGCGTGACCTAAGATCGCTGGTCCCCAAGTTCCCACATAGTCGATATATTCGTGTCCTTCGACATCCCAGATGTGCGATCCCTTTGCCCGAGCGACAAAGAACGGTTCGCCACCGACGTTACGAAAAGCACGGACCGGGGAATTGACTCCACCAGGGATGTAGCGCTTGGCCTGCGCGAAAAGGGATGAACTGGTCATACCAACCGTAGGCTAGACACAGACCCGCATTCTGACAATGGACCGCTTTTTTTCAATCGACCGCTACGAGATAAGCAACCCCTGCTTCTCGATGAAACCGACAATCTGCACCAGACCTTTTTGCGTCTTGAGATCAGTCATTACAAACGCGCGTTCGCCTCGCATCTTCTGCGCATCCGCAGCCATCACTTCGAGAGAAGCGCCAACATAGGGAGCCAGGTCGGTTTTATTGATAACGAGAAGGTCGGATCGAGTGATTCCCGGCCCTCCTTTTCGGGGGATTTTTTCGCCACCGGCAACATCGATCACATAAATCGTGAGATCGGAGAGCTCCGGACTGAAGGTTGCCGCGAGGTTATCGCCCCCGGATTCCACGAAAACAATGTCCGCGTCCGGGAATCGCTTCAACATCCGGTCTATTGCTTCTAGGTTGATTGACGCATCCTCTCGAATAGCGGTGTGCGGGCATCCACCGGTTTCCACTCCGAGGATTCGTTCGGCCGGAAGAGCACCAGCGATGGTGAGAAGACGTTGATCTTCTTTCGTATAAATATCGTTCGTGATAACTACGATGTCGTAATTATCTCGCATCGCCTTGCACAGCATTTCTATCAGGGTGGTCTTGCCCGTCCCAACCGGGCCGCCGACACCCACCCGCAATGGAGGAACTGTCTTCGTGCGTATGCGAATATTCGTATCCATTTGTATCGATTCGTGGTTCATGAACGAAACATGCGGAAGGCTTGGGTTTCGTGGCGGCTCGAGAAAATCCCCAACATTGGAGCGAATGTCACGATCTCATCTCTGTCAACGCGGATCGCTTTCTCCACCACTTTGGGGATTTCTAACCGAATTTGCCGCAGCAAACGTTGACCACTTTCTTGGCCCAGAGGAACGCATCTTAGCGCCGCACCTACCTGGTTCTCAACCCAGCTAAAACAGAACGCAGCCAAGGCGGTGTCGATTGATAGAGCGTTGGCCATAGCGGCAAAAGCGAATGCTGTGGGAAACGCGATGGCGGCGAGGTTGCTCAGCTCCTGGCGGCTTAGTTCGTCTGCCCAATTTAGAGAGACCGCGATACGGGTAAGCGACCATCCCATCTGCTCGGTCTCCTGACGTAATTCGGCGGTTTCACGGCTGGTCAGAAACCAGGCGTTTAGTCGCTGCATCTCGACGAATTGTTTGGTGGTCCAAAAACGATGTTGCCAGGCAACCGCAGCCGCTTCACCCGGACCGACGATTTCTCGCAATCCATCGAGAATCCATTCACCTACTTCCGTTTCGCTGTGTACGATGTTCGCTTCGACCGCTGCTTCGAACCCCTGGGAGTAGCTATAGGCGCCGATGGGCAGAGCAGGAGAGCTCAGATAAAGCGCGTTAATCAGCTGTTCCAAGTCGATTCCGGTGTCCATGAGTGATAATCACCTAAATCTCGTCCTTGCGCTCGAAGAGGTGCCTCACTAGTGCCTATGGCGACCCTCGTGCTCATGGAAAGCCTTCTGGGCTAACCGATAATCATCAGAAAATGATTCGTCGTGTCCGTGGCGATGTCCGCCTCCATAAGCCCCGCTCTCGGGATTGAAGGCTTCTTTCCTTTCCTCTACACTGAGCTCGAGTCGCTGTAACATCTCCTTCAAGACTGGATCGGCCTCGAGACGCAGAAAAGCATTTCCTATTTCGACCGGAATATGACGATTGCCGAGATGATATGCCGCTCGAGTCAGCTTTTCGCGATCTGATGCCGTGACGAATAGAATCGGTTCGGCTGCTGCCAAGATGCGAATCCGATCTCCTTCTGCGGATTCAAGAACGTCGCCATCTTTCAGGATACTTCCGGGCGCTAGTAACAACCCAATCTCTTCGCCATCATTGAGCCGCACGAGCTGCCGGGTTTTCCGCCGCAGATCGTAAGGCAAAGTCAAAGTCGGTAATGAGGTCTCGTCTGATCCGGCTAAAACCTTCTCGAAACGGCGCATAACAATATCCCTTAAAAGAGAAAATATCGTTGTGCCATTGGCAAAACCGACGCCGGTTCACAGACCAAGAGTTCGCCATCGGCAAATACTTCGTAGGTCTCTGGGTCTACCGTCACTTTGGGTTGCCAGGAGTTATGGATCATGTCCGACTTCCTAAGCTTCCGAATACCGTGCACCGGCACTAGTGTCTTCTCCAATCCGTACCGGTCCGCGATATTAGCTTCATGCGCAGACCCGGATACGAAACTCAGGCAGCTCCTGGTTAGAGCCTTTCCCCGCGCCGCAAACATCTCCCGATAGTGCACTGGTTGTGCGGGCGGAATAGAAGCGTTCGGATCTCCCATTAACGCGTGGGCGATCATCCCGCCTTTCAAGATCAGTGCCGGTTTCACACCAAAAAAGGCCGGTTGCCAAAGAACCAGGTCAGCCCATTTGCCTGCTTCGATCGAACCAATTTCATGGCTGATACCGTGAGTGATTGCGGGGTTGATGGTGTATTTCGCAATGTAGCGTTTGACTCTGCTGTTATCGTTTCGAGCCGAATCGTCACTCAACGATCCGCGCTGGGATTTCATTTTATGGGCGGTTTGCCAAGTGCGCAGGATCACTTCGCCAATTCGGCCCATCGCTTGCGAGTCGCTCGCCATCATCGAGATCGCTCCCAGATCGTGCAGGATATCTTCCGCCGCGATGGTTTCGCGTCGAATTCGAGATTCGGCAAAAGCAATGTCCTCGGCGATCGCCGGATCGAGGTGATGACAAACCATAAGCATGTCGAGGTGCTCATCCAGTGTGTTCACCGTGTAGGGCCGGGTCGGATTAGTAGAGGAGGGCAGAACATTTGGCTCTCCACATACTTTGATGATGTCCGGAGCGTGCCCGCCACCGGCCCCTTCGGTATGATAAGCGTGGATCGCGCGATTTTTAAATGCTGCGATGGAATCTTCGACGAAACCGGATTCGTTCAGGGTATCGGTATGGAGCGCGACCTGGGTGTCCGTTTCTTCGGCCACGGTGAGAGAACAATCGATCGTGGCCGGCGTAGTCCCCCAGTCCTCATGAAGCTTGAGACCGATTGCGCCCGCCTGAATTTGTTCACGGAGTGGTTCCGGACGGCTGGCATTACCTTTGCCCAAAAAACCGAGATTAATGGGATAACCCTCCGCCGCCTGAAGCATTCGCTCGATGTGCCAGGGGCCCGGAGTGCAAGTCGTTGCGAAGGTGCCGGTAGCCGGCCCGGTTCCCCCGCCGATCATTGTGGTGATACCGGCCGAAATCGCTTCATCGATCTGTTGCGGACAAATAAAATGGATGTGCGAATCGATGCCTCCCGCGGTAACAATCATGTTCTCCCCGGCAATCGCTTCGGTTCCAGGCCCGATCACGATGGTGACCCCAGGTTGGATGTCCGGATTGCCAGCCTTGCCGATCCCAGCGATCCGTCCGGCCTTGATGCCGATGTCGGCTTTAATGATTCCAGAGTGATCGATGATGATTGCATTGGTGATAACGGTATCGACCGCTTCCTTGGCCTCGCGTTGTGATTGTCCCATTCCATCGCGAATCACCTTGCCACCACCAAATTTTACTTCTTCACCGTAGACGGTCAGGTCCTTCTCGATCTCAATCAAAAGATCGGTATCAGCCAGTCTCAGCCGATCGCCGACCGTGGGACCGAACATTTCTGAATAGGTGTGCCGGGAGATCTTCACGCTAGTTTACCCATAATTAGGCCGTTGAAACCGTAGACAATCCTGTCTCCGGCCAGTTCTACTAACTCTACGGTCCGCTCCTGACCGGGCTCAAAGCGGATCGCGGTTCCCGCCGCAATGTTGAGCCGGCAGCCACGGGCAAGCGAGCGTTCAAAGTGAAGTGCCCGATTGACTTCAAAAAAGTGGAAATGCGATCCGACCTGGATTGGGCGGTCGCCGCTGTTCGCAACCGTAATGGTTCGCTTGGGACGTCCGACGTTGAGCTCGATCTCGCCCGGTTCAAGGATTATTTCGCCTGGGATCATAGGTGTTCAAATAATTGGATTATGGACGGTCACTAATTTGGTGCCGTCCGGAAAAGTTGCTTCAATTTGAATCTCCGGAATCATTTCCGGGATGCCCTCCATTACTTGATCCCGGCGTAGGAGAGTCGTCCCAAACTCCATGAGTTCTGCCACGGTTTTACCGTCTCGTGCACCTTCGAGCAACGCCGCTGAAATATAAGCAATTGCTTCGGGATGGTTCAATTTCAGACCGCGTCCGAGACGGCGTTCGGCGAGGAGGGCAGCGGTGAAGACGAGAAGCTTATCTTTTTCGCGGGGCGTCAGATTCATCGATTCGCGGTAGCAGCAATTATCTGGCCAAGATAGTTAGGTGGACCAAAGCCTCAGCGCTTGAGCGTTGCGACCAACCACCATAGGGCGAATCCGGGACCAGCAGTCAATCATCAATGATTTGACCGGTTCGATTTGCCGTCCAACCGCTCGGATCAAAAGAACGCCATCCGGCAAAAGGCTGATCCCGGCGCGGAGCCCGGAAGTAAATGGCAGTTCAGCAGCCAATGCCGCAATGACATCGGGCTGGCTTTTGCCGCCCACGCACCAGAGCGTTCCAAAAATCGGGTAGCGACTCAGACCTTGTGGCGCGCGGACCAATTCGGAGCCAGCCCGCAAGATCGTTCGTTCGCTCCACATCAGTGAACCGTCCTCACGAATGAATTCGGTGGCGGCACGCAGCACCCCGGTCTCCCAAGACTCCCCTGACGCAATCCGGCCAAGCATATTGATGTCCCAGCCGCAAGCGATGGCCTCCGCTGCCAGTTGGATTCGAAGAGTTGTTCGAGCGGACGCGCCAGCAAAATAGATGTTCTCGTTCGGAAGCCATTCGAGAACTGCCCCGCGCTGCAGAACGATTGTAACCCGAAGCGTCGATCCATCTTTGGCTTTGTACCACTTGGTCGCACCCGGTGTTGTAACGACCGAATGGGCGCCTTGCTCCAGTGTAAGAGAGATGGAAAGATCGTCTCGGTCGGCGAGACCGCCAGGGGGATGGATCACGACTACGTGACATATCTCCGGGCCTTCCGGGTATAGTGGTTTTTGAACGCGAAGAGGCCCAAGATGATGGCAGCGGCCAAGGATCGTTCGATTCTCGGCTTTGGTGAACCGCAGATCAAGTGCACCCTGCCAGCGTTTCACTGCGCCAGCTTCGTTGGCATTTCCAATCATGTCCAGCGCCGCTTGCGGCGCCCGAATTGCACCTCACCGGTCTGAGGCGGCAGCCTCGCTAGAAACTAACCTTCGATCTTTGTTGTCGGCTTCAGATTGAGACGGGATTGGAGTTCCGATTTCAGAAAATCCAATTCGTTGCGGGTCGCCAACCAACCGATCAACGGTACCAGGAGCAGGATCGCAAGCACAATGTTCATCAGCAAAAGAGCAAGCTGCATTGCGAAACCTACGTGCACGGGGTCAAAATTGATGTTTACCGGGTAACTCAAAGCCGCGAAGAGCCCAAAGAGTGTAGCTATCGCCAAAAACAGAATCGCCCAACTGATCTTCGCCGCCAGTGAAGCGCCCCCTTCAACCAGCACTTCGCTGCCGTTTTCTTTTGGTGAGACCATACCGTGCAGCGCCGGTTTAAACCAAAAAGCCGGAGTTAGAACCACCCAGTACCAGGGACCTTTCAGGCGTTTCCGGAAATGGAAGTCGTGCCCCTCTACCCGACCGATTATTGGTCGTTCACCTCGATAAAAAGAAGGCTTGTACGGGTCAATTTCCTCCGGATCAACGAACTCGTGGAGGCGAGATACGATTTCGGACGGCGCAGAAGAGGAAAGAAATAGCTGAAACATTGATGTGGGTCGAGAGGAGAAGAATAAATAGCAAATAGCAGATAGCAATCCGCAATCTTCTCTACAGTGCCATCTCTTGAAATCGCTTATTTTTTGGAAGATTCTTCTCGCATATCGTAGCGCCTCTGCCGCGCCATTTATGCCGATACGCCCCTACGCCGATACGGTCGTCATCTTTGGTCGCAGTTCCGTTGCTCTACGGCCCTGGCCCAAACGGCCATGGATCCTCAAACCCGCCGGTGTATCGGTCGAATTTCGCCGGACCGAAACGCACATTGTTGTACTCTTTTTTGACCGGAGCTTCATCCGTACTCTTCTTTGTGTGAGCGCACCCGAGCAGCGAAACACTGCTAGCAAGCAACAGGATTGAATGAACTCGCATCCATTTCGTGGATGGTCTAAAGGTGAATCGCACAGACGGCATTCAAGCGAAGCTCAGCGAGACGAGCAAGTGACAATCTGCGACTTTTCCGGCCGGATGACAAATAGCAGAAAGCAAGTCACCAATTATGCTGTAGCCTGACTTCGTCCGCCTCCAGGAGGACACGATTTCGATTAGGAACACGCCTTAACTTCTTTGGACGCTTGGAAGGCGAGCAGTACGCTTAAAAGTCTGCGATACACGCCTCCGATAAATCGCTCGGCAATTCGGAATATGGTGGTCGACAACCTATGCGAACGCGGTCTAGCGGTCCCCTTTCTGACGGCGGTACTCCGCGTAGGTTGCTTCTGCGCGCATCGCGAGTGAAATCGACTTCTGCTGCTTTGCGGTTCTGATTGCTTCGCACAACGAAGCCTCAATTTCGGTTTCGTCAGCTCCGACGGCCGTGAGGAACACACCGCGGAGCCGGTGCAGTTCGGCACACCACCAGCGCCCTTCAAATCTTTCGGCTAGTGCTTCTGCTCCCTTTATTGCCTCAAGAGCCTCAGAGGTACGATCCGCAAGATGCAAGGCTTCAGCCTTTAGTGTTAGCAATAGGGGCACCATCAGCGTCGAGCCGGTTGCGCGAATGTCCTCGGAGCCGCCAAAGCCCGGCAGGCCTCTGCGATGAGCGCTGGGTCATTCTGTTCCTGCGCCAGGGAGTAAACTCGTTCGGCGATCTGCATTGCAGCAGACAGCTTCTCAGCCACCATTGAAATACGGAAAATTGCGCCCGCCGGGCTTTGCGCCTGATCGGTTTCTGCGATTCTTCGCTCATGAGATGTTTCGCTGCATTTGCATTGTTGAGTTCATCTCCGATGACCGGGTTCCAACGGACCTTTCTCGAATGAGTTTGTCAGTTTAAAGAGAACGAATGGCGTGGATGCAGTCTCGATTGGTTATTGGTTTGGGGGCGCTAACCGCCGGTGGATACCTTCTGTGCCGATATTTGAATTATCATCCGAAATCGGTGGAACCGATGCCGGTTTTCAACGCCGGCATACCACCGCAGCTATCGGCCGGCCAAACTATTAAAGTCGTTACCTACAATGTGCAGTTCTGTGCGGGGACAGGCTACCACTTCTTCCATGACGGTGGCCCCGATACGATCGTAGCCGCAGATGATGTCCGAGCGACTCTTGAGAGAATCGCCGAGTTCTTGAGTGCGGAAGATCCCGACTTCGTACTTCTGCAGGAGGTCGACCAGCTTGCGCGCCGTACCGCTTATCTGGATGAAACCCGGCTGCTGCAAGAGGCGCTTCCGCTTAAGCTGCGCAGTTGCACTGCCGCAGATTATTGGCGCTCGAAATTCGTTCCTCACCCCAGAGTCATGGGACCGGCCGGTACTCAGCTCGTCGTCTTTTCCCGTTATCGACTTGGTCAAGCCCATCGCTATCAATTGCCGCTGCGCAGCGGTAACCCGATCGAACAAGACTTCTACTTGAAACGAGCGATCCTTAAAGTCGAAGTGCCACTGGCAGGCGGCGGCCATTTTGTGATTCTAAATACGCACCTCGAGGCATTTGGTCGCGGAACGAACATCACGGAACGACAAGTTGGCAAGGTATTGGCGGAGTTGGATTCGTTAGATCACGAAAATTTACCCTGGATTATCGGCGGGGACTTTAACTTATTGCCGCCCGGCCAGCGCCTTCGTCTAGTGCCCGAAGAACCGCAAGTCGATCCATCGGCGATGACCCCACTGTTTGACCGCTATCGCGGTATTCCGACGGTAAGCGATGCGACTGGAACCAATATGCGAGACTATTTCACGTTTTCTCAGAGCACCGCGGAGGGTAGGGCGCCAGTTCGGACGCTCGATTACTTGTTTCCTGCATCCAACGTGCAAGTTGTGCGCTACGAAGTCCGCCAGAAAGGGACGCAGGAGTTGTCTGACCACTATCCGCTGGTTGCAGAGTTCAAGCTGCCTGAGCCTGCATCGCTCACAAATCTCTAAGGATTTGTGAGCGATGCAGGCTAGAGATATCGAAGGTACCTGCCCTAAGGTGACCAAAAAGCGCGTTAGGAAACGCGGAGAGAAATCTGCCGCCGCCAAGCCGCAGAACATGATCCCGAGCGTCATCAGTAAGAAATCAATGGACGGTGGATACTTCTCCAGGTTGACGAACGCAAGCGGAGTGAAAAGCGTATGCGACTGAGGCGCCCACGGGTTCGGATCGCCCCAATTCAAGGCGCGAAGAAAAAGGAACGCCGTCAATAGAACGATTCCGATTAACCCAAAAGTTGGCCGGAGTACACCGATCCCTTTTTCCGCCAGAGAAACCAGTTTCGCAATTCCGTAGCCAAATGCCATCACCCCGAACCAAGGCAAGACCGGGTAGGAGACTTAGAAATGCCAACCGGCAGCCTCCAGATCATCGGAACGGAGCAGCATCGTCCACCACCAGCCCTTGCCGAGAAGGCTCGCGAGTATCGGGTGTCCGATTACGAGCGCTAGCCCGAGCAGGAAAAACGCGATCGAGGGTAGCCTGATTGCGAGCACCAGCGCGAGAAGCGCCATTGCCCAGCCGGTACCCCACAAGATTCCAGCATTCATATAATGGTAGTCGAAATTAAAATACCAGCCGAAGCAGCGAAGGATCGTTTGCTCGAGCGCAACCAGTCAGAGACCCCGACTGGCGAGACCAACCAGAAACGATCTATCGATCGGCCGGGCATGAGCGGCCAGTACTCAAACCAGCGAGATAGACGAACGTTGGTGCGCAGAAATGAGTAAGCTAACGCGCCAAAAAAAGGGCGAGATTGGTGTGCGCCAGATCGAGCGCATCGACCGAGTGATCTCCAAAATAAGCTCGAGTGCCATAAGCACGATCGCCAAACCGCGTAGTGCGTCGATTTCCGGGAGCCGTTCGCTCTGAGGCATGGGCCGCGATATTGCCGAATCGAAGAATCCGGAAGCAACGTTTTCGGCGGTTTCGTTTTGACCGAATAACAGCCTCCTGATAGCTCTTCCGACAAATCCCCCATTTATTAAGATGAAGGTCATTGTTGCAACCAGTGCACTGTTAGTGTCTGCGGCCGGCGTTTGGGCAAATTCCTGCGATGACCTCAACAAACTTTTTGATGATGGGTTTCCCAAGGTGGCGGTCCAGATCGACAAAGCGAGCCAATCCACCAGCGCCAAAGATCTCGCTGGCGCTTTAAATCAAGTCGCAGAGACCTTGGGCGCCTACCGCCAGAAGTTCACTACCATTGTCGCCGATTCGCAGAAGAAATCGAACGGCGGCGATTCCGGTCTGGACGATTGTATGAGTGCCATCCATCGATTCCATGTTTTTCTGAAGCAGTTGCAAGCAGGAGTTGATGAGTTAAAAGCGACTTTTCCGAAATTCGTCGCCGATCCGGACGTCGCTGCTGCGTTTAACCGAATTCAGGATTCCACCCGAAACCCGACGCCGTCTCCATCTCCCAGCCCGAGCCACCATTGATTGGCACGGTCCGGTGCGAGTTGGTTTGGCCGCCCATAGGACTCATCGGTCTCACGGGCGGGCTAGTGCACCAAGTCAGTGACTGGTGTAGTGGCGTTGTGATCAAAAATGGGCGGCCGGCAAGGCGGTGCGAGCCGCACTGGCACTTACGAAGGAGCATATCTGAATCGATACGTGACTGAGGAGCAACGCAGCCGCCGGCCCATTTTCATCGCAACCTTTGGGCTGCGCGTCTTTTGGCCGGCTGCTTTGTCGCTCATCGGTCAAAGACCACAGCGGGTATTCTCCCTCTTCGCTTCGCGCATCCAGCCAAAATATGTAGCAGCGCCACTACACCAGTCACTGACTTGGTACACCAGGTACCCAATTCAAACCAAGGTTTCAGGGAGTCATCACCAATGCGTGCCTTCCTGATCCCAAACTGCTATGTTATCGCGATAGCGTTCATTTAGTCTCACAAGTGATCTCAAAAACGTTTTGCCAGCAGGTGCTGAACATTCATCTTTGATTTTATGAAAGGATCGGCTTCTGTCCGCGCAGCCAATGTTCCGGAGACATCCTGGTCCGTTGGCGATTCGGATCTCACGATTGCTCAATTGCGGCAGATCCTTGCGAGTGATCGATCGATACGTTTATCAAGTGCGGCCCACGATCGAATCGTCGATTCGCGCAAAATTGTCGAGCAGTTGGCGGAAGGCGCCGGAGCCCTATATGGAATCAATACCGGTTTTGGCGTTTTGGCGCATCAACGCATCCCGCGGTCCGATCTGGAACAGCTGCAAGAAAATTTGATTCTGAGCCACGCGGTGGGGGTCGGTGACGAAGTACCGTCAGAGATCGTGCGCCTCATGCTGCTGCTCAAAGCACAGGGACTCGCTCTCGGCTATTCCGGTACCCGCGTTGAACTCGTCGAGTACCTGATCCGATTCTTTAATGAAGAGTTTATACCAATCATTTTCACTAAGGGATCGTTGGGAGCGTCCGGCGATCTAGCTCCGCTTGCCCATCTGACATTGCCGGCGCTCGGCTTCGGTGACGTGGATTTCAAGGGTTCACGCATTCCGGCAAAAGTCGCGCTGCAAAGACTAGGACTTGAACCTTTGCGATTGAAAGCCAAGGAGGGACTGGCCCTGATCAATGGGACGCAATTTATGAGCGCGTATGCAGTCCACTGCTTGATTCGGATCCGATTGCTGTTAGCAACGGCGGATCTGGCCGCGGCGATGACGCTGGAGTCGATTCGCGGAAGCGCCGCCCCGTTTAATGCGCGAATCCATGAAGCGCGTCCGCATCCCGGCCAAATCAGAACTGCTCAAATTATGAGGCAGTTGCTGATTGGATCGGAAATCTTGCCTTCTCATCTTGACTGCCCAAAGGTGCAGGATCCTTATTCGATTCGGTGTGTACCGCAGGTGCACGGAGCCGCCCGGGACGCTTACGCGCATGCTCAGCGGGTGATCGAAATCGAAATCAATTCTGCTACCGATAATCCGCTCGTGTTTAGTGAAGGCGATATTCTCAGTGGAGGGAATTTTCATGGCGAACCGTTAGCCTTGATTCTCGATTATTTGGCTATCGCGGTGGCAGAGATTGCATCGATCTCCGAGCGCCGGCTCTACCTGATGCTCGGCGGCGACACGTTAGGCGAACTAAAGCTTCCTCGTCTCCTCATGAAAGATACCGGGTTGAATTCCGGATTCATGTTGCCGCAGTATACAGCGGCAGCGCTTGCTTCAGAGAACAAGGTTCTCGCTCACCCTGCTTCCGTCGATTCCATCCCAAGCTCGCTCGGTCAAGAAGACCACGTTTCGATGGGCGCAATCAGCGCGACTAAGCTTTTGGAGATCGTGAAGAACACAGAAACGGTTCTGGCTATTGAGTTGATGAGTGCTGCCCAGGCGCTCGACTTCATTCATCCGCTGAAAGCTGGGAAAGGAGTAGAAGCCGCGCACACCGAAATCCGTAAGTCGATTTCGTTCGCTGAATCGGATCGCCTTTTCCACGACGACATCCAATGCGCTCTTCGACTGGTACGAAGCGGGGCGTTGGTCCACGCCGCTGAGCAGAGTGTCGGAACTTTCACCAGTTAGTGACTCAACGATGAAGACTGATGTACCAACGGTTCGATCCCCGCGAGGCCGGGCAATTTCCTGTCGCGGCTGGCAGCAGGAGGCCGCGTTGCGCTGCCTGATGAATAACTTGGACCCCGAAGTGGCCGAGAAGCCAGAGGAGCTCATCGTGTACGGAGGTCGCGGGAAAGCGGCTCGTTCTTGGGGAGCTTTTCATCTGATCACACGGGAGCTTCGGCGGCTGGAGAATGACCAAACCTTGCTCGTACAGTCCGGAAAGCCGGTGGCGGTTTTTGCTACCCACGAAGAGGCGCCTCGCGTGCTGATTGCGAATTCAAATTTGGTGGGAGCTTGGTCCGATTGGGCGAATTTCGATAAGCTCGAACAAGCCGGTTTAACGATGTACGGACAGATGACGGCCGGCAGCTGGATCTATATCGGATCTCAGGGCATCGTCCAGGGAACTTTCGAGACCTTCGCATCGGTCGCCGATCGCCACTTCTCCGGTAATCTCAGTGGACGGCTGGTACTCACCAGCGGCTTGGGCGGTATGGGTGGTGCCCAGCCATTGGCTGCCACCTTAAATGGTGCGGTAGCACTCTGTATCGAGGTCGATCCAGATCGCATTGATCGCCGAGTACAGACCGGGTACTGCGACCGGATGACGGACAGTTTCGACGAGGCACTTGTTTGGTGCGAGGAAGCAGTTCGTTCTCGCGTCCCACTTTCGGTCGGACTGGTGGGCAATGCGGCCGAGTTCGTGCCGAAGATCGCGGCCAGCGATCTGCGTGTTGATGTCGTGACCGATCAGACCAGTGCGCATGATCCGCTAGTTGGCTATATTCCTCTAGGTCTGACGTTAGAGGAGGCTGCTGATCTACGGAAACGACGGCCAGCAGAATATCTCGAACGGGCGAGCCGGTCGATGGCCATTCATGTTCAAGCAATGCTCCGGCTGAAGCGCAACGGGGCCGTCGCATTTGACTATGGCAACAATATCCGGAAACGCGCTTTTGACGCGGGAGTACAGGATGCCTTTGAAATTCCAGGATTTGTACCGGAATACATTCGCCCGCTGTTTTGCCAGGGGAAAGGCCCGTTTCGGTGGATCGCGCTGTCCGGCAATCCGGAAGATATTCGAAAAACCGATGATCTTGCTTTGCGCCTTCTTCCCAAGGATCAGACCTTAAGTCGCTGGTTCCGGCTGGCGCAAAAGAAGATTCAATTTCAAGGGTTGCCGGCGAGGATTTGCTGGCTTGGACAGGGCGATCGTGCCGAAATGGGAGTACAGATCAACCGTCTGGTGAGAAAGGGCGATCTCGACGCGCCGATCGCAATCGGAAGGGATCACCTCGATACGGGATCGGTAGCGTCGCCCTTCCGCGAAACTGAGGCAATGAAGGACGGATCCGATGCGATCGCGGATTGGCCGATCTTGAATGCCTTGTTAAATACAGCGAGCGGAGCTAGCTGGGTCTCGGTCCATCACGGAGGCGGAGTTGGAATCGGGTATTCGTTACATGCCGGCCAGGTGAGTGTGGCTGACGGTTCAGACCTCGCAGAACGCAGGCTTCGGCGCGTTCTTACCAATGATCCTGGAATTGGAGTTGCCCGGCATGTTGACGCCGGATACGAATCCGCAGTACAGACCGCTCGAGAACACGGGATCCGGATTCCTGGGTTGGGAGAGCGCAGTACCTAGATCCGCAAGCATTTCGAATCCAAAGAGGTCCATAGATTTATACAGAAATATCCGCAGATTTCACAGATTACGCAGATTTTCTGGAGTAAGAAAGTTGCCGGAATCCCGGCGAGATTGTGAACGAAATTATCAACTGTCCAAGATCAGTTGAGTTTCGGATCGGTAAATCATAAATCTGTGTAATCTGTGAAATCTGCGGATGTTTCCGTATTCTGCGGTCCGAGATCTGGGGTTCCGACTCGGATTGACGCTAAGATATGAAAGCCAGCCAGGAATTCGTGGTAGCAAATTGTGGGCAACTACTAACGTTAGCCGGAGCGGCTTCCGCTCGGTACGGCGCCACCATGCGCAATCTGGGTATTCTGAAGAACGCTGCGATGTTGGTTCGAGACGGGCGGATTGGGTTAGTCGGGACTTGGAACGAGGTTCGCGGCGCGGCTGGAGCGCTAACCGAAGAAGTGGATGCAGGCGGCCGGTTGGTGACTCCGGGTTTTGTCGATGCGCATACGCACTTGGTTTTTGGCGGGAATCGGGTGGAGGAATTTGAACGGCGCGCCGGCGGCGAATCGTATCAATCCATTGCCGCAGGTGGCGGTGGAATCCTGTCTACGGTACGCCAGACCAGGGCGGCCTCGGAAGATGAGTTGGAAGCCAGCGCGCGTAATCGGCTCGGCTGGGCGATCCGGAATGGAACAACCACTATTGAAGTTAAATCGGGCTACGGGCTCTCGCTGGTCGATGAGACAAAAATTCTTAAGGTAGTGCGGCGCCTCAATGATATGATTCGCGTGGTGCCAACATTCCTGGGCGCGCACGAGATTCCGGAAGAGTTCCGCGCGAATCGTTCTGGTTACATCGATTTAATCATTAACGAGATGTTACCGGTCGTCCATCGCGGCCAGCTGGCAGAGTACGTGGATGTGTTTTGCGAGTCGCACGTGTTCAGCCGGGCCGAGACAGCTCAGATCGTCCGGGCGGCGCAGGCTCTCGGCCTGCCGGCGCGATTGCATGTCGATCAGTTGAAAGATTCCGGAGGTGCAGCGCTGGCTGCTTCTCTTGGTGCTGCCACGGCCGATCATCTCGAGTGTACGAACCGCACCGGAATCCAAGCATTAAAGGAGTCAAACGTTCAGCCGGTACTCCTTCCTGGTTCAGTTTATGCCCTTGGTTCCCATCGTTATCCTCTCGCCCGAGAGATGATTGCTGCGGGCCTTCCGCTGGTGCTGGCCTCCGATTTCAATCCGGGATCTTCTCCTACTCCTTCAATTCCGATGATTGTTTCACTCGCTGTGACTCAAATGCAATTGAGTGTGGCCGAGGCAATCACCGCGGTCACGGTGAACCCCGCCTACAGTCTTTCCCGTGGTCATTTGGTCGGTTCCTTGGAGTTCGGGAAAATAGCGGATTTCGTTATCCACCAGTTCAACGATTATCGGGAGCTTGGGTACTATTTCGGAGTCGAGCCGGCGGAGCAGGTTTTTATGGGAGGCCGGCGTGTCTATGCCCGTTGAGCAAGGCTGGTGGCCTGATTATCTTTATTGGAATGGCGAAATCGTTTCAGAATGCGCTTTCTTTTGTGATGGGCAAGGAGTTATCTCGCGATTGTCTCGCGAGCAAACTGACCTGGCGAAGGCACATCGGCTAAAGCGTCGCTTCATCATTCCTGGTCTGGTTAACGGTCATTCTCACGCTTTCCAACGAGCAATCCGTGGACGCACCGAATTTCGCGCGGCGGCGGAAGCGGACACATTCTGGACTTGGCGCGAAAAGATGTATTCCGCCGCTGCTAAACTGGAACCGGAAGAGATCTACGAAACAGCCCGGATGGCCTTTCTGGAGATGGTTCTTTCTGGGATTACCACGGTGGGAGAGTTCCATTACCTGCATCACCAGGTGGATGGAACCCCTTATTTGGACCGCAATTTGCTAGCGAAACTGATTATCCAGGCTGCACACGACGTCGGAATCCGCGTTGCCTTGTTGCGGACCGCCTACAGTCGAGCCGGATTTAAGAGCCTAGTGAATTCCGGTCAGGCTCGGTTCATTACGCCTGAATCGAATGACTTCATCCAGGATACTGAATCGTTGGCTAATTGGGTGCAACGAGAGAGCTTGGCGACCTCGACGAGCATTGGAGTTGCGCCTCATAGTCTCCGTGCGGTCCCGATCAAGTATCTTCGCGCGGTGGCAGGTTACGCAAAAGGATGCGGACTTCCGTTGCATATGCATGTCGCGGAACAGCCGGCGGAAATCGAGCAGTGTCGCGCTGAGTATGGACGATCACCAATTGAGTTGCTGCACGAGGAGGAGATCTTGAGCGAGCGATTCACCGCTATCCACGCCATTCACATCTCGGAAACCGAGGCGCGACTGGTGGCGCATTCAGAAAGCTGCGTCTGCGCCTGCCCAACCTCGGAGCGGAATTTGGCTGACGGAGCGGTGCCGGCCCATTGGCTACTGCAGGAGGGCGGACGAATTTCACTGGGTAGCGATAGCCAGATCCAAATTGACCTCTTCGAAGATGCCCGTTTGATCGAATATCATTTGCGTATGACTAGACTGGAACGGGTACTCCTCGCGTCGGAGAATGGACGCGATCTCACCCAGCGACTGTTTGCGATGGCGACCAAAGAAGGTGCGCGCAGCTTGAGCGTACCGGTGGGAGAGCTAGCACCAGGACGCCCGGCTGATTTCGTATCGATCGATTTGGACGATCCAAGTGTAGCCGGGGCCGAACCGGGCGCTCTTTTGGAGCAATTGCTATTCTCGGTTGAGCGGACTGCCGTGCGAGAAGTTTTCGTTCAGGGGAAATCTATCGTTCAAGCGGGCCGGCATCGCGACCAGACAGAGATCGTGCGCAAATTCGCCGGGCTACAAAACCGTCTCTGGCGCTGAGAGGATTAATGAAGCCAGTTCACGAGCTTTTGATCGATCTGATCCGGATTCCGTCGGTATCGGTGTTGAGCAACGCTCCGGTCATCGACTATATCGCCGGCACGCTTGATCCCAAAATCTGGCATGTGCGCCATTCGTCTTACTGCGACACGGCCGGGATACCAAAGCAGAACTTGCTGGCTACAATGAATCCAAATTGGGATCAGCCAATCGAGCTCGCGTTAGTATGTCATACCGATACGGTTCCATATTCGGAAAATTGGGAGGAAGCGGTTTCGCCAGTGATTGATAACGGTAAACTGTTCGGTCGCGGTGCTTGTGACGTAAAGGGGTCGCTGGCCTGCATCTTACGAGCAGCGTTGGAAATTGCCAACGAACCTAGACCAATTGCGCTTGTTTTCACGGCGGACGAAGAGATTGGCTGCATTGGAGCAAAGCGACTGCTGGCGGAAAAGCAGATCAGTCCGCGCTTTTGCATCGTCAGTGAGCCGACTCAGCTACGGCCGATCACTGGAGGGAAAGGGTACGGGCTGGGCGAGATCGTGATCCATGGAACCGAAGCGCACAGCGCGCTCCCCCATCTAGGACATTCAGCTATCTATGACGCTGCCCGGTTTATCGATCGCGTAAAAATTTTTGCTGCGCAATTAGAGCAAGGAGGAAATCAGGCGTTCGATCCCCCATTCACTACGCTTAATATTGGAACGATCCAGGGTGGAACCGCAAAGAACATAGTCCCCGGGGAGTGCCGGATGCTGGTGGAATGGAGACCTATCCCCGGCGAAGCGCCGGATCGCGTAGAACGTGAGGTAAGTCGCATTCTTGCGGAACTGCAACGCGCAGATCCCGACTTTGCGGCCACGTTCAACCTGCTCCGTAGCGATCCAGGTTTTAGGACAGACTCTGGAAGTGAATTGGTCAAGCTCTTCGAGCGACTCAGCGGAAGGTCTGCGACCACCGTTTCCTTTGGAACTGAGGCGCCATACTTCAACCAACTCGGTGCCGAGACGGTTGTCTTTGGACCCGGAGATATGACCTTCGCCCATCGCAGCGACGAGCACATTTCTTTGAGCGAACTCGAACGCGCTACAGATCTTCTGATTCAAGTCATCCGGGAATTGTGCGGATAAGCAACGGCGGTCGGCCAATGTTTGCGCCTGCCCGCGCTGCCTGCTGCGAACCCTAATCAGGTAGGGCGTGTCGCTCCGCGACCGCAGAATAGCCGGCGCACCATTGTCCCGTTATGCCTTGACGGTAATGCTACCGGTAAATCTCTGATAACAGGCTTCGGCCTAACAAGGTCACCTTAAGTCTTGGATTCTGCCGTCGCGGAGCGACACGCCCTACCTGCGACGCCGACAACGCCGAACGCCGAACGCCAAACGACGATACGATTCCTTACTCGCGCTCGCTAACCCATCGGACAGCGAAATGCTGTAGTTCCATGGCATTGCGGAAGTTCATCTTCTCCTTGATTCTTGCCCGGTAGGTATCGACGGTGGCGATCCCGAGCTTCAACCGTTCGGCAATGTCTCTGGTGGTGCGACCCCGCCCAATCAAATCCAATACCTGGAGTTCCCGATCAGTCAGACGATCAACGGGACGAGCGATACCCTTGGTGCCGGTCGCGGCTAGGCTTTTCAGGAAGCCGGAAGTCATTTCTTCCGAGAGATAGATTTTTCCGCCAAGAACTGATCGGACAGCGAATAGGACCTGGGTGGCCTCTTGACTCTTGGTGATGTATCCGCTGGCGCCGGCCCGGAGAGCGCGCTCGGCATAGAGCGATTCGTCGTGCATGGAAAGGACCAAAACCGGAACACCGATCGAAAGCGCTTTGATGCTCTTGATCAGTTCTAGGCCGCTCGACGTCTTTAGAGTGATGTCGATCATAGCCAAATCCGGCGAGGTTTCACGAATGATTTGAATAGCTTCTTGAGCGCTGTCCGCCTCGCCGCAGATTTCCATATCCGGCTCATTATTGATAAGCTGGCATAAACGCTCTCGGAACAGTGGGTGATCATCGACGACCACGACGCGTGCCTTTTCACTCATGGTTAACGGTTCCTGAACTCTGCTGTCGATTGGCATTCGTTGCTACCGTGCAAGCAACTACAGTACCTGTCGGCGAGTTGGGTTGAATCCCGAGTTCTCCGCCGATCATTCGGGCGCGATAGCGCATAATGCTGAGCCCCATTCCTTTTTTCTCAATGCCAGACGAACTGAAGCCGATCCCGTCGTCGCTCACACGCAGCGAACAGGCACCGTCGGCCGAATCGAGTGCGATCACTATCGATTTTGCGTATCCGTGCTTCAGGGCATTGCTAACCGCCTCTTGCGCGATCCGAAATAGATGACTAGCCGGGGCGCTATCTAGTGCCGGGACCAGACCGGAGGTGACAAACGAACAGGAGATCCCAGTCAACTTCGATGTACTCGATGCGAGTTCCTCCAGAGCCGACTCCAGGCCACCTTCGTCTCGATCCACTGGCGAAAGGCCCCGCGCCAGCTGTCTGACTTGCGCAGCCGCATCCCTAAGGTGGCTGGCAACTTCCCCAACCCTGGAAGCCTGACTCTGAGAGGTTTTTTCCAGATCCCGTTTCAACATCGAAGCGCTGAATCCGATCGCCGCCAAGTATTGACAGACTCCGTCGTGGAGATCGCGACCGATTCGCTCCTGTTCGCGTTCACTGATTCCGATGATCTCCTTTTCCAGTTGCTGGGAACGTTCCAGTAATTCGATGCGAGCGCGAGCCTCGTCCCGTTGCCGTTTAACGCTCCATCCAGCGAAAAGCACGAGACCGAAAAACATGAGCCTAACTGCGGCCTCCCAAAGGCGAAGCCATTCGTTGGAATAGACGTGGCCAACGGCTTTATCAACCGCCCACCAAGCGATGGTGCTCAGTAGTGAAATGACGATAGCCAGACGTACGTCTCCAACCCAGACCATGAGCAGGATTGGTATGGAGTAGAAGGGATAGATCGAGACTTCGTATCCGGTGATGTAGTCGCTGAACCCAATTGCGACCGTCAGCGTGAGCGCTTCGATATAGAGCCAAGCACGCGGCTGCTGTCTAAGACAATGGATCAGTCGTTCCACTTTGGGGCACTTAGCGGCGGGCCGAGATAGAAATCAACCCAACTCTGCATTAGATACTGGATCCTACGCGGAAATCATGAGAATCGGTACAAGACAGTCCCGATCCGAATTACAACGAATTATACGCATTGTACCGTTCCCTGGCTCAATTCTGAATAACGCGTATAAAACCCTCCAACGACCGGACCGTTAGCCACAGGTTTTCGCCGTTCTCCTGCGCATTTTAGGATCTGGCACAGGTGCTGCTTTAACTCGTTCCGCATATTCAATCTGGGCCTGTAGAGGGGCTTCAGCTTGATTCATGTTAGGAAATCAGAGCCAGCCTTGCGTTTGCATACCGAGGCTGGCTCATTTGATTCCGTGTTCCAAGGTTCCGTGCCGGCGCACTGGTTTAGCAGTTCGGTGACATTCGATTTCGGATAGTTGTATTCGGTGGGTCGACGATTCGCGCAAGCGACTGAATGAAGAGTTCCCTTGGGCAGCTCAAACAAAAAATCGATGCCACGAGCCGTACTTGGGTTCGCAGTTAGAGATGTACTGGTTGTTCGTAAGCGTATGTAGCGAAATCAACTACAACAAACTATACGCGCTGCATCGGCTTGTGGCTGAATTCGACGAATCCAACCTCACTATGCCCTGTCTCGAGCCGAGGAGAGCGAGTATGCGCGTCGATATTGCACAACAGTTCGGTTTGGCACACGCACTGCTAGAGAGGGCGTCGCCTAGTTTCCGATAGTCAGCCAAGAATTCGCTGTGTGAGGTGAGCGAGCGGTTCGCTGCCTCGACGGTGAGTTTCTCCCCATCGGTGTTCTGCGGCGACTAACGTAATCGTCACACTTAATCGCAGCTAAAGCTTAAGCGACCAAGAAAACCTGTCCAAATGCTCGTCAACAATAAGATAATTAGATTTGGAGCCCTCGCTTCCGTTCTCTGTTTTGCGCTCCTTACGACCCAATCTCTCTTTGCACAGAACACTACGCCGTCTCCTTCTCCCACGGCTTCGCCAGCGGTTTCTCCACCCGCGCCCACATTGGAACAACGGGTCGCTGGTCTGGAGGCATATCTGACGAACGGCGATCCAACTGTTCCGCTCAAGGATAAGGACGGTAACATCCCGAAGGATCTGACGACGCCATCAGTCGGCGCCTCCGGCCCGGGTCACAATGCTTGGATGATGACAAGTTCGGCCTTGGTCCTTTTCATGACGCTGCCGGGGCTCGCGCTTTTTTATGGCGGTCTTGTTCGCAAAAAAAATGTACTTTCCGTGCTCGCCCAGTGTCTAGGCATAGCCGGGCTAGTCACCATACTCTGGTGGGCATTCGGTTACAGCCTGGTTTTTGGTAAGAATTTTAACAATCCGTTCTTTGGTGGATCCGAATACTTTTTCCTGAACGGCGTCAATTCAGCGCCCAACACCGATTACTCATATTGGGTGTCGCAGAACGTCTACTCCATGTATCAACTGATGTTTGCGATCATTACGCCAGCGCTCATTATCGGTGCGATCGCTGAGCGGATGAAATACTCCACCGTATTGATCTTTATTGGGTTCTGGATGTTCCTTGTGTATTTCCCCATGGCCCACATGGTCTGGGGAATTACCGGGTTTATGGATGGAATCTGGAATCCCACTTCCAGTATTAAAGCGATTGATTTTGCCGGTGGCACTGTCGTTCACATGACTTCCGGCTGGAGCGCCTTGATCCTCTGTTTGATCCTTGGGCCACGCTTGGGATTTAAGAAGGAGCCGATGCCGCCGCATAGCATGGTCCTTTGCATGATCGGAACCGGAATGCTGTGGGTTGGTTGGTACGGCTTCAATGCCGGCAGCGCGGTCGCTGCAGACGGAATCGCGGCCAACGCTTTTATGGCCACGACCTTAGCCACCGCCATCGCAGCGTTCACCTGGGCGACAATCGAGAAGATCTTCCGGGGCAAGGCGAGCGTGCTCGGTTACTGTTCCGGCGCGGTTGCTGGACTGGTGGTGATTACCCCGGCATGTGGCTTCGTAAACTCGACCGGGGCGGTTATCATCGGTGTCCTCGCTGGGGCCATCCCTTACCTGGCGGTCTCGATCCTGAAACCGGCTCTAAACTACGATGATGCTCTGGACACATTCGGTGTCCACGCGGTTGGGGGCACGCTCGGAGCGTTGTTGACCGGTCTCCTGGCAACCAAAGAAGTGAACAGCAATTTGAAAGACGAATTGCTGGCATCCTTATTTAAGTCGCAAGTATTCGCCGTGATCGTTACGCTGGTTTTGTCGGTGGTAGCTACCGCAGTTATCGGATTCGCGTTGAAAAAAGCGATTGGCTTGCGACCAACTACCGAGGTTGAAACAGCCGGCCTCGATGTCTCGGAACACGGGGAAGAAGCTTACATTGACTAGGCGAACACCATGAAAAAAATTGAAGCCATTATTAAGCCTTTTCGGCTAGAAGACGTAAAGGACGCGCTCGTTGAAGTTGGCGTGGCGGGCCTGACTACAGTGGAAGTGAAGGGTTTCGGCCGGCAAAAAGGACATACCGAAATCTATCGAGGTAGTGAGTATACCGTCGAATTCGTTCCCAAGGTGATGGTCATCGTGGTCGTAGGTGACTCAGTCGTTGAGAGTGCAGTAGCTGCAATTGTGAAGGCCGGAAAAACCGGCGAAATCGGCGACGGAAAGGTGTTCGTGTCAACCATTGACGAAGCTATTCGTATCCGAACCGAAGAAACGGGCGAGCGCGCAATTTAACCAACATGCTGTTACTTTACGACCGCCAGCCTTCTCGAGGAACGGATCAAAAAGCAAGCATTGTTCGCTCAACACGACATCTTTCTGTCTCACGCGTTCGACGACAAAGAGCTGATTCTGGGGGTTTGCCTTACATTGGAGGACTTGGGCTACTCGGTCTATCTTGACTGGCGAGACGATCCAACCCTTGACCGTAAAAGGGTGTCTCCTGCGACAGCGGCAAAGCTACGAGAGCGGATGAGCGCTAGCAAAAGTCTATTCTATTCCACCACCGTTGTGCTGAATCCCAAAAGCGCCCTTGCACTCAAGGCGCAAATCCGATAACATAGTTGTATTCTACAACTACATCATGTTTCCCATGTCCGTTTCGTCATCCATGATCGACCTTGTCCGAGCCGCCTCGCGCCGGCTGGTTCGGGAACTCGGCTTCATGAATGACTCCCTTGCCGGCACCGACCTGCCGCCATCGGCGGTCCACGCGCTGATCGAAATCGACGCTCGTGACGGCGTCACCGCGAGCGACCTCGCGGAGCTACTGCGCCTGGAGAAGTCGAGTGTGAGCAGGATGCTGCGCAAGCTAGTGCTCACGGGCGAGGTTGTTGAAGAACCCGGCGAGCACGACGGACGCACAAAGATCCTTTCGTTGAGCGCTGCGGGGCGGCAGCGCGTTACCGGCATCCATGGATTTGCTCGTGCTCAAGTTGCCAGTGCCTTGGGGCAGCTAGAGCCGGAGCAATGCCAGACTGTATTGCACGGACTTCAACTCTATGGCGCGGCCCTGGCGACGAACGGCGACGAGAAGGCGCTCGCTCGCCGCTCAACATTGTCGCGGGATATCGGCCGGGACTGGTCGCGCGCATAACCGAGATGCACGCGCTCTATTATGCGCGCACGTCCGGATTCGGTCAACGCTTCGAGTCCGTCGTCGCAGGGGGCCTCTCCGAATTTTGCGATCGCCTCGAGAAGCCCTGCAACGAAATCTGGCTCGCCGTCCAGGATGGGCGGATTGTCGGATCGCTTGCCATCGATGGGGAAGACCTGGGGGCGGGTATCGCCCACCTGCGCTGGTTCATCATCGACGACGGCGTGCGCGGGAGCGGCGCTGGTCGCCGATTGCTCGGCGCGGCCAATGGCGTTCGTGGACGAAAAGGATTTCGCTGAAACGCATCTTTGGACCTTCGTCGGCTTGTCCGCGGCACAACACCTTTACGAATCTTATGGCTTCGAATGCGTCGAGGAGAGACCGGGAAGCCAATGGGGGCGTGAGGTCATGGAGCAACGTTTTGTGAGGTGCCGCCGATGACGACGCCCTCGGTCACAGAGCTCGCAGGACCGCTTCGCACGCCCGCGGCCGGTCGGCGACTTGTTGATCTGATCTGTCTCGTCGTCGGCGCGACGAGCGGCATCGGTCGGGCGACAGCATTGCGGATGGCCGAGGAAGGCGCGGGAGCCGTCGTGGTCGCCGGACGACGGGACTCTCTCGGACGGGCGCTTGCAGACGAGCTTCGACTTCGGGGCGCCGAAAGTCTCTTTGTCACCACTGATGTCACCCGCGAGCCGGACGTCGCCGAACTGGTGGAACAGACGATGCCCGGTTCGGCCGCCTCGACGCCGTATTCAACAACGCCGGATATCAGGAGAGGCGTGCTAGGCTCGCCGAGCAGCCGGGTGATGTCTACGCGCAGGTCTTCGACACCAATGTCCGTGCTCTCTTCAACGCCATGCGCCATGAGATTCCGGCGCTGCTGACCTCTGGTGGCGGAGCGATTGTCAACAACACGAGTGTCAGCGGCGTGCGGAATCCCAATCCGGGGCTGGCGCTCTATGGTGCCTCGAAGGCTGCGGCCATCGCTCTGACGCGCGCCGCCGCGATGGAATATGCGCCTCAAGGGGTCCGCATCAACTCAGTCGCACCGGGCCGCGTCGTTACGGAAATGATGCTCGCCTCGGGCATTGCCGACATGCGGAGCGTAGCCGCCGGACTGCCGCTCCGGCGCATGGGGCATCCCGAGGAAGTGGCTGCGGCCGCGATTTGGCTGTTGTCGGACGAGGCCACCTACATCGTCGGCCATGTGTTGTCTGCTGATGGTGGATTTCTTGCGGCGTGATAGCCGGCAAGCGAGGGCGATCATGAACAATCTTTCCACGATCGCTGGATGGAACGCTTCGCGCAGGCGGCGCTTGGAAAGCTTCGCCAACCTCAACTACCACTCCCGGCGCCACCGCCTCCCGCTCTACCGGCTGCGCCAGACGTTTTAAGGCTCGTCGTCGCAACCTCTGTATTAGTCGCCTTATCTGAAGAACGGGAAGCTCTGCTCGAGCTCGCGGCCACAGACCGCCGAACAGCTATGAAAAATAGCTGGGAGGGCCTGGCTAAAGATATTCTCCTGGCGGGCAATATCGGCCTCGGACGGTTAGATCCCGATTCTCCAGCGATTGGCCATGCTCTACAAAGACTTGAACAAAGTACTAAGTACGCCTGGACCTTAGTCGCCGAAATAAAGCGTTTACAGACGACAGCGCGGACCCTTTTCAATCAATGCGCAAGGGCCTACGATCCCGGCGAAGCGGACGCTCGAAAATACATACCGGACTGATCTCGTGCGAGGATGGATCCTTCATCGAAGCGGAACCCATCAACATGCATATCACGGACCCAGAATTCCAGGCATTCGACGATCAGCTTTTCGGCGATCGGGTGATTACAGTTAACCGTGTTACCGCAGCCGGAGTAATCCATATAGTATTGTTTGTCCGAGGGCACCAGATGGTAGTAAATCCTATTGTCCAGGCTTTTGAAATTGACGGTGGGTCCATCCTGATTTCCCTCGCTTGTGTGATTAAACACCACATCCAGAATCACCTCGATCCCGGCTCTGTGGAACGCCTTCACCATGTCTCTGAAGTCACGAAGATGACTGCCCTCTTCGTACGAAACACAGTAAGCGCACTTAGGAGCAAAGAAGCTGTGTGTGCTATAGCCCCAAAAGTTCGTTAGGGGTTTTCCATCCGCCGGGCTGACGCGCATCACTTCCTTGTCGTCGAAGTCCATTACCGGCATGAGTTCTACGGCGGTTATGCCCAACCCTTTCAGGTAAGGAATCTTTTCGATGAGGCCGGAAAAGGTTCCCGGATGGGTCACTCCACTTGTGCGCGACTTCGTATAGCTTCCGACATGCAGCTCGTAAATGACGGTATCGCGCATCGGGCGATGGATTGGCATATCGCCTTCCCAATCGTAAGATGCGGCATCTATCACGATGCTGCGCATGGAAGTTTTCACGTTGTCATCCGGCCCGCAAGCAGCGACGCGGTCCCAAAGGGCATTCGTGTTTCCTTTGGCGTAGGGGTCGATGAGCACCTTGTTTTTGTTGAACCGGTGGCCCAATGCCAATGAACTTTGACCATCCTTTCTTTGGCTATCCTCTCTTGGACCATCCACTCGGTAAGCGTAGTGCGCGCCGGGTCGCAGGCCGCTCACATAGATGTGCCAGAAGAAGAACGTCGTGTTCACGGCCGGATCTAGCGGGATTACGTGGGTGGGCTCTAAATCCTTGGGCTTATCAAAAAGCAACAGTTCTACTCCCTTGGCGTCATAGGAGAAGATTGAGAAATTGACGCCTTCAGCGTCCGGGGTGGCACCCAGGGGATGACGCGAGCTCTTTTTGGTCGTACCCTTTTGGTCAGCCATATCTCTTTTCTCTCTACTTCAAGCCGAGATCCGACAACAAAGAGACAAATGGAGAATTCTGGCGAAGCCGGTCGGCGCGTTCACCGGAAATCTTCCAGTAATCTAATCATTTGTAAAGGGGACCACAGAGTGAGGATTATATACGGGGTCACTAGCCAGTTCGTAAAAAATT
Organism: Chthoniobacterales bacterium; assembly: GCA_035601575.1. Classification (GTDB taxonomy): domain Bacteria; phylum Verrucomicrobiota; class Verrucomicrobiia; order Chthoniobacterales; family JAFAMB01; genus DASTDH01. The sequence continues at coordinate 28,902 of DATNNZ010000015.1, forward strand.
GCACGGATGAACCCTTTCCATGTACCGCTAGCCGTCCATGCGGAGAGCGCAAACGTCTATCGCTAACTCGATATCCGTTCTAAATCTTTGCCCCTTTTCCAGATCGGATCCGACAGAATAGTTCATTTTTAATAATTGGCAGTGGCGATCAATCTCAATCCCGAAAAGAGACTTGGCAACCTATACAGGATTCGAACTTGGGCGGCACAAACGGCTCAACGCGTCTCGTGATCAGGATTTTCCCTGGCTCCTCGCTTTGAGCAGAAGGAAAATTGCAGTGCCGCAGGCTACCACGATGACCCCATCCAAAACGAACGAGAAGATGAGGTAACTTTCGGGATCCATGGGATCAGCAGCAAAAAGGTCCTTCCAGAGATTGTACAATCCGAATGCTAATCCGATCAGCGCTGCGATTGCGATCGGCAATGTTATACCGGGCCGCTTTCTTGGAGGTTCCTGATCTCCGGCACTCATGCTTGCGCAGTCGCCATCGTTAGTTAGCTATTCGGGTCCATTTGCAGCCAGTCCGTTGTAGCTCGTAGAGCGAAGGAGGATCCATTCATGGTCGGAACATCTACCGAAACCGCCGAAAAAAAGCGCGAATGTCTTCGGCCAAGAGATCAGGTTCCTCGGCGGCGGCGAAGTGGCCTCCTTGTGGCATATCGGTCCAGTGTTGGATGTTGTAGCCGCGCTCGATCCACG
>DATNNZ010000016.1:0-2331 GCA_035601575.1 Chthoniobacterales bacterium
TCTTTCTTTTCATAGATCGAAACAATGTAGGGAGGATAAGGTCCGCCAGGTATTGGTCCAAACTGCCCTGCCTTCGTGTGGTTCGCCATTATCCAGGGATAGATCGATTCCGCATATCCAACGCCGAAATGAACCGGGCCGTATTCCGGCATTGAGCGATGGGCGATCAGATCGCGTGAACGATTCCAGTTCGTCCGAATCACGCTGCAGGGCAGCCGCTTGTCTTTTGATGTCTTCCAGCAGCTGCGATACTTCCTTGTTGTCCTCCGGCGGCGCTGCGTGAACGTCTAGACGCGCGATCAGCAACGCGGCAGCCACCAATGCGACTGTGCCGAGGCAACGACCAAGAATTTTTCGTGTCATCGTTACTCCTCTCTTGATTCTTCGCGGTGTGGTTGCCATGGCAGGGGCTTTCGAGTACAAACACCCTCGAACGGAGTCCCACGCCTTGTATACCTGAGCTGTGCATCTTGTCCTCCAAAACGCGCAGAAACTTAGCTCTTCCGCTAGTTCGCTCGGACTGAATGGTTTAGTGGCAAGTGCAATTCAAGAATGCGACTTCAGAGGCGCCAAAGGCCGGCTGGTGCCGGCAAGGCGACAACGGCCCGTCACGGCGGATGGCTTGGTCCTCCGGCTCTCCCGCGCTGTAAAGCCTTGCCGGAGGCCGGTCTATTCATCATCTGTTTCGGCAGGAGGTATGCCGTTGGGGCAGCGGCGCGAGCTATGGATGCGGAGGTGGCTGTTTTCCAGGTCCGCGAACGTGCCGCTGAAATAGCTGCTGCTCCAGTAGGCTTTCTTGGCGATTTCGGCTGCGACTTTCTTGGCCAGTTGAGGATCATCGGCAAAAACGACCACGCGCGCGCCTTTGTCCCAGAGCGGCAGACGGCCATCATCATTCGCGGCGGTCGCTTCGCCGGGCTGGATGTTTACGGCGCAGGTGATTGTATCGACTAGGAAATCCTGAGGAGTGCGGGCGTCTACAAAGACGGCGGTGTGGTCACGATTGAAGATGTAGGCGAAGCCTTCAAAATCGGATTGCACGGTGTTGCCCAGTGCGCGCCACACCGGTAATCCGAGTTGATATCGATAAAAATTGTCATAGCCCGCGGCGACCAATGCCGCTGCCACGCGTTTGCTCTTGCCGCAGAAGGGGCCATTGCAGGTGAGAACAAACTCGGCGTGCGAATTGTTGGGGAAGAGAGCGGAGATCTGGCTCACTTCGCGCTCCACCGAAGTGTTGTTGACAGGAGGGATGTTGGTGGCCCCGGGGATGTGCGAGATCGCATATTCCAGCTCGAAGCGCACGTCGAAGACCGGCATGCTACCGGAAGCTAGGATCTGCTGAAGCTGCTCGGTGGTGATCTCGGTTCCCGGCTGGTTCTTCTCGAGCAAGCTGGTTTGAAAGATGGTTGGGGTTGCCGGGCACTGCGCCTGAAGCGGCAGCAAAATGCTGATGCAGATGGCTATCAAAGCGCCAAAGATCAGAGTGGGGTGCGCAAGGTGATTCTGGATATTACGCATGGTGTCCTCCTAGGCGAGCACGGTGCACCGAGGTCTCCCGCAATGCAATGTTCGGCCGATGGTTTATCGGTGATAGGGAAGTGATGAGGTAAACCGTACTGGCGACGGGACTTTCGGGCTATAATCCGACCTCGCGGCGATCATCCATGCGTCTGAGGACGCAAAATCCGAGCGTCATCCGGTTCGAGAACTACGAACTCGACCTCGCTGCCGAGGAACTGCGGAAACAGGGCTCCTCTCTAAAGCTGCAACCTCAGCCATTCAAAATCCTGGCATACCTCGCAAGCCGTCCTGGCGAGCTGATCACCCGGCAGGAACTGCGCGAACACGTTTGGCCAGATGACACGTTCGTGGATTTTGATCTGGCGATCAACCAGGCGATCAAGCAGATCCGGGCGGTCCTAAACGATGATGCAGAGAGCCCGCGTGTCATCGCGACGCTGCCGAGGCGCGGGTACCGGTTCATTGCCAAACCTGTGCCGACGGCAGAGAGTGAAGGACTGGAAGGAAGCTCGGTGGCTCCAGCGGAGATGGAGACATCGGTCCGCCGTTCTTCGAGAATGCGAATATGGGTGGCGCTAGGCACAGCGGTACTGCTGATGGCGGTGATTGGCTATCGATTCGCGATGCCAAAGCGTCCAGCGGCGCCGATGCGAATCGTGGTGCTGCCCTTCCAGAACCTGACCGGAGATGCGAGCCGGGAGTTTTTCGCCGACGGAATGACGGAGGAGATGATCTCACAGCTTGGAGCGATGGATCCGAACCGCTTAGGGGTTATCGCGCGCACGTCGGCAGTGAAATACAAAAACA
>DATNNZ010000017.1:0-52014 GCA_035601575.1 Chthoniobacterales bacterium
AAGGATTGTGTGCGTGCCAATTGAGCGCAAACGCAAGCCAGAAATACCGGGTCAAAGTCGTGTAAGCTCCGTTGAATGCCACCTCTGCCAGGTCAGAGACGGTTAACGTGATGGTTTCGGGCATGCGCACTAGGAGCGATCTATTCTCTCGCTGAATCGCAGCTTTCTCATCGACCTTGGACGGGGAAGGGCTGTGTGATTGCGAGCCGTGGATGGTGGGGACTTGATTCCTTCCTGGCTCGCGCTCGGCCGCGATCGATTCCGGACTATTTTGCCAGCGCTCGATCTCGCTCTTTCTCCAACGATCGGTATAGTCCGCTCGCAGAAGGCCCGCAAAGAGCGCCTTCCAACGGGCAGGCAGAGCCTCTGGAATCTCTATTTTACCACTGGCAACCCGATACAGTTGCTGTTTGACGTCCAATCCTTCCAACGGTCGTCGACCCGTCAACGTTTCCAATAATACCGTCCCTAAGCTCCAGTAGTCAGCGGCTTCAGATTGGATTCCGGTCACGGCCTCGGGAGAGGAATACGCGACTGTACCCATGCTGCCGGTTAACGTCGTTTGATAAGCGCCGAGTCGTGCCGTCCCAAAATCCGCTAACGCAACCTGCAGAGGCGATTCCCTTATAACGAAAATGTTGGTGGGCTTGATATCTCGGTGCAAGACATGCCGGCCGTGCAAATAATGAATCACATCAGAAAGTTGATCAAGGATAGCTTCGACGTCCTCCTCCGATAACCTTCCGCGCCGCAGAATGAAATCGGCCAAAGTGCCTCCGGCAATAAAGGGACTTATCTCAAAGTACCGTCCGCGAACTTCTCCGGCCTCGATCACCGGCACAAGATTAGGATGATTGAGGGCACATTTCTGGCTCTCCTCGACTAGTCCCGGAATTCGGCCGTACCGATAAATCTTAACCGCGACACGTTCGCCGTTTGTCTGCTCACCGAGCCAAACATCGGATTCTGCGGAATGGTCGCTGATCAATGAAACCAATCGAGTCTGACCGATCGAGTGAAGATCCGGAGGGAAGTTCCCCGAAAGGTCGAGCGCGATATCTGTCTTGATCGGTAGCTCCTGCTCCGGCATGGGAGACTTTCTCCGGCTCGACGAAAATCGTCAATGAACAGTTTCCGGCCCCATCTCGATTCCGCACTCCCGGCGAGCAAATCGTCGTGCATGTATCCTTGCCGAAAGAGTTTCAATGTCGCATGCTTCTTTGATCCGATCTAACAATGAGGAGAAAGCCGCGCCACATCACAGTCCGGGCCGGACACTTTGAATTTGTTAAGCTCAATGCGAAGAAATTCGATTGGCGCGATGCCTACCATTTGATCCTGACGCTGAGCTGGTCGCAGTTTGCCGCCTTCCTTTTCTGCGTTTACGTCGTTATCAATTTTTTGTTTGCAGTATTGTACCTGCTGGGACCGAACTCGATCGCCGAGATGGCTCCCGGCTCATTTTCCGACGCCTTCTTTTTTAGCGTTGAAACGTTGGCGACCGTTGGCTACGGCCACATGTACCCTCTCTCCCTCTATGGACATGCGATCACCACGCTTGAGATCATGGTGGGGATGTTTGGGTTGGCAGTAATCACTGGTGTGATCTTTGTTCGGTTTTCTCGTCCCACGGCTAGAATCCATTTCAGCAAAGGCGCGGTCATCAGCCCATTCGACGGAGTGCCGACCCTGATGATTCGCGTCGCCAATTTGCGGCACCAGGCCATGGTCGAGGCTCACTTCCATATGATTCTCGTGCGAACCGATGTCACGATAGAAGGCGAGGAGATCAGGCGTTTTGTCCCCCTTAAGCTGACTTTCGATCATCTGATCGCGTTTCCCGCGGTTTTAACTTTGCGCCACCGGATGGATGAAATGAGCCCGCTCTACGGAATGACGGCAGAAGATTTTCAACGACTGGACGTTCGAATCATCGTATCTATTGTCGCGGTAGACACTGTTATCCCTGCTCCGATCCAAAGTGCTGGCGACTACAACCACGATCACATTCAATGGGGCTGGCGCTTCGTCGAGATCTATCACGAGAATAAGGAACATCAGTGGACCGTAGACTACGGGAAGATTGACGAAACCGAAGAAATCGGTCCGATCCAGAATCAGTCAGGGGAATCTGAAGAACCCCTGGTCGATGGCAAACCAGACCGCGTGTTGGAGCGACCCTGACCACTGAGGCAGCTGGGTAAGCGGGCTTTGAATCAAAGGGATCTTTGAAGGGAGAGTAGATGATGGCCGGCAGGACTCAGAGCGCTGGCTCGATCGAGCTTCTACCTGCCCTAGAAGCAAAGACGCTGCGGATCAAAGAAGTCGAAAGAACGACCGACCCTCCTGCTAATGTCCACACCGAGGCGTGTTCATGCATGACAATTAATACCCATATGGGATTCAAAACCGGTTCGATAAAACTGATAATGGCCGCGTCGAGGGCGCGTACATGCCGGATCGCCGCTGAATACGTGAGATACGGGATAGTAAGCTGAATAATACCGAGAGCCAGCAGCCAGGGGAGATTCTGGTCCAAGTTTTCCAGCGGGAACATGGCGGGCGCCGCGACAATGACGGTGAGCAGGTTACCCAAAAGCACGACCGCTTCCGGTGAACCATCTCTCTCCCGCCGCAGGGCGATCGCCAAAAGGGCATAGGAAACGCCGCTGGCCAGCGCTAGAACGACTCCAAGGGTTCCTCTGAAACTGAGTTGATCAAAGAAAAAGAGCAGAATTCCTCCAAGTCCGACCGAGATCAGAATCCAGTCGAGTTTGGTAGCCCGTTCTTGCAAGAGCCACGGCCCGAGCAATGCAATGTAGATCGGAGCCGTGTATTGTAGAAAAATCGCGTTGGCGGCAGTCGTAAGCTTGGTCGCAAAAACAAACATCGTAACGGTCGCCGTATAAGCGAGGGCTCCGGGCACCGTTCGCCACCTGATCTTTCGCCAGAGGGCCGGGAAGAAAGTTCCGAGAGCAATAACCGCGATCGCACTTCGACCGCCCGAAACCGCCAGAGGATTCCATTCGATTGATTTGATGAGCACGCCGCCCAGCGACCAAAGGACGGCGGTAAGAATCAGTAGAAGAACGGGACGGTTCATCGCGTGGTGCTGGTAGTGCGCGTCGCTCCGCGACCGCAAAATCCTGATGAATCGCGCCTAGAGCGCTTTAAAGGCGAGAGTTGCGTTGTGTCCGCCAAACCCAAATGAATTATTCAGAGCGATCTTAACCTTTTTCTCCCGAGCAACGTTTGGCACGTAGTCCAGATCACATTCCGGATCGGGATTCTCGAGATTGATGGTCGGCGGTACCACGCCATACTTCATAGTTAAAATGCAGACGGCACTTTCGACGCTACCCGCTCCACCGAGCAGATGTCCAATCATCGACTTGGTGGCGCTCACCAGGAGTCCATTTCGCGCATGGTCGCCTGCGAATAACTTGATTGCGTTGGTTTCGCAGACGTCACCGACCTGGGTCGAGGTCGCGTGGGCGTTAATATAATCTATCTCGTTCGGATTCACCGCCGCCCGTTCAGCGGCAATCTTCATCGCTCGAGCAACCGGTAATCCGTCCGGCTTCGGTGCGGTCATGTGGTAGGCATCGCAGGTGAGACCGTAGCCGGCCAATTCACAGTAGATCTCCGCACCTCGAGCCTTCGCGTGTTCGTACTCCTCCAAAATAAGAATACCGCCTCCTTCACCCATCACAAAGCCGTCCCGATCGCGATCAAATGGGCGAGAGGCGTGCTCCGGTTCATCGTTGCGGGTACTCATTGCGCGCATGGCACAGAAACCACCGACTCCGAGATTGTTGATTACTGCCTCGCAGCCGCCGGCAAGAAACACCTCGGCTTCGTTGTCTCGGATCATTCGCCAAGCTTCACCGATCGAGTTACCGCCGGTGGCACAAGCAGTGACGATCGAATAGTTGGGTCCTTCAAACCCGTATTCCATCGCGATGAGGCCGCTCGCCATGTTGACGATCATCATCGGAACCATGAATGGCGACACACGGCCCGGTCCTTTATTCAGGAAGGTTATGTGCTGATCCTCGAGTGATTTGAGACCACCGATCCCGCTTCCTACCAGGACGCCGACCCGGGTCTTCTCAATCTTACCGAGATCGATCCCGCTATCCTGTAAGGCCAATTTTGCTGAAGCGAGTGCGAATTGCGCAAATCGATCTGTGCGGCGAACGTCCTTTGGGTTGGAAAGATATTTTGTCGGCACGAAATCCGGTACTTCTCCAGCGATGTTGCACGGGAAAATCGAGGAATCGAATTGAGTAATGCGTCGTACACCGCTTTTGCCGTTCACCACATTTGCCCAGAAAGTTTTTAGATCGCTCCCGATCGGCGTAACTAAGCCAATACCGGTTACTACAACTCGTCGATTAGTCATCGGATCTGCGGTAGGGAGTTATTCTGTGCTCTTCTCTTGGGTGCCAAAATTTTAAGTATTTCGCGAGCCCATACCGACCATTTGGGCCTGTTGAAAGAGCTTCCCTTCTGTACGGATTGAGGGAGCAATAATGATTTCGGTTTCTTGAAATTCGCGCAAGTTGGCTGCGCCCACGTTTCCCATACAGGTGGTAATGGCGCCGACGAGGTTTTGACTTCCATCATCAACTTCTGCTGGTCCAAATAAGATTTGCTTCAGGGGCCCGGTTGTCCCCACGCGAATTCGAGTTCCTCTCGGCAGGTTGGCGTGAGGAGTCGCCATCCCCCAGTGGTATCCTTTGCCCGGTGCTTCGATAGCTTTGGCGAAAGCACTGCCTATCATTACGGCATCAGAGCCGCACGCGAGCGCCTTGCAGACATCGCCTCCTTTGCTCATACCACCATCGGTAATGATCGGTACATATTTGCCGCTCTTCTTGAAATGATGATCGCGGGCGGCGGCGCAATCGACTGTAGCCGTTACCTGCGGAACGCCTAGCCCTAAAACGCCGCGCGAAGTGCAGGCCGCCCCTGGCCCAACCCCGACGAGAACTGCAGCCACGCCGCATTCCATAATTTCTAGTGTTACGTCGTAGCCTACGGTGTTGCCTACGATCACTGGGCAACGCATGCCGCGACAGAACTGCTTGAGGTCGAGCGACCGATACTCAGTCGAGATATGTCTCACCGTAGATACCGTACTCTGGACAACAAACACGTCGACGCCGGCTTCCTGGGCGATGTGCCCGTAACGCTCCGCTTTTTGCGGAATGGAACTCACCGCCGCGGGGATCCCCAACCTCTTTATTTCTTCGACCCGAGCAGCAATCAGTTCTTCCTGAACCGGTTCCTGGTAGATCTTCTGCAGCAGAGCGGTCACATGTTCTTTGTCCGCGTCTAAGACCTTTAGAAGCACTTCTTCGGGTTCTTTGTATCTGGTTTGGATGCCCTCTAGATTGAGAACTGCTAGTCCCCCTAATTTACCCATCTCACCGGCGAACCGGACATCGACGACGCCGTCCATCGCACTCGCCAGAATAGGAATAGCGAGCCCGACCGGGCTCCCATTGGGATTGGGGATCGTAAAGGCAATGTTAATCTCGTTGGGATTGATGGTTACATTCCCAGGGACGAGCGCGATCTCGTCGAAGCCGTAGGTCACCCGGGCCTTTCGATTGCGGCCGATGAACATCGCCATATAATTAAAGTCCTCCAGTTTTTTGTCGCTCGTTTAGACTACCGCAACGCGGGCACCGGATAAGCTCGGCGTCGGTTTTGTCTTCAAAAATAGAGGCACAGATCGTGCAGTGAACCCGGTAACGCAAGACTTCTTTTTCGCGTTTTTGGTTACGCCACTCGTAAAGAATTGAGAGCGACAGGAGAGCCGCCAATAGAACGAAAAAATAGATCAGGACCATTACCGGTAGCTCAACGTGGATCATTGCTATACCAGGTCAAAGTCAGGAACAATTTTGCAACGGGGTTGCTTGGCGGAAAGCTGCGGCCTTAGCCATTGACAGGGGAATACGATTTGTCCTCTCACGGCGCGTTCGTGCCCCAGTCAAACTTGACGAGATCCCAACTGGTAGAAGGACCAGGTTCAAACTGAACCTGCCAAAGGAATCGTTCTGCCTCCGAATCACAACGATCATTTCCGGACGTCTGCCACAGAAATAGGTATTCGACTTTTCCTTCTCGGTTTACCCCGACAAAAACCGTAGATGGTTCCAAGACTCCTGCAGCAGTTGGCAGAGAGTCAGAAAACTTCGGGCGGCGACTTTGGAGATTGTGACCGAATTCTAATCGGGTCACAAAAGATTGTTCGACGGGACCAATTACTGGTCTTTTCCGGAGCGGGAAAAGACTTTCTGCGGAAAAGAGCGATGGACTCGAGGGTTGCGACGAAGCGGTGGGTTGGGATTCGGGTAGAGGGTTCGGAGAGATCGTCGAAAAGCTTGGACGATATCGAGGCACCAGGTCGGCCACCAGATCATTTCGAAACTTGGGCGCACTCAAGGCCGACGGATCGTGTAACTCGGCCCAAGCAAGGATGTGATGATCGCCCGGGTTCTTAGGATTAAGAACGGAGACTTGGGCGGCGGCTGGCAGCAAGGAGTTAGTCGTTGGATAGACTATGTGGAAAAGGTAGAATGCTACGAAATGAACGAGCAATGAAGCCGCCAGGAATCCGATGAGCGGCTGATTCCATCGTTGCGGCGTCCAATCAAAAATCAGACGCCCAGTTAAAAGGACATCATTATTCTTCAAGAGCCTTGCGGAGAGGTCGCCAAAGCAACGGAATAGCCGTGGTCAAGACAGAGGTTCATGACTTCGACCACTACGCCTTGAGGGGCCATTCGGTCTGCTCGGATGATGATGGATCGATCGGTTGCGCGATCCTGATCGAATTCACGACCCAACTCCTCGAGAGAAACCTGTCGATCTCGAAAAAAGATCGATGGAATCGGATTGGCCGTGATTGCAACTATTAACGGATTCCTTTCCGGGCCGAGAGTAAATTTCGAGGACGGAAGGCTGATGCTGATTCCGGGATTCACCAGGAAGGTAGAACTCACGATGAACAGAAGAAGGAATAGCAGAACAAGATCCATCAACGGAACAATGAAAAGCAGGTAAGGATTTAGACGAACGGACCTTTCCAGTTTCATCTCTGATCGCCCGCGGCTTTCGATGCTGCATCAAATTCAATAATCGATGAGCGTTCTTCCGAGTCAGTGAGCAGATTGACGACCTCAATTCCGGCTCTCTCCATATCATGAATCAAGTGATTAAGCCGAGCCGAAAGATGGCAGTAGCCAAGGATCGCTGGAATAGCCACTGCCAACCCGCCCGCCGTAGTCAGAAGACTCTGGTATATCCCTCCGGAGATCTCGGCCAAAGTGGCATAACCATTGTTTGCCGAAAGCTGGACGAAAGCTTGAATCAGACCGGTTACAGTCCCCAGAAGCCCGATGAGAGGACAGATGTATCCGATGGCAACGAGAATTCCCAGATTGCGTTCCAGTCGCGGGACTTCTAACTGGGCGGCCTCCTGCACGATCTCTCTGAGCTCCGAGCGCGGAAAATGCGGACGATTCAAGGCCGCCTGAATCACTCGCGTTACCGGAATGAGCGAAGCTTGACACTCGACCCGCGCTTCCGCGAAATTCCGGCTCCGGATTAAGTTTGCCAATCCTTGGAGAAGCTCCTCAACGTTGATGCTGGCGCGATGATAATACAAGAGACGCTCGACGAACACCGCGACGGCTGCAACGCTACAGAGAAGGATGAGCCACATCAGCGGTCCACCCTTTTGCATGTAGTCGACCATTCGGGACTTATAACGCCCTTCCGGCGGGATGACAAATAGCAGATAGCAAATGTCAAATTGCTAAGTTGACCGATTGTTGAGGGGCGCTCGGGACGAAAATTGTCCCGCCGGCAGACAAGGAAATCGGCGGGTCCGAAGCGATATTTCTTATTTGCTAATCGTCATTCGGCTGGAAAGGCCGCCGGCATCGGCTTGAGAGTTGGGTGCTCTCGATTGAATTTGTGCAACAGAAGCTGCGTAACCGCATCCAGCGCGGCAAATACATTAAAGCCAGTGTTTGCGACGGCTTCAAAGGATCGGACTCGTCTTCTGCGGTTGTTCAGGAGGAACTCCAGATAGTTGACCGGAGCCACATCACTGAGATCCCGTTTATTATACTGAAGCGCGTAAGGTAACTCATCCAGCTTCAAATGCTGGCGGCCCAGGTTCTCTTCCAGGTTCCGAAAACTCTCAACATTTTCCTGCATTTTGTCCCAGTGCGAATCCGCCACGAAGACGACGCCATCCACACTCCGGAGAACCAGTTGTCGAGTCGTGTTATAAATCACTTGGCCGGGGACTGTGTACAATTGGAATTTGGTTTTGAAACCCTGCAGCACGATCGAGTTGACCGGCAGAAAATCAAAAAAAAGGGTTCGATCGGCTGCGGTTGCCAAAGAAATGAGGTCGCCACGATAACTCGGCGAGATGCGCGAATGGATGTATTGCAAGTTGGTCGTCTTCCCACCGAGAGCCGGCCCGTAATAGACAACCTTGAACTGGATCTCTTTGCTAGCGTAATTGATGATCGGCATGGATCACTCAGATCTCGGATGACGATAAAGCTTCAGCTAAGCGCGAGAGAATCAGTGACAGCTTTTCACGAACTCCCGGTTTGAACGGTCGACGACTATGCCGAACCGATAAACAAAGTCGCCCATCGGAGAAAACACTGATCTGTTCCTGGCGCCAACAGAAAGTGAGCGTCTCCAGTCCGGGGCAAGCTCGGTCATCCAATTTCGTTTTGACCTCCACAAAAAGAACTGGAAATAGGGTGAGGACAGTGCGCTCGAATTGATCATCGCCAATTGCTCCGGTAAGTCGGCGTCCATCGGCAGTGTGCAGGAGGGCAGTTTGCAGGCCGGGTAAAGCTGAAATTTTATCGATGATGATAGGCAAATCCAAACGTTCGTCGGTCAAAAAAACCGTTTGCAGCGCAGAAAAGTTGGGTTCCGTTTTTGCCGCAGCGGCGGTCGGTATCTCTGGTTCAGGAGCGAGTATCACTGGTTCCGGGGTGTCCGACGGCGCTTCGGTCTTCTCGCTCAGGGCGAAGGAGCGGCCAAGTTCCGGCTGAGCGGACTCCTGGTCCGATTTCTCGACGGTACTGGCTGCGTTACGGAATCTCTCTGCATCCTCCCGCGCGGTGGTTGTAAACGGCGTATGAATCGGGTCTCCGACTTCGTCCACTTGCTGGTCGGCGCGCAGCGGCAGGGCATCGCCGGGAAGATGCCGGAAGATTTCTTTGAGTGGGATCGGTACTTGGGTCGATGCATCTACTTCTGTAAACGCGTTTCGAATGGTCTCGGGCAGCGCCTCTAGGAAAATCGAGAACGGGACGGTCACCCGGCCATTAGGCAGTTGTGACTCGATCAGCTCGAAAGGGAGCTCGATCTCGGAGTTGGACCCGGCGACATTGTGCAGATCCGTGCGATTAAGCTCTGGGGGTAGTTGCCGCAAAATCGGCGACAACGCAATCCGAAGATTCCGGCTGCGCCCGGTTCCATTGGGATGAGCCTCTGGTGGCTGCATTTCGCCGTTCGTCGTTGAAGGCGGTTGAGGCTTGTCGCTCGGCTTCGCGCCTTCGTCCGTTTGGTGCTGATCCAATTGCTCTTTAGGCTCCTGCGCGGGCGCATCGGATTTTTCAACCATCGGAGGATCGGGTTGAGGTTTCACTGATCCCGGGTCGGTATCTGGGGCCGCTTTGAGCTCGAGCACCTCGATATTTCGTAGCCGCTCCCAAGCCGGTAGGGGAAATTTTAGGGACCGATTATCCAGGGCCGGAACCGCAGCGGCGAAAATATCCGGACACACCGCATGCACTACATAGAGACTCACTGTCCCGGTATGATCGACGTCATTGATCCGCACCTCTTTGCGTGGAATCTGAATTCGCCGCTTCGGGTCGAGCGAGGTATTATCTTGCGCCAGTCCTTCGGGGAGGGATTGCCAAAGCGTCTGCAACGGGATGTCGATCGTAGCTCGTATCGGTCGTTTGAACGTGGCCGATCCGGAAATTGTTCGAGCACCTTTAAGAAAGGTCTCGCGAAATCTCGGAACCCCTTGCCGGACGGGACTAGTTCCTGCGGTCGCGAACGTTTTCGGCTCCGCGGCAGTTTTCGAAGACGGATGACTTTCGGGTTCATCTCGTCTCGGGTTTTCCGATTTGGACTTAAACCAAGAAAAGAAAGCCATGGTAAAAAAAACGGGGATCAGACTAACATGGCGCTAGCACAAAATCTTCTGGATTTTATCCCAGGCTACAGTTTTTGCGATATTAATCGCGCCGGGTCGAGCCCTAAAGGGCGGATGTAGGTGAAAACCGGAGAAACAAGCTTTTTTGCGGTCCGACTGATGGAACTCCCGTTTCTAAAAAAGCGGCGACGCATACAATCTCATGACGCTGACTAAACCGCCCGGATAATACGGAGTACGGTCATAGTAGAAACTTCGATTGGCCGCCTGGTAACGGAGATGAACTTCCTTTGCCGGTTGATTCACATCGCAAACAAAGAAGAGCAGATCGCCGTTTGGTTGCTTGGCATACTTGTAAGCGACCAAGCAATGGTTGATGGGCTTCATTCGAGTAATGTAGATTGCCTCAATATTCCCGGCGTCGAGACGGTTCTGTAACCAGTGTGCCAGTCGCTCCTGGCTCGAGCGAGGGACCGGGAACACAATACGCCAATTGCCAACGCGCCAATAGGACGGCCACCAGACGCCCAATGCTTTTTGTAACATTAAGGAGTGGGCGGCAGAAAAGCTATAGAGGTCGGAATAACCTGGAAATTGGATTTTGTTTGCCGGGCCGCTGCTCCAGGGTGGAAAACGAACGAGTTCTCGAACTCGACCGCGATATTGGTCCTCGGTCAGTTTGGGTAGGTCCGGACGAAATTCAGCGAAACGTCGGAACTGCAAAAGTGAGCGGACCAGTACGAAACAGTGACGGGAGTAATCAGGCGTTTTCCCGTCTGCTCGACGATGAGCCTGAACGTTTCCTTTTTGCGTCGTCTGATAATCGAAATAGAGCTGATTCGAGAAGGAGAAGGTATCTTGAGGAAAATGGAATGGTGTGGCGTTTCCTAATGTTGCCAGCGAGAAATTAGCCCAGAGGAGGAATAGTGTGGATCGCACTCAAAATTGTTTACGAAGATTGCTTGGTAGAATGTTTAGTTCTGCCCGATACTTCGCAACAGTTCTTCGCGCAATCGGAATACCGCGTTCCGATAAAATTTCGACGATCTCCTTATCGCTCAACGGATCTCGGGGATGTTCTCCGCGCACCAGATCGGCGATTGATTCTTTTACGCTAGTATTACTGAGAGCAACGCCTTCCGAAGTCTGGTACCCCGGCGTGAAGAAAAATTTCATTTCCAAGACACCTTGGGGCGTAGCCATGTACTTACCCGAAATGGCGCGGCTGACGGTTGTTTCGTGAACGCCAACCGCGTCGGCGATCTGTACCATGGTCAGCGGTTTAAGAAAGGCCGTACCTTCCTCGAGAAACTCACGCTGCCGTTTCACAATCTCGATCGCAATATTCAAAATGGTCTGCTGCCGTTGGTGGATGCTTTTGATCAGAAATTTCCCGCTACGAATCTTCTCGCGAATATAGTCGCGAACCTCGGAGCCATTTCGTCCCTGTGCCATTAGTTCCTTGTAGGTGTTGTTGATTCGAAGATGAGGGATTTGGTCCCCGGTCAACGAGACCACATATTCGTCTGCGATCTTCTCCACCATCACGTCCGGAAGGACGTAACTGTTTGGTTCCGGAGAAAAAATTTGTCCTGGCTTGGGATCAAGAGTGGCAATGAAATTTGCTGACTGCTGAACTTGGTCTACGGTCACCCCCAGCTTTCGCGCGATGTCTGGGAATTTCTTTTTCCCCAGTTCATCCAAGTACTGGCTGACAATTTGATATTCCACGCTCTGCTCTTTGCCCAGCCGCCGCAGTTGGATAAGCAAGCAATCGCGTAGATCACGCGCGCCAACCCCAACGGGGTGAAATGTTTGGACGAGATCGAGCATCGATTGCAGCCGCTCAACGGGTTGTCCGGAAGTTGCCGCAACCTCTTCGACGCTGATCGAAAGAAATCCAAGCTCATCTATGTTACCGATGATTAGTTCGGCTGCTTCGCGGTCAGCTCCGATAATGTCAGCGGTATTCAATTGCTCAAGCAGGTGCTGCTGCAGGGTTTCCTGGTTTGCGATCGAGTCGAGAAAAAACTGGCGCCGCTCTTCATCTTCTTGATTTCGCGACGAATAGCTCACGCTCTGCGACATGAAATCCCGCCACTCCTCGTCAAGCTTGGCTAGCTTCTCAAATTCTTCCTGGAAATCGGAGTCCTCGGCAGTGCGCTCTTCGTTTTCGTAAACGCCAACCTCTTCTTCCAATACGGGATTGGTCTGCAGTTCCTGTTGAATGAGGTTACGCAGCTCGAGCGTCGGAGCCTGTAGGATCTGGAGACTCTGCTGCAGCTGGGGTGCGAGCACCTGTTGCATCGCGAGCCCTTGGATCTGTTGCATACCTGGACCTGCCATAAAGAGAACCCACAGTAAAAGATTGGCACAAAAACTGCAAGGGCACCACAAAGGAAGTTCGAAATAGTGGGGAACAGGACTCTTTCGGCTTAATCACGCAGCTCGCTACCAACCGAATGCGGAGCGGTCGCCTCCCGAAGGATCAGGCGCCCCCTAGCAATCCGGTACACGCTCCCTGGCCTTATCGCTTTGCGGGACCTAATTGTCAGGGATAGCGATCGAAGGATCCGCTAGGCCTTATGATGTTTCAGGTCTAGCTTTCGATACAGGGTAGCGATGCTAATTCCAAGCATACTCGCCGTCTTTTCCCGGGAGCCCTGATTAAACTTCAAAGTGAGTTCAATATATTTCCGTTCCTGGGCTCGGACAAAATTGTCGAGCGGCTGTCCTACCTGCCAATCCGCTTCTGAAATCGTTTCGTAAGAGTCGCGATCGTAAAGCACGGGCGCCGGCAAATCTTCGGACTTGATGATACCGCCCTCGCAAAGGGCGCTCGCCCTCTCAATTACGTTTTCCAGTTCGCGAACATTACCTGGCCAACTGTAGCGCATCAGTTGTTCGAGAGCCTTTGGGTCGATCTTTTTCTGTTCCGTTACACTTTGCAGCGCAAATCGCTGTAGAAAATACTGAGCGAGAAGAGGAATATCTTCAATCCGCTCTCGGAGCGGAGGGATTTCGATCGGAATGACTGCCAGACGATAGTAAAGATCTTCACGAAATCCTGCGGTCCTGATTTTATTTTTTAATGGTTCAACCGAGGCGGCGATCGCCCGAACGTTGATCGGAATGTTGCGAGTATCTCCGATCCGTCGAATCTGACGCTCTTGCAGGACGCGAAGCAGCTTGGTCTGGAGCTGCAGCGACATCGAATTGATCTCGTCAAAAAACAGCGTTCCGTGGTTTCCTTCCTCAAAAAGGCCGATTTTATCCATTACAGCGCCGGCAAAAGCGCCTTTTTTGTGCCCGAAAAGTTCTGACTCGAGCAGGCTATCCGGAAGCGCGCTACAATTTACGGTTACGAAAGGGAGGTGCTGGCGAGAACTGTTGTAGTGCAAAGCACGGGCTACAAGTTCTTTGCCGGTTCCACTCTCTCCCTGGATCAGAATAGTGCTATCGGTGTCGGCAACCTTTCCAATCAGTTTGTAAATTTCTTGCATTCGGGGACTGGTTCCGACCAAATTCTCAAATTTGTAACGGTCTCGGAGCTCCCGCTTGTGCTGGCTATTCTCTCGAAGGGTGGCTTGATAATCTAACGCACGTTGCACGCAAAGCTGGAGTTCATCCACTTTGAACGGCTTGGTGATATAGTCATAGGCACCCATTTTCATGGCCTCGACCGCGGTCTCGACGGAGGCGTATGCCGTGATCATGATCACGGCGGTGTTGGGAAAGCGCTCTCTGCAATCACGCAGAACATCGAAACCGCCGACTTTCTCCATTTTTACATCAACGATCACGAGTTGGGGGTCGATTCGAGGAAGAGCGTCCAAAGCAGATTCGGAAGAGCTAAATGGGAAAGCCTGATGCCCACGATCACGACAAAGATTGGAAATGACCTCAACCATTGCGGGTTCATCATCGATGATAAGAATTTTAGCCATCTATGTACTCGCCGTTTTATATATTTTATAATAATTGTAAATATCTAAGCGGAAAAAGCTCCTTATTGCGAGAATTCGGCCGCAAGCCCGGCCCAAATGCTCGTTTTGGTCGCAACTGTAGGACTCCGTGCACCTAGATGCTCAGTGCCCCTCATCAGAAGAGGCCGGCTCGTCATTCCGGTCGGTCGTGTCGACAATTGCTTCGGCCGGGCATCCCAGTTTGACCAGTCCGTAGCTGAGCAACGCTTTGCTATCATCCCAAATCCCTGGCTTGTCGGTGTGAAGAACCACCGAAATCACTTCGTGGCCGCCTCGTAGGGCTGAACTAACCAGGACCTGCTGAGCTATCCGGGTATAACCCGTTTTCAAACCGTTGCACCCGGCAAAATGGCGAAGCAATCGGTTGTGATTTCTGAGTTGGTCGATCTGGCCGGATGGAGCCTTCCAGGTGTAGTATATCGTTGAGACAATCTCACGGAACAGCGGTTGTTGCATAGCCGCTCGGCCAATAAGGACGAGGTCGTGCGCCGTTGTATAGTGGTTAGGATCGTGCAGACCATGTGGATTGACGAAATGACTGGAAGTTGCGCCAAGCTGCGCAGCCCGAAGATTCATTTTTTCTGCAAACGCTGGGATCGAGCCGGCATTATCGTGCGCCAAGACCATCGCAACGTCGTTGGCGCTTTTCAAAAGGAGCCCGTATAGCAATTGGCGGCGTGTGTATTGTTCGCCCGGTTTCAGGCCAAGGCTGCTCGGTTCCACTTTGGTGTCGGCCAGATCGACGGTAACGAGGTGATCGAGGTCACCCGATTCGATCACAATGAGCGCGGTCAGGATTTTAGTAGAGCTGGCCGGATACTGCTTGGCGTTCTCGTTTTTCGCGAACAAAAAATCCCCGCTGTACGAGTCTACGACCGCAGCGCTCTGAGCAACGACGTTGAGTGTCTGCCCGAACAAAGGGGCGGCCGTGCATGCGAGCACTAACGCCGCTATTTCACCAATTTTCCGTCGACGATCATCCATTCGATCGAGCTTCGATTCTCCACAATCGCATCATAGACCATCTCGGCGTCACCTGAATACGGAATCGCGATTGCATCGGCAAGAAAACCGGGGGCAATTCTTCCAAGTTTGTGGTTTTGCTGCAGGGCTTGGGCAGGATTTACCGTTACCATCTTGAGAAGATCAAGCGAGCTCAAAGAGGGGAAATTTCGATGCGCCACGCGCATCTCGGAGAAGAGATTGAGGGAATCATTACTCGCCAGACTATCAGTGCCAATGCAGATGTTTAATCCGATTTCGCAGAGTTTCTCCATAGGAAATCGGTTGTGATGAAGAAAGCGGTGACTTTTCGGGCAATGCACAATGGAGAGATTGTGCCACTCAGATTTAGCCAGCAGCGCAAAGTCGGCCTGGTCCAATTCATTGGCATGGACGATGATGCTGTGCTCACCAATCAGGTTGGACGAAAGTAGATATCGGAGGGGCGTCGTCGCTCCGCAGTCATGCATTCTGCGGCCCATCTTCTGGAGGAAATCGAACAACTCTCCTCGGCCAAAGGCGAACATTTCATATTCTGCCCACGACTCCGAGATATGGGTTGTCAACGGCATCTGTAAGCTTTGCGCACACTCGTTGCTGAGACGATAGAGCTCCGCAGAGGCGGTATAGGGAGCATGCGGACTTAGGCCAAATCCGCCGAGCCAGGACTTTGCTGGCTCAAAAAACGACCAAGATCCAAATGCGTAGTCGTCTATCCATGGCCGGGGCCGGACATCGATTAATTCGAGGTAGAACCAGGAACGAATTGCTGGCGGAGATAACAAAGGCATCACTTGCGGAGCCGATAAAATATTAAGGACGGTGGTCACGCCGTAGTGGCGCAACTCCTGGAATCCTAATTCAATTCCGGTGACATAGTCGGCGTCAGTAAGCGAACGTTTGAGAGCGTTAATGCGTTCGATCCATTGCGGAAAATTCCGCGACGGCAAAATCACCCCCCGCAAGAGACCATATTCGAGGTGACAGTGGGCATTGATCAGTCCAGGCAATACAATCACGTCTCCTAAATCGATTACCTCGCCATGGTGATGGGGCAACACATCGGCTGCTCTTCCTACCGATCCGAAGAGATTTCCGGCGACCACAAATGCTCCGTCCACAAACTCGCCGGAGTCCATTGTTACCAAATTCCGGCAGCGGTATGCGGTCATGTTGAGCTCCGTTTTACGGAGTTTCGGGCTTCCGCAACAAAGAGATTACAGGCCTCCCAGCAGAGAAACGGGATCGCCGGCTCGTATTTCCCAAGCTGATCATGCTGGGTTAAAAATTTTGTTTCCGGCAGGTTCCCGTCGGGACGCTTTCCCTCGATCGTCCACAAAATCGTTCGTAAGCAACCACCGTTAGAACGGCAGAACCGTCCGGCCAATTCATCGGCCTGGGCGTTACTCAATTTCTGAGTTACACGATACATGCCGGTTTGCCGGTTCAGAGTAGTCCGCAAATCGACGGGGTTGGCCCGGCCTTCATCCCACGCGAGCCAGCTAGCGAGGGCACCTGGATAGAAAGAGTCGATGGCGAGTCTCAGTGAGTCGATCGAGTCAAGGCGAAGCTCCCAACCAGTCGGCAAAGTCGGCGCTCCTTTGAGCGGCCGATACTGACCTTTTCGATCGAATCGCGCCAGATCGCGTGCAGCCGCCGGTCCAGTATATATTCGAAGAGTAGCAATTTTTCCAGGCTCCGTATCTTCCCGATGGCGCACGATGAAGAGCGTATCGGTGATGCGCCGCGCATTGATCTCGCCGAGATTCAGACTGCCATTGGCAAGGACGCGCTGAAGCCGATCGCGGATCATGTCAATTGCCAACTGCCGATGCGCGATGATTGCGGTCAAATTGATGGACCATTTCGAGAATGATCTCAGCCATCATCGGATCGGTGCCAATTGCGCTCGCGTAATAAAGAGTGCGACCGTTGAGAATGTACGGATTTCGTCGGAAAATTTCCCGTTGGCTAGCTGCGCCAGTCGATGGGTCGTGAATACCCAAAAGCACGGGGATGTCTTCGTAGCTGTGGAGACCGTCGGAAATAAAGAACGGGACGACGACTACGGACGGATAGTGCGTCAACGATGGCCAGTTGGAAATTAGCGGTTCTTCTTCCATGTAAGCTGCGCCTACCTCAGCATAGATCTGACGCGCTCGGATTTCTTTGACCTGGGTTTTGACGGCCACGGCGGAGTTCTCATTGAGACCAGTTCCGTGTCCAACAATGAGAAGGCTGGTCTGGTCAGGTGCGATATGGGGAGCGGTGCGGCCAGCTCGCTGTAACAGGAGATCAGTCATTTGCGGATGGTTTCCGACCGGCTCGCAATATTTAATCACTTTACTGTCAAGTCGGGTAATCGCTCCGGTTAGCTCCATCTCTCGGGGTATGACTTTTTGGGTGAAATATCCCTCGCTGATAAAATGTGGAACGACATACACCTCCTCGGTTTCGACCATTCGGAGCACTTCCCGGAGACTGGGCTCTTCTTTCCAAAAAGCACACAGCACCTCCGCGAAAAGACCTTTTTGGCGGATCGTATCGGCGTGAGCAAAGGTCGGTGTACTGGAATCCGGATTGATCGTAGAGCCATGGCCGACAACGATGAGACTGCTATCCGGTTTGAATCCGATCGGCTCTTCGTTAACTCGCTGAGTTTGCGCTGTCACGGCTAAACATTCAATCCAAACGCTCGCAGATTCTAGTTTTCAAAACAGTCCTACCGTTTCTGGATCTGGTAAAGCCCATCCTTGCCAGCGAGCCAGATACTCCGATCGAGGAAGGCAGACGTAGTGCGGGTTAGCAGCCGCTCGCAGCCACCGAATGAGCGTGACCAAATTCGTCTCTGCCATGGTCGTACATCCAGCCGACGGTCGAGCCGGTCCGCGACGAATATGGAAAAAGATCGCGCTTCCGTAACCCGGCACCGGCGGATCGGAGTTGTGGCGGATCTCGACCAGCCAGCGATAGGCGAAATCCCCTAACCGCATCTTCGCCTTTTGGTACCAGGCTGGAGGATTGTTCGGGTCGACTTCAATATGTTGGTTATAGTTCGGGCTACTCACGTCATCGACCCAGGCGTCTCCAGGTTTCACCGTGTGGAAGGGGTACTCAGAACCGCTCGGGAGCGATTGGTCATACGTGTAAATAACACCGATTTTGAAGATTCCTGCCGGCGCCCGGTCGTCCCTCTCGACCTTAGTTGGCCAAAGGCCCTGCCCGACAATCTCGCCGCGCCCCCACGCCAATCCGTGCTTGCCGAAAAGCACATCCATTGGCTCACCCACTTGCTCCCATTTACCGTTCACCTTTTGCAGCCGCTGTAATTTGCCTTTCATGCTGTCCCAGGTTGGCGCGATCCCGATGACGAGTTGAGTTACCGCGCCACTAAGTTGCGATGCCGCAATGGCGTGTTTCGGTGCCGCGAATATTAAACAGATGGCGAGCGCCAGGAATCGGCAGGGATACGCTTGTGCGCGTCCACTCGGAACCGGGACCGGCGGGAGCCGATCCCTACCGGAGGACGCGTGAGAGCTCGTCGCTACCGAAAATGCCTCGCACCAGATCATTTCAACGGGCCGCTGGGGCAGATGAGGTCGATGAAGCGCCGGCCCTCGACTGTCAATGCCGGTATCGAGCCATGATTTCGAATGTGGTCTTTAGTCATCCAATTTTGAGGATAAGGGGAAGAGTGAACGCAGCTTAATATCGGCTCACCGGTTGACTCCTCCACTGCCCGTATCCGTAGTGGCAATCCTGTGCGGTCAAAAGTTAGCTCCCACGATTGGCCGGTCTGACTGCCCTGAACGAGCCAAGGGTAGCGTTCCTGAAGATCCATTTGTGGCGAGCGCGGCACTACCACCCGGTACCAAGGCTCTCCACTCAGGACAAACTGGGCGACTGTTAGCGTTGGATTCTTTTGCAATTGGAGATAGAAGCGTCCGATATCAAGCCCGGCCAAGTTCATACCATTGTAGATACCGTGAAGATTAATATCTTTCGGGAAGTACTTACTCTGCCATTCGTTAAAATGGCCATTAAGCATCAAATTAAGCTCGAGGTGCACATGCGCTCGCTCCCGATCGATTCCCTCTCCGGTATGACCCATAATCGCCAGCGGAGCGTTTTGAGCCACCTGGTCTCCAGGGTTCACCATGATAACGCTGAGATGGGCGTAAAGGCTGTAGTAGGGACAGTTGTCGAATGAATGCTCGACCACGACATATCTGCCGTAATTGGAGGATCCGGCGGCCGTATTGGTGTAAGCCACTTTGCCTTCGGCGATGGCGTGGACCACATCAGTCGGTTCGCCACTGGCATTTCGATTTAATGGACGGATATCGATACCCTCATGGAATCGAGTGTAGATGATTGCGGAACCAAATCGGACCGGATTTCGGACAAAACCGTACTGTCCGCCTTCCCAGGGTTGGCTCACCTGTCCTTCGAAGTCACGCTGAACACACTGGTAAAAGCTAGCTGGATCGTCGTGAAGTAGGCCTTGGTTTTCGGTAGGCAGAATGAGCATCGGCTGCTGGCTCTGAACCAAACTCGGGGCGAGCAACAGAAATCCTAAGAGACTGGTGAGAAACGGTCGCATTTACGGCTGTCTCAAATCCTTTCTCTCGAAACAGCTGTCAAACTCCGCTTTGTGGAGAAGGAAACGTTTTCAAATCCGACGGGCTGCCGGACGGATAGGATTTGCAACCAACCCCCTGTTTCGCTAAACGGTGCTCATGAATTTTCGTCTGAAGTTGTGGACTGCGATGGTCTTATGTCTGGCCGGTTGTTCGTCGCAGGGGCTTTATCGTTGGGTTCCCTTTGTCGGACACGGAAAGAAGGATCAGGTCCCAACCAAGGCGAGAGCCGAAAGCAATAGCCCGTTTGGTCCAATCACCGGTCCAGTGAACTATGGTTTGGAAATGCGGGTCCTGGTGAGTCCGAACCCAATTAAACTGAGCGATACCCACTCGTTGGAAGCGCGTATTCAGTTGATCAATCGAGCGAAGAAATCCCAGAATCTGATCTTCGATACCGGGCGTGAGTACGACTTCATCCTCCGGGACGCCAATGGGAAAAAGCTGGCGCAATGGTCAGATGACCAACCGGCAAATCCGAACCCAGGTTACGTGATCATCAATCCAAGTGAGCGCTCCGAATTCGTCGGCAATATCTCGACTCGAGATATGGTCGCCGGGAGGTCATATGTGCTGGAAGCGATGATTATCGGCTATGACAAGATGCGGACGACGGTGAACTTGCAACCGATCAAGTAAGTTTACCGCTTTAGCCAAAGACTGGCTTGAGCGACGCTCCATTGATACTTGCGAGCATGCTCTCGAATCAGGAATGGCAGATCTTTTGAGCTGACCAGCTCAAATTTGTTTCCTAGGTTTTCCCGAATCGCTCGGAGTGTCGTCGTTTCCGACCAGGTTTGGATCGCTCCCAACCATTGCTGAGTTGGTGTAAATTCAGAAAGCCAGGTGTAAGGCGACGCGATAAGCAAATGACCACCCGGGTTGAGCAACCTGCGAAGGACAGCAAGCAATTCTTTAGGAGAATGCACACGATCGATCAGATTCGCCGCCAAAATGAAATCAAATGTGCCGAGATCGGAGCGAAGACGAAGTGCATCGCCGACTTCGAATTGGCATCGGCTGCGATCGATCGCCGGGTCAAGCCGCCGCGAAATTGAGGTGTAAGCATTTCCTTCTTCGTGCCGGCGGAACTGAATTTCACCGGACTGCTGGATTTCCTGTGCCGCTGAGATGAACCGTTGCGAAAGGTCAATCCCAATCACCTTCTGTGCCGTTCGCGTTAATTCGAATGCCGAACGGCCAACCGCGCAACCCAAGTCAAGTGCTCGATCCACCCGACCGGCCAACGGCACAAATTCTGTGACGCAGCGAACCGGATAGAAGAGTGCATCGTGGGGACCGAACGGATACGGAAGCTGGTCCTCTCCCTCGCCGTAATGAAAGAGCAGATACTGATCTACTAACGCGTCAGTTTCGTAGACGTTCATCGGAGCTGAAATAGCCAATACGGATACCTAGCACTTCGGAGGGCGCGTCCGGCAGCTGCGGACACACCCCGACCTTTTTTGGGTAGCGGAGGACTATCGATACCAACAGCCGTGCTTCGTACTCCTGAGGCCGGAACATCAGACCCCCTACTGCGAGAGAAGCTTGGCCATATATGGGGCCGGCTGGAAGTTCTCGATCAATACTTCGATCGTTCCGTTTCGGTGTATCCGAACCTGCGGAACCTGTATCTCCGGCGTTTTATGTGGGGCAAAAAGGATATCGTCGTGAGTCGCGTTTTTGTTGTTGGCGAATTTATCCGGAGTCAGATGGCCCCCAAGATGATCGCTGCGGCCAGTCGCGACATGCAAGGTGCCTAAGATCTTTTCATCCTGAATATCTCGACCCGAAACTGGCAATAATTGGGTGCCGAATCCCAATTCACCAAGTTCTCCGGTGGCCGGATCTGCAGCGATCTTCAATCGGTGCTCCTCGATCGTTTGCTTATTTCCGCGAATCAATTCCACCGCATTGATTCGGCCGTTTTGGACGGTCATTAGGCCGATTGTACCATCCTCATATTTAAGCGGGAACTCCCCGGAGGCGCCGGTTGGAACGTAATAGATTTCGCCGGCCGGTAAATTGGCGACATCCGGGCCGCCCCGACAAAGACCGTGGCTTTTCTGCGCTTCCTGTTTCGCGAGGTCCAGGTGGAGCGTGTGCCTCTCGCCATTACAGCTAAAATCGATTTCAACCCAGTCGGCTTTAGTCATACCCAGCCGCAGCTTTTCCGCGTTTCGACTTACCTCATCGTAGTCGACCGAAAGGCCGCTACTGAGGATCGTTTCGTTTAGGCCATGTAGGGTAGCCCCCCGAAAACTATATCGCTTCGCAAACGCAGTCAGCGGAGCAGTCGCAGAATATGTCGAGATACAAAGGATGAGCTTGTAACTTGGATAGACATCCTTTTCCAGACTTACCTCCCTTCCCTCCGGAGTTACCGCTAAATCAGGCAGATCGAGATTGCTGCCACCGGTGATTTTGTATGCGAAAAAGTCGCCTCCGGTGAGATTCAACTCTTTGAGACCGCCGTTTTTGAGACCCTGATAGAAAACTTCATACGCATGTTTTTGGATGGTGAGGCTCGGATTTTTGAGAAAACCGAAATCCTTAACTTGAAGGGGGTCGTCGAGATCGATGAAAATGGCTACCCTTTCGGCCGCCCTGGGTTGAAAGACGGTACGCAGCAGACGCGCCAAGTTAAACGGCGGGAAGGATTTCGGGACAGTGAGGTTTGTTACAGTGGACATAAGGAAGCGTTCTTTTCCGCTTGAGTTTATTTAACAACGAACGGGATAAACGACAAAGCAAGTAGGATACGGAGGTTTTTGGTCAATGGATGCCCCCGCATCAAATACGTTGGTGGCAGCGAGTAATTTGCCCGGCAAAGAACCTCCTGGAGGAGGATGATACGTGCCTGCCTGAAATCGGTGAGTAGAGATCATCCTCAAGAGGATTTAGCGCCTTTACCGAATGCCTGAGCTGGGCAGTGGCTTTTCGGACCGCCTGCTCGAGATCAAACTGCTTGGTGGCTTCATCGATTTCGATCGTCCGGCGAGTGCTCGCTGGAAGAAAGCTGACCGCCGCAGATGGGTCCGCATTGCGATTGTGGTGACTTGAATAACGAGTGGTAAAAGTGACGGACATGGCAACTTCTCTTCGTTTGTTGTTTGTGGCAGCTGGTCGGGGTCACAAATGGTGCATCGGATCGGCTGTTGGCGGCAGACTAGAAGGGTGCTCTGTCAACCCTATGTCAGGAGGGTTGACCAAAAGAGACGCCAAGTTTCCGCTGTTCTCGATTCGCGCGTGCACAAAGAAATCATCCCGATGTTCCTCTTTGTTTGAGGGCCTCCTTCTTAATTTCTTCCATAAAAAGTGCCGGCACGGGAGGCAATGGCTCTTGCCAGAAGGCGGCGATCTTCAGCAGGGGAAAGTCCCTTAGTCCGATCACGCGCAGATCGGGTCCGTACTGAATCCCTGGCGCCAGGATCGAAAGTCCAATTCCGTAACCGGCAGCGCAGTAGGTCTGCACCATTTCCAGGGTGGAAAGCTCAATACCAATTTCCCAGCTGGTTCCTCGCTTGCGCAGGCCATCTTGAAAGGTCTTGGCCAGCGCCGAGTTGGGCGGAACCGAAATCAACGGCAGCGGTTTTTGGTCCAATATTTCCGAAAGCTTCTTCAGAGGGCTCGCCGAATGAACAAGCAGGACCAATGGTAATTCCACCAACAATTCAGTATGAATGCCGTTTGGAGGCTTATTATAAAGCTCCGTGATCGCTAAGTCGACTTCCTGCGTCAAAAGGAAGGTCTCTGCTAACGATTGATCTGCCTCGCGCAATACCAATTTCAATTCGGGGACTCTGTTCCGCAGACTGCCCAAAAGCGCTGGCCCGTATTCTCTGAGCAATGCAGTCGATGCGGCCAACCGAAGTTTCTTTCCGCCCTGACCACGCAACTCATCGGAAACTAACTCTAGATTTTCGAAAAACGGCTGAATGAACCGGAAGAGCCTTTCGCCGGCCGGCGTCAGGAGAAATGGCCGTCTTTGAAACAATTTCTGGCCTAGGTATTCCTCCAATTGGAGAATTTGGCCACTCACCGCCGGCTGCTGGATACCGTAAGGAATGTGACGAACAGCAGCACTAATTCCTCCATGCTTAGCAACAAAAAAGAAAAGCTCCAAGTGATGAACATTCACAGCGCATCAGGTTACCAATCGATTTTTGGCGGTTGAAACTAAAAGCGCCAGCCGCATGGGTGACAAATCCTCGGTGATTTGTCAACAATGCGGGCTGTGGCAGCACAATTTCCCGGTTTAGGGGCGATTTTGTCCCGACTCGGTACGGAAAGGGAAATCCGGCAGCAGCAATCGCTTGCCCAGAACTGAGGCTTGGTCTTATATAACACCTCCTATTTAGCGTTATTAATGGCCTCACAATTTGGCGTTCTTTTCCGGGTAGCCACCTGGGGTGAATCACACGGCGGAGGAGTCGGTGTGGTCGTTGATGGTTGCCCGCCGCGGGTTACGCTGACGCCCGAGGATATTCAACGCGAGTTAGACCGTCGTCGTCCTGGCCAAAGTGAGATCGTTACGCCCCGCG
The DNA here is from genome assembly GCA_035601575.1 of Chthoniobacterales bacterium. Taxonomy (GTDB): domain Bacteria; phylum Verrucomicrobiota; class Verrucomicrobiia; order Chthoniobacterales; family JAFAMB01; genus DASTDH01. The sequence continues at coordinate 24,401 of DATNNZ010000017.1, forward strand.
ACGAGAAGGATCGTTGTCAGATTCTCTCTGGCGTGTTCGAAGGCAAAACGCTCGGAACTCCCATTTCGGTTTTCGTCAAAAACGAAGACGCGCGACCTGAGGCATATCGAGAAATACAGTCGGCCTACCGCCCTTCTCATGCCGACTTCACTTACGAGGCTAAGTATGGCATCCGCAACTGGCAAGGCGGAGGTCGGGCTTCCGCGCGTGAAACGATTGGACGCGTTGCGGCCGGAGCCATCGCCAGGAAAGTGTTAGCGGAGGCGGTTCCCGCACTAGAGGTCGTTGCCTACGTGAAAAGCATTCACCACCTGGAGGCTGTGATCGATGTGGAAACTGTGGAGAGCCGCTTGGTTGAGCAATCGATTGTGCGTTGCCCTGATCCGAAAGCCTCGGATCTGATGATCGAGTTGATCAAAACGATGCGCAAGGAAGGCAATTCGGTCGGCGGAATCATCGAATGCGTGGTTCGCTTTGTCCCGGTCGGATTGGGCGAACCGGTCTTCGACAAACTGGAGGCGGACCTGGCCAAGGCAATGCTCAGTCTGCCGGCAACGAAAGGCTTTGAGATTGGTTCCGGGTTTGGTGGAAGCCGGATGACGGGTAGCGAGCACAACGATCTCTTCGAAATACGCGAAGGTAGAGTGGCCACTAAGACCAATTATTCGGGAGGCATCCAGGGTGGCATTACCAACGGTGAACCAATCGTCTTCCGAGTTGCGTTTAAACCGACCGCAACCATTCTGCGGCCCCAACAGACGGTCGATGTAACCGGCGGTTCGACCGAATTGATGGCCCGCGGTCGCCATGATCCGTGCGTTCTGCCACGGGCAGTACCAATAGTGGAAGCAATGACTTTGCTCGTCCTATGTGACCATTGGCTTCGGCAGAAGGCTGGCCAATAAGCCGCGAATGAATAGGGATCATATTAAACCGCGAATAGATCTGCCTTTGCCGGGCCGAGACGAAGCAAACCGTCATCGAGAAAACTACCGCGGACCGGCTGCGAAATAAGCGCGAATAAGGGTGAAATTGACCCAAGGGAAATGACGGGCATTGGTACAGATGGCTCGGAATATTGGCGGAATGTGTTTTTCGCGCTTGCCGGTGGCTGGGTTCTTGTGTCGTTTTTGCGCGGTTGGATGCAGGGCATTCTGAGGCAGTTACTTGTGCCTTTAGCGGTTTTCGGCGCCTCGCTGGTGCTCGTTCTAATCACACCGGTTGCTTCCGGATTTCTCTACCAGAACGCCTGGCTGCCGGCCTCCACCTCAGCGTTGCTCCTGGGCGTTGCCATTTGGTTATTCGCTTACAATCTGTTGGTATTCGTTGGCGGCATTGTCTTTAAGCGCACACGAGACCAGGATTTCGCGATTCTCCGCCTGGTTTTTGGCGTGGGCGGCGCCGCCGTTGCGGTGGTTTACGCGCTTCTCCAGATTTGGGCCATCGTGATTGGGATTCGGATTTTAGGCCGGATCGCCGAGGACCAGATCGCGGTCCCATCATCGCGAAACGCCGTCTCCAGCGGATTCGTGGTGGAACTCGCTCGATTGAAAAACTCTTTGGAACTTGGATCGGGCAAAGCTGTTCTCGACCAACTGGACCCGGTGCCATCGGCGGCTTATCGTCGATTGGATCAAAGTTGCCAGTTGCTGGCGAATCCACGCGCAATTGGACGTTTGCTCGAGTTTCCGGCGCTCCGTGGTGTCTGGGAAAATCCCAGGATTCGAACATTGCAAGCTGATCCTGAAATATTAGAAGCGGTGAGAAGGGGTGACTTCTTATCTATTTTATCAAATCCGAAGGTTTTGGCTTTATGGACGGACCCGAACATTCGAGCACTGCTGTCAGGCGATCAAATCCAAGCTGCCTGTGACTATGCAAAGGAGGAAGCGAAACCATAATCGTACCCGGTAAGGCGACTGGCGTATCCGTCCCGGGCCGCCGAGTCGCGCGGCTAGGCCGAAAACTTTTGCCGGAGGTTTATTAACGTAAAATTTCGTAAGTTGCTAGGGTAGTGGCACGCCGGTGGTTTCCGCCTTCGCCACCGCGGCGGCTAGGAAACACAACGACGTCCAAGGCTTCGGCGGACACGTCGGCGGTCCGGGGACGGACACGCCCTAGCGCATGCGGTCACCGCCTGTACCCTATGCGTTACCTCCGGTCCATCGCTTGATTCCATCGCAAAATCATCCTAATGCTGCGGGACGATATCACACCCAGTATGATTTATTGTCAGGCAGAACATCGGCATGAGTAACGATTACGTAGCAACGATTGGGTTGGAGGTTCATGTGCAACTAAAAACCAAGACAAAAATGTTTTGTGGTTGTGCAGTGGAGTATGGCGCGGAGCCGAACGTCCATGTTTGTCCGGTTTGTCTTGGTCTTCCTGGGTCGCTACCGGTCATGAATCTCGCAGCCTTGAAGATGACGGCATTAACCGGCTTGATCTTCAAATGCGATATTGCACCGATCTGTAAATTCGATCGGAAAAACTATTTCTATCCGGATATGCCGAAGAATTATCAGATCTCCCAGTACGATCTGCCGCTCTGCCAAAACGGAGAGGTACCGCTGTACGACTTGGCTTACCCCAAAGACGCCCAAAAGAACATCCGGAACCCAGGCAAAAAGGTCAGCCTCACGCGGATTCATTTGGAAGAAGATGTGGCCAAGAGCACGCACTTCGAAACCACGAGTGGTATCGATTTCAATCGCGCCGGCACGCCGCTGATGGAAATTGTTTCCGAGCCAGACATCGAATCGCCGGAAGAGGCCTTTGCGTATCTCACATCCCTAAAGCAGGCGCTGATCTACGGAAATGTTAGCGATGCCGATATGGAGAAAGGACAGTTGAGGTGTGATTGCAACGTCTCGGTTCGTCCGCGCCAACAATCGGAATATGGGGCGAAAATCGAACTAAAGAATCTCAATTCGATTAGCGGGGTACGGCGCGCCTTGGCTTTCGAAATCCAACGGCAAATTGGAGTTCTCTCCAGGGGAGAGAAGCTGCGCCAAGAAACGCGGCGTTGGGACGACGATCTGGGTGAAACGATTCTGATGCGGACCAAAGAATCAGCTCACGATTATCGCTACTTCCCTGATCCTGATCTGCTGCCGGTAAAGACCGACGTTTTCATGCAAGAGGTCCGTGAAGCACTTCCGGAGCTACCGTGGGAGAAACGGGAACGTTTCGTACGGCAATATGAGCTCAGCCACTATGACGCGGGTGTTCTGGCGGACGATGTCGCTCTCTCGCGCTATTTCGAGGCCGCGGCGAAAGAGGCAAAGAAACCGAAGGCGATCGCCAATTACGTGCTGAATGACTTGTTGAGCGCTCTGGGAGCTGCGTCAAAGTCGATCGACGAATGTCCCATTGCTCCAGGTCATCTCCAAGCCTTGGCCAACTTGGTGGAAGAAGGGAAGATCAATAGCAAGCAAGCCAAGGAAGTATTCGCCGAAATGTTCAGCTCCGGGACTGCTCCCGCCGATATTGTGGAAGCCAAAGGCCTGAAACAGGAAAGTGATTTGGGAGCGATTGAGACGATCTGCCAAGAAGTCATCCTGGCTAATCCAAAGTCGGTCGAAGCTTATCGGGCAGGAAAGGCCGCCGCCATCAATTTCCTGAAGGGCCAGGTCATGAAAGCATCCAAAGGGAAGGCTAATCCTAATCTGGTCGGGGAAACGCTGGAGCGGCTTTTGCAGTAGAGGGGCGCCTTTTTCTGCGTTTATTCAGTTCTCCTGTCTTCGCAGCTGCAGCGCAGCTCTGTTCCGTCGCCAATCATTTTGTGGGGTCAAATGGACACCGCCGATCCGTCGGTCGATGCCTGATTCTCGGGCGAAATCTGCTGGAAGAGCGATCCTAGTCTTGACACCCCAGACATACAAGTAGGCCAGATCGGAGTACCGTTCACCAGTGCCAAGACGTTAACCAGGTCCAATCCACCAGCAGGTTCCTGGTCAATGGTCGCCGGTATCGTACGGCCAAAGAGCCGAGGCAGGATCCGGCTAACGGGCCCAACCCCGTTTGACCCTGTCCAGATCGAGACCAACGTGATGTCCCATCCGGACGACCTAAAGGCAGGCAACACCATGGCTCCCTGTGTCATTATCGGCGAGCGCGCCGGCGAAATACTGAAAGCCGATCATAAGTTATCAACGAAACCGTCACGGTTAGACCAAACCGCCCGACGCCAAAAGAAAGAGTAGATTGCAATGGACACACACTACCGCCGCTTGCGGTTAAATAGCACTAGCGGAGTCGGTTTTTCGCCAATCCGTGATTGGTTCAGTGTTCATTTGCTGCCGCTTGGACCCGGCCATCCAATTTCTTCAGCACCCAATCATCCACATCAGGGAGAAGATGGTCTTTTAGTTTAGCCCGAAAATGGAGTTGATCAGCCGCGGCCTTGGCTTTGCTCAAAGAGTCCGCTGATCCTTGCGCTCGAGCTAACTGCACCAATTCATCAGCGTAGCCGCATGAGTTAAAGCCTTCCGCAATTTTTGGCAGCAGATCCGACCAAAGCTTTTCATTGTGTTGGGCATGCAAATCGTCCAAGTGGTTTTTCGTAAACAGCCAGGCGAGCTCAGCATGCTCCCCAGCCACCGCAACGGCGGATAAGGCGGTCTTCGACTCCGCTGGCGACATGGTGATAGCAAGTTGTAATGTACGTTTTGCTAGATCCGGATCGAGGGCGACTTCGAGCGCGTGATAAAAATCTTGTTTGGCTTCCAGCAGTGGAGCTTGCTGCGCAGACTGGTGCAACTCGTCGTAGATGGCCGATGAGCTATAGCGGCCGACCACCTCGGTGACGGCCCGGCGCAGATTGGGTGACAGGTCCGCCTGTCCTTTTCGGGATTCTTCAAAGCGCCGGAACGCTTCATCGATCACCCCCGGATCGCCGAACGCCCCAAGCGTCTGGATCAAATCGCTTCGGAGTAGTTTAGTACCCAATTCCTCATCCGGTTTTGCATCCCACCCGACGCGTTGGAAAAGTGGTTCGAGTAGCGCACAGACGTACCCTTGAAAAGCCGCTCTGCCTGATTGCTCTCTTTCTAGCCGATCGATCATGGTAAGGGCCTGGATCACATTGTGCCAGACGCTGTAGCTGGATTCGGATCGCAACCGGTCCAGCAGCGCCAGATAAGAAGTGACCGGTATGCGGTTTGACATCACCATCGCCCAGGTGTCGGAGACAAAGTCTACTCGCTCCTCTTCGCTCAAACGGTTCCAGTCTCGACCGAGCCGGCTCAGCAAATCGGGGTCATACCAGACCCGATAAAATCCGAAGCTATCGGCGTTGGCATTGAGCGCTCCGTCGCAACCCGGAAAATCAAAGTTCTCGGTGATTTTCTCCAACAATGCATATCTGGGCCGATGCGGATCCGCGGTGGAGAGAATACCGATTGGAATGATCCAAGGCTGACTAACGTTATCATTCGGCTCAAACGAGAAACGTGATTGTTCCAACGTGACGACCCGATTACTGTTCAGGCACTCTGCTGTAACCTTGACCAAAGGAAATCCTGGCTGCTCGATCCAGGTCGATGCCAGCTTCGCCACTGAGCGGCCACTGCTCCTTTCCAATGCGCTCCAAAGATTAATGGCATTCGCATTTGAGAATTGGTTCTCTTTTAAATACAAACGTATTCCGTCCCGAAATGCGTCGTCTCCGAGAAATCCCTCGAGCATGCGAATGAAGTACTGTCCTTTCCAAGAGGTGATATCATCACGGGCCTCCAAAGCTTCTTCTTCGCCGTTAATTGGCTGCTGGATCGGATGCGTGTTTTCCTGCGCGTCTTGGAACATTGCGCGTTCACGATCTTCGCAGGCCCGTAGCCACCCATGCCACTGTGGATACAAATGCTCCTCCGCTTTTCGCTCCATCCAAGTCGCGAAGCTTTCACTTAGCCAGAGATTATCCCACCAGGCGACGGTCACCAGGTCACCGAACCATTGGTGCGCAACTTCATGGGCTAAAACGGTGAAAGCCTGTTCCTGAGTTGCGCCCGAACTATTGGCCGGATCAAACAGTAACAGGTTCTCGTTGTAGCCGATAGCTCCCCAGTTTTCCATTGCGCCTCCAAAATTTACGGGCAGCGCAATCTGATCGAGCTTCGGTAGCGGGTAGTTCATCCCGAAATAATCGTTGTAGTACTCGAGGAGCTTCTTCGTATTCTCGAGCGCAAATTCACCAAATTCTTTTTTGCCAGGGGTGGTGAGGACACGAACTCTGATGCCTGCGACTTGATCCTCAAGCCACTCTAGTTTGCCGCAGACCAGGGCCACCAGGTAGCTGGCCATCAGCGGAGTTCGTCCGAAAGTGACTATCTTTTGGTCGTTACCGAATGCCTGTTCCGCGACGGCGGGCATGTTGGAGACGGCGGTATTCCTTTTCAGGGTCTTGACCGATAACTGAAATGTTGCCCGAAAAGAGGGCTCGTCCCAACAAGGAAATCCTCGGCGCGCGTCCGCTGGCTCAAATTGCGTTGCCAGCAAGGATTCTGCTTTGCCGCGAAGATCGTATGACTGTGCAAATAGGCCACGAGAACTGTTGCTGATTTTGCTCCGAAACGAGAAGGAAAGCCTATAGCTTCCGGGTTGAAGCGGCATCGAAGTCGTAAATTTGACTACTTGGGTGGCAGCATCGAACTGCGGTTTCAGCTCTTCTCGGGAAGACCCGTGCGCGACGCACGCATTCCAGATCTCTGTCTCAACTGCGTTTAAAACAATTTGGCTGGAGGGTTTGAGAACCTCAATCTCCACTCCTTCGGCGCCTTCCGTCGACATCCGTTCGAGGTCGGGTTCCAGATGAATGACGTAGTGCCGAGGAACGACAGTTTTCGGGAGTTTTCCCGGTGTATTTTCGAAGATAAACTTTTCCTGCGCGTCGGCTCCGCACGTCACCAAAATTAATAGGAGGTGCGTCAACGAAGTTCGCATGAGGAGAGGCTAAACCCGGTGGTAGGGCGCTCCACTCAGAATTGAATAGGCGCGATAAACCTGTTCAAGAGCAAGCATAAGTGCCAACTCGTGTTGTAGGGTCAACCGGCTCAATGCCCAAAGCCAGTCGGCTTGCAGCCGGATCTCTTCGGCCTGACCTTCCGCCCCTCCAACGATAAGTGAGACTCTTCGAGTTGCGCGGACTTGGTGCTCGGAAATAAACTCGGCTAGTTCCTCGCTCGAACTTTGTTCGCCTCGTTCATCCAATATCACGCGAAAACTCTTTTCGCTCGCCGCCAGGATCTGAGTTGTCAGCTGTTCCGGTTTCGCCGCAGTGAGGAACAAAGTCTCGCAGGGAGCGAAGCGTCTAATGCGCACGAGATATTCTTGAATGCCTTCTGCAGCGAACCGGAGCTTTGGCTTGCCAACCGCTATGACTTTCCAAGTCATCATTTTCGCCTGAGGCGCAAACGAGATGACAAATGACAGATGACAAATAGCAGATTACAAATCCGCGTTGCATTCCCGAGACCCTCGCCTGAATCCGCCACGCAAGCAATCTCACCCATCACATCGGCTTTGAGGTTTTTTTCACCTGCGAAATATGTCATTTGTTATCTGTTATCTGTCATTTCATTCGAGCCTAAGGCGAGAATGAACTCTCGGTACGCCCACGGAGAGATCTCGGACGGTTTTATTTCGGAACGTCCACCCCAGAACACGTTGGTGTATGTCACCGGAATTCCGCACTGGCTCAGGTGGTGGTCGATCGCTGTCTTGTGAGCCAAAAGCCGCTCTTTGTCGGTGCCATGCGCGACGGCCATGATGTTCACGTTGCCGAATTCGGGACCGCCCTCACGCCAATAGCAATGGGTGAGAACCTCGTGACGACCGACCTCAGATCCGGCTTGGATCTCCCGACCCGGAGGTACTGCCCAATGAAAAAGCGCGTTGAAACGCGTAACGCGAATACCGCCGGCAGAAGGTTTGACATGCTCTAGAAAAGTCGAGAATCGACCGATTACTTTTTTGTTGTTTAAGCCCTCCGCAATTTCGAAAAATGTCGTCAGCGGCAAGTCGCATTCGGCTGCGCGTTTGGCCCAGGGATTGGAATGGATTTCGTCGACCGCGAACTCTCGCTTTAAGGCCAGTAGGACCCGCCATTCAATTTCGCTCAGCGCGACGATCTCGGTACTTATCATCTGCGCGGGTGTTTCCGACCGCGAGCCAGGTTCCAAAACCTTTCGGCGTACATGCCCGACTCCGAGTGCAAATATGCCCTTCGCGGGCATCAATTTTACTCTTTCTGCACCAACTCTCTGACCTAAGAGCCTGGCGTGATCTGAAAGGGAGTGACCTTGCGGCACTTTGATTGTGGTCCAGAGCCGATATTCACTGCCGGAGGTATCTTGATCGGTAGAGCGAATCACCACATGGCCGGAGAAAGGATCTCGTCGGAACATGAAGTCAAAAGCCTGCTCCAGCTTGTCCGAAGCAATTTTCCAGGCTACCAGGGCACCTTGAGCCAAGCTGGTCGCCAAAAGCGTCTGGCGAACCCGACGAATGGTACCGGCTTCCAGCATCGAACGTATCCTGGTGATGACCAGTTCCTCGTCCATTCCGGACATTTTCGCGATCTCTCGAAATGGTTCGCGGACAAATCCCGATATCTTATCTTCGGAATAGGCAAGGATGTGGGCGTTGATCTCGTCAGTGTATTCGGAAGCGATTTTCATCGACGCCGTGACCATAGCGGCCCTTCAGGCCGATGACAAATAGCAGATAGTGCGCGGCCCTTCAGGCCGAATGACCAATAGCAAATAGCAGATATCAAATATTCCGGTGCGACCGCTTGGGAGGATCCAGCAAGAAAATCGCTCTGGATCTGCAATCAAAGCAGACTACTCGACGTAACGGACGAGCGAGGGTCCGGCAGTCGATTTGTCATTTGCTATCTGCTATTTGCTATCCGGCCTGAAGGGCCGCGCTATCTGCTATTTGCTATTGGTCATTCGGCCTGAGGGGCCGCGCTAAATCGCCTTTTCTCCCGTTTCGTCGGTTCGAATACGGATGGCTTCGTCGATATTATAGACAAAGACTTTGCCGTCTCCGATTTTGCCAGTCTTTGCCGCTTTCACGATCGCAACTGTCGCGTTTTCGACAATGCTATCAGCGAGGACCACCTCAATTTTGATCTTGGGGAGAAAATCAACCGTATATTCGCTACCGCGGTAGATTTCAGTATGGCCTTTTTGGCGGCCGAAGCCCTTCACCTCAGAGACTGTCATTCCTTCGATCCCTAAATCTGACAACGCTTCTTTTACCTCTTCGAGTTTAAATGGCTTAATGATCGCTTCGATTTTTTTCATTTCTGAAGTTTCGACTGTCGCAAATCTCCGAAGTCAAAAGTCGTGATCCGCTTCGCTTGACGTTCTGAAAATTGAGCCCGCAGAACAGTCAAGCATGGCGATACTCGATAAGTAGTTAGAAGTTTGCGCTAAGTTTCAGACACTGGGTAATTTACTGATTCGACAAACGACAGAGCGCCATTTAGCACGTGAGGTGAATCATAGCAACAGTCGAACAGACATCTATGGCTGGCAAGCATGGCGCGTGCCAGCCATTAAGTCCGACGACGCCGGGAGAGATGATTGGTAATAATGTCAGTGCGCAGCGAATGCCGGCGCGAAGCGCAGCGCGATTCTAGCCTGAGGCTGCCAGGCCGACGAAATGTTCCCCGAGCGAACGTTCATGTTGAAAGTGAGGCGGATAAAAGGAAATTCGATCCCAAAGCTATGTGTCAGATCGACGTTACCGTCAAAGTCGGAACGCCAAATTTTGAGGCGGTCCATTCATCCGCTGAACGTCTCTTTCTTTTCGATCCTCGACCGCGCGAGACCCTGTGGTCAAATGCCCGCAAGGCAGCCTGGATAGTACAAGATCGCGCAGAATGGACAAAATTTGCCAGTCTTTTTGGTCTCTCGATCGAAGATGTTCCCGCAAATTTGACCGGTATGCAAAATGAGACTAATAACCGGCTCGCAGTGGAAAATCTCGTCGGCACGGTTAGCTTAGCGGTAGAGCGACTGGTTTACACCCAGTAGGTCGGGGGTTCGATTCCCTCACCGTGCACCAGACTTCGCCCCTCGTCGTTCGGGAGGCCAGTCATGCACGGCCTGATTTGCTCGGAGAAGGATGTGTGACCAGCCGACCTATCAGCCCAGTTGATACCCAATTAGAATATTTGATTAGTTTCTCAAGAAGAATGGGGCCAAGCTCTTGTTGGAAAGGTTCCTTATGAAATTAACATTTCTTGTGCTCGCGATGATGACTTGCGTGGGTGAGTTAAGGGCTCAAAGCCACATCGCTCAGCTGCAGGGCATCATTCAATCCGGAATGCAAACTGGCGCCGCTCAATCCGGACCTGGTGTGGCTGTGGGTCCCAGCAATCACATCGCTAATCTGCAGGGCATCATTCAATCCGGAATGCAACCTGGCGGGGCTCAATCTGGAGCTGGTGTGGCTGTGGGTCCCACCAATCACATCACTCGCCTGCAGGGCATCATTCAATCCGGAATGCAACCTACGTCGGTTCAACCCGGAACTGGTCTTGGGTATGGGACTACCAGTGCCAGCTTTACCGGTAAGACGATACGGCAAGCGCAAACTGCGCTGCGACAACTCGGCTATTACCATGGCGAAGTCGACGGGCTATTCGGTCCCCTTACACAGGACGCCTTGAAGAATTATCAGCGCAGTACCAATCAGCCTGCTACTGGCCTTTTTGACCGACTGTCTTTGGGTCAGCTGGGCGTGGGAGCGCAATAGTAGCGGAATTCCTCCCCTATAGCCGCACGCTAAGTTTGCGGTGCGGCCAGAGGGATGGACCGGCAAATGACACCGGCTGATTCCACGTCTTTCATGATTTGGGCTTGTAGATCCGATAGGTTTTCGAATTTCTTTTCCGGACGGAGGTGTTTGAGGAATCGAACCTCCACATCATCGCCGTAAATCTCTCGATTGAAGTCAAATAGGTAGACTTCGAGCAAGCGCTCTCCGCCACGCTCTTGGATCGTCGGTCGGAAACCAATATTGGCGACGCCTCCATATTCGGTCCCGCGATGGAATGCCGTGACTGCATAGACACCATCCGGCGGGAATTGCTCATTATGTGCTCTCAGGTTCGCGGTCGGATATCCGAGTTTTCGACCCAGGTGATTGCCCTCCACCACCGTACCCAGAATCGTAAATGGTCTCCCTAGCAATCTTTCGGCGAGAGAGAAATCGCCTTGTTCGACGGCTTCTCGAATTCGGGTACTGCTCACAATTTTCCCGTCGACGGCCAGCGGGGCGATGTCTTGCAGTCGAAAGTGGTAAGATTCAGCGAGCGCTCGAACCAGCGACACCGTGCCGCTGCGATTCGCACCAAAACTCCAACCTTCGCCCACGCAAATCGTCTTGAGCTGATTGGAATTTTGGACCAGCTGGCGGATAAAATCCTCAGGTTTAGTTCGAGCGAACGCCAACGAAAACTCCTGAATGAGAAAAGCGTCAATGCCCAGCCGCCCAATGAACTGTTGCTTATGCTGAGTCGATGTAAGCGATCGAGGAGCATCGTTCGGACGAAGTACTCGCACCGGATGCGGGTGGAACGTCAAGACGGCTGAGCTACCTCCGGAAATCCGGGCCGCCTCTATGGCTTGCCGGATCACCGCTTGGTGTCCCAGATGAACGCCATCAAACACCCCGATTGCCAAGTGAGTTGGCCCCTCGATTTGTTGGAGCTCTTCGATCGAGTGCAGAACCTTCATTTTGGCGTCTTGGATTGATTTCGCGGCCGAGGTCCGATCAGGCTCCGCGCATTCGTGAAACATCGGGCAGCGGAATTATTTTTCGGGCGAGGATTTCAGGCGTCGAAGCGTTCAACTCTTCTACCGTCAACGAACCTTCGACGGTGAACCGGCCCGATTTGGTTCGGCGAAGCGCGGCCAGGTGCGCTCCGCAACCCAGTTCCAGCCCAATTTCGTGCGCGTAAGTACGGACGTAAAAACCCTTACTACAAATTACCCGAAAATCGATTTCAGGTAAACGAATGGCTCGCACTTCGTGCGCGTAAACGTGTACGAAGCGTGCCTCTCGATCGACGACTTTGCCTTCTCTGGCTAGCTTGTAGAGTGGGATACCATCCCGTTTGATGGCTGAGACCATGGGGGGAGTCTGGTAGAAGTCACCGTGAAATTTTTGAAACGCTCCTTCCACTCGGCAAGGATCGATGCCCTCGACCGGCCGCTCCTCAAGGACCTGCCCGTCACAGTCTTGTGAGTCGGTGATTTCTCCCAGTTTCATGGTTCCCACGTACTCCTTGTCCTCGCTCATCAGCAGATCCTGAATTTTGGTCGCCCTTCCGACTACGATTAGTAATAGCCCGGTAGCCAGAGGATCGAGTGTGCCACAGTGCCCGACTTTCTGTGCCCCTAACCGCTTCCGGACCATCGCGACGACATCATGGCTGGTGATGCCGCTGGCTTTATCGACCAAGAGCAGTCCGTCAATAGAGTCGTGCAATTTCATCGCTCACTCGGTTTGTAACCAACTTTTCGACGTATTCCAGCGATCCGCGAATTCGAGCACCGGCCGCGAGCGGGTGTCCACCACCTCCGAACTCGCCGCAGATCTTGTTGACGTCGATCTCAACGCTCTTTGAACGCATACTTACCCGCACCCGATTGTTCTCCAGTTCTTCAAAAAGGATCGCCACGATGATCGTTTCGATGCCTCGAATAACGTCGATTAACCCATCAGTGTCAGCCGGCTGAATCCCTAGCTGCTTTTTCTTTTCCATGGTTAACGCCATCGTTCCAATCCGGTCATCGGCGTAAAAATGGGCGTTCTGCAAAAGCTCGTGCAAGAGCAGCACACGTCTTTTTGGTTGGCTTTCGTACAAAAAATGGGAGATACGCGCGACATCGACGCCGTGCCGCACCAGTTCTGCCGCCACCTCAAAGGTGCGGGCCGACGTATTGCGATAACGGAAAGAACCGGTGTCAGTGGAAATCGCTACGAACAAGGCTTCGGCGATTTCGAGATTCAGTGGGTATCGCTGCTCCTGGATCAACTCGAATACAATCTGACCTGTTGCCGGCGAGGTTAGGTCCAAATAGTTGAGATCTCCGTAACTGGGGTTGCTAGCGTGATGGTCGATATTGATCCAACAGTTCGCGTGCTTGATCGCTTGTAGCGGAGTACCCAGCCGGTCGCGCGTTGCTGTGTCCAAGGCGATCACGAGATCGAAAGTTTTGGCGTCCTTGGGTGGCGCTGTCACTAACTCGGACTTGCTCAAGAAACTGAACGCTTCAGGAAGTCCGTCTTCATTCCAGGCAGCAACGATCTTTCCCAGGCTGGAAAGTGATAGCGCGAGTGCGAGCTGGGAACCAATGGCATCTCCGTCCGGTCGAACGTGGCTCAGGACCGCGATGGTGCGAGCTTTGCCGACCTCCTCGGCGATTGGAGCGAATCCCTCGTTCATTGGTTCGCAGGCGGTTCATCCAAATCCTGGATGATCTTGAGGACGCGGCTCCCGCGTTCGATCGAATCGTCTAACTTGAAATACAAGTGGGGCGTGTACTTTAAAACCACTCGCTTGGAAAGCTCTCGCTGCATGATGGTGCGGTGTTCCTCCAGCTGTTCCAGCACGCGAGCCTTCTGCGCTTCCTGCCCGATTATACTAACGAAAACGTGACATTGTCGGAGATCGGGACTGATATCGACTGCAAGAATCGTAACCAGAACTTGCGCGGCGAAGTTGATCTCCCGTGAAATGATTTCGCTGAGTTCCCGTTTGAGCACTTCGTTCACTCGCTCCAATCGATGTTTCATAGAACCAGCCTGTTTATTGGATTGCCCCGCGAAAAGCGGGATCGACCTTGCCGTTCAAACCCGCTCGCGACCCAACGCGAAAGAACTTACAGCTGTTGAGCGACCTTCTCCAAGTTGTAGCACTCGATGATGTCGCCGACCTCGTACTCAGTGTAATCTCCGAGCTTAATCCCGCACTCGACGCCTGCGCGCACTTCTTTTACGTCATCCTGGAATCGTCGTAACGTGGCGATACCGCCGTCATAGATGGGTTGGCGTTTTCGAATGACGCGCGCTCGTCCGGTGCGGATAATACGGCCATCGGTAACATAGCAACCGGCAACTGTGCCCTTTGTCAGCTCAAACACTTGGCGGACCTCGGCGTGGCCGACGACCGATTCTCGCAGCTCAGGATCGAGCAGACCGACCATGGCCTCTTTCACCTGATCAATGAGTTCGTAAATGATGCTATAGAGTTTGATCTGCACACCTTCGCGCTTAGCGGCGGAGGCAGCTTGGTTTTCGGTTTTGACGTTGAATCCGATAATGACAGCGTCTGAAGCCGTCGCCAAGAGGACATCCGACTCACTGATGGGCCCGACCCCGGCGTGGATGATCTCCAGATCGATCTTCTTGCTCTCGATCTGATTGAGTGCGGCACTGATCGCCTCGGTCGATCCTTGGACATCGCACTTCAGAATAATCTGCAGCTGTTTCTTGCCATCTCCCATGCTGTCGAACAGGCTCTCCAGCGTGGCGCGCTGAGGCATGGCCAGTTTGTGGTTTCGCAATTCGAGCAAGCGCTCCTCTCCCAGAGTGCGAGCAGACCGTTCCGATTCCATAACGAGCAACTCGTCCCCGGCGTTGGGCAAACCGGTAAAGCCAAGTACCTTGATCGGAGTGGCGGGACCTGCTTCACGCACATTTTGCCCGGTATCGCCGATCAGCGATTTGATCTTGCCCCAATAGTTCCCGCAAATGAACGGTTGCCCTACTTTGAGGGTGCCCATTCGTACAATCGCGGTCACCGTTGGACCGCGACCGGCCTCGAGTTGAGCTTCGATCACCGTTGCTCTGGCTGGTGCAGTCGGACTCGCCTTCAACTCCATTACTTCCGACTGCAGAAGCATCATTTCCAGCAGATGATCGATTCCGGTTCCTTTGGTAGCGGACACCGGACAGCAGATGGTTTCGCCGCCCCAATCTTCGGGCGTCAAGCCGCGTTCCTGGAGCTGGGTCTTAACCCGGTCGATGTTCGCCGACGGCAAGTCGATCTTATTTATTGCGACGATAATTGGCACCTTGGCCGCCTTCGCGTGGTTGATTGCCTCGATCGTCTGCGGCATAATGCCATCGTCTGCTGCAACTACCAGCACAACGATATCGGTTACGGTCGCGCCACGGGCGCGCATCGCGGTGAACGCTTGGTGGCCCGGAGTATCAAGGAAAGTGATCGGATGGCCGTTATGAACGACGCTATAAGCCGCTATGTGCTGAGTGATCCCGCCGGCTTCTCCGGCGGCGACGCGTGATTTCCGAATCGCGTCCATCAACGACGTCTTGCCGTGATCAACGTGACCCATAAACGTGATGATGGGTGCGCGCGGCTTTAATTCTTCCTGCGGCGGCGGTTGCGGTGGAGGAGGCTCTTCAACGACCACCTCTGTTTTGTGGACGCCGGCGCCCTTCTCGCGCTTCTCAACTTCAAATATGTAACCGTGCTTCTTACAGATGGCAAAGGCAATATCCGGCTCAATCGTGTGATTGATCGCCGCAAAAATGTTCATCTCCATCAGGTCGCTGATCACCTGAAACGGTTTCAGGCCAATCTGCTGCGCCAATTCGCGCACAATGATCGGAGGCTTCAGATGAACCACTTTGCCACCAGTGTCTGGTTCTGGAGCCGGCGTTTCTGACGGTATCGCCGGCGCTTTTGCCGCTTCGGGCTCCAGCGTCGCCGGTGGCTTACCGGGGGCAATCTCTGGAAGTCTTGGCGCCCGGATCTTGGAAATCGGAGGTAAGACCGAGCGAGTTTCCGAACTGACCGCTGTCTCGGGTTTTTTGGGCCGCTTTTCCTCGATTAACGAAACCGTTTCCGGCTTGGGCGGCGGCGTAGCAGGCGCTGACTCGGGTTTGGTTGGTGCCGGTTCTTTCGCTTTTGCTTTGCTGATCGGCGGGACCCCTTTCCTCCCTGGTTTGTCCTCGGTGGCCGGTTTTTTCGTCTTCGGAGAAATCAGATCGGTCGTCGTCTTGCGCGCAGCGCTCTTCTGGGCAGCGGGTTCAGGCTTGGCGCCCGATTTGGCGGGGGAATCTTTGCGAGTGCTTGCGCGTGTAACCATGAATGATCTGTCTCTCTAAAATTTTCATCGCTCCATCCTTCGTCAGATGGACGCCATTTTACGATCGTGCTCTTTCTTTGCCGCCTCGTGAATCTGTTGAGCTCGGCCACTATCGCCCTGCAGAATCTCAGCGATATCCTTTGGATCCGTTTCCAGGATACCATCGATACTGTTAACTCCGGCGCTAGCGAGTAATCGGGCAATTTCTTCGTCGATATTCAGAGTTTTCGCAAGGATCGAGATCGCCTGAGCGAATTTCTGCTCGAAGGCATGGGTCACTGATTCGTCCTTCGAAATATTGATTTCCCATCCCGTCAATCGAGACGTGAGCCGAGCGTTTTGCCCCCGCCGACCGATCGCCAACGAAAGCTGATCCTCTTCTACCGTCACTTGTACGGCGTGCCGGTCTTCATCGATGGTGATCGATTTGATTTTGGCCGGTTTTAACGCCTCGACCACGAATTCTCGCGGGTCGGCACTCCACCTGATGATATCGACCTTTTCCTGGTTCAGTTCACGAACGATGTTCTTGACTCGGGAACCGCGCATTCCTACACATGCACCCACCGGGTCAACCTTTTCGTCCGCTGACCAGACAGCAATCTTCGTGCGGTACCCAGCCTCCCGTGAGATCGCTTTGATGTCTACCGTTCGGTCCGCGATCTCACTTACCTCAACCTCAAACAGACGCCGAACAAAATTGGGATGGCTTCGTGAAATAATGATCTCGGGTCCGCGATTGGAGTTTTCTACGGCGACCACGTAAGCCCTGATTCGGTCGCCGATATTATAATCTTCGGTCGCAACTCGTTCGCGCATTGGCATGATGGCCTCAAATTTGCCGAGATCAACAATGACGTCGGAACGGTCGAATCTGCGAACAGTGCCGCTGACGATTTCGCCGGCGCGATCCTTGAACTCGTCAAAGATCATCTCTTTCTCGATTTGCCGAATACGCTGCAAGATCGCTTGTCGGGCTGTCTGCGCAGCGATTCGTCCAAACCCTTCGGGGGTAACTTCGACTTCGATTACGTCCCCGACATTCGCCTCCGGCTTAATTTTTTTCGCTCGAGCTAAAAGAATCTCATCATGCACATTCTGGATATGTTCGACGACGATGAGGTTCGCCAACGCCGTGATCTCGCCGGTTCGCGGATCAATCGTCACCCGAAGGTCACGCGCCGGGCCGACGCTTTTCTTAGCGGCAGTCAACAAAGCGGTCGACAGCGCATCAAGCAAAACCTCGCGCTTGATGCCTTTCTCGCGCTCCATATAGTCCAGCACCGCTATTAGATCACTGTTCATAAAACAAGAATTGACCGATCGGCACGGAACGCCGTGGTTCGCACGACGATCCGACCATTTCGGTCGAGTCGAACAATCTAAGCTGAATAAGACGAGCGTCAAGCCAACCTCCGCCTCTGCCCAGGTAAGCCGGTGCCGATCAACCGGCGCATTGCTGCGCTTTCGATGATTCGAACTGTCACCTTCGATGCCGCGAACACGCTGATCCGGCTAACCTCACCGGCAAGCCAGACCTACGCGGAGGTGGCAGGTCGATTTGGCGCTGTGCTTGACCCAGCCCGGCTGAACCGGGCTTTCTTGCGAGCGTGGAAAGAATTGCCACGGCTTCCGGATCAAAGCGGTCCCCGAGCCGACGACGGACGCTCTTGGTGGCGAGATTTAGTGGCAACTACCCTTAGCATCGCGGAATATCGCGTTGATCCATTCCCGGACTACTTTGAAGCCGTTTATGAAGAATTTACGCGTCCAGGTATTTGGCAATTAAAGCCTGGAGTGACCGAGGCGCTCGGTACATTTAGACGAGCAGGTTTTCGCCTTGGGGTCGTATCCAATTTCGATCGGCGACTTTATTTGATTTTCAAGACCTTGGGTATCCTTGATCAATTTGAGCACGTCATTATTTCCAGCGAGGTCGGGGCCGACAAACCCTCACCTCGAATTTTTGGAGAAGTCCTTCTGCGATTTCAGATCCACCCGAACGAGGTGCTCCATGTTGGTGACGAGGAGGAAATCGACGGGATTGGCGCTCGCTCAGCCGGGATATCGGCGTTTATCTTGGGGAAAGATGGCGATTGGAAAGAGCTTGTCCTGAAGGTGAGCTTATTGGCTGAATCAGGTTCCGATTTGGGCTAAGGTAATGTTTTGGCCCCCTTGAGGTCGATTTTATGACCGACACAGCTGTTCTCCCATTTGGAATCAGTCAGTACTCGACGTTGCCGCAATCTTTTGCGGAAGATCTTGAGCTATATCGCACGCTTGGCATTCCCTACATCGAAGTTGTTGAGGCGAAGCTCGACGCGAGCGACCCCCACCAGCAGCTAAAGGAGCTTCGGAATTCAGAGCTTAATGTCTCTAGCGTGCAGCCTCGCGTGCACTCGCTTTTCCCCGACCGGCCGCGGCCTGAACCGAAGATGCCGAAGGATAGAATCGCGCAATTGCGGAAGACGATAGAATTGTTTGGACCGCTCTTTCCCGGAACAACGTTGGTTACCATTACCGGTGCGGCGCCCAATGGCGATTTCGCTCACGCCTATCGGACCGCCGCGACCGAGTACCGAGAGCTAGCGAAAATCGCAGCGGACCACAATGTCCGGCTCGCGCTCGAACCGCTGAACCCAGTTTTGATGAACACAGATACTTTTATCTGTTCTTTGCCGCAGGGGGCGCGGATCATCGACACCGTAGACCACCCGGCATTTGGGATCTTCTTGGATCTCTGGCATTTTTGGGACGATTCCAGCGCGATCGAACAAATCACCAAGCTGCGAGACCGTATTTTCGGTGTGCACATCAGCGATTGGCGCACTCCGCGTGCCTTCGGCGATCGCTATTTGCCCGGCGACGGCGAAATTCCGCTGGTGCCGCTACTCAAAACGATTCGCGATACCGGGTATTCTGGTGCTTACACCATGGAAGTCTTTTCAGAGCTTCGCTTGGAGGGATCGCTCTGGACTAACCCCTGCCGAACCGTCCGCGCTGGCAGAGAAGCGTTTACGAGACTTTGGGAACAGGTGTGTGCATGATTTTGCCTGAAGGGGCGTCTCCCTGCATAGCTCGCCCCAAGCGAGGGATCGCCCCAAGGTCTGTGGTAGTAAAGAGATGGTCCAAAAACTTTGGGAACAAACGTGACGTGAGATTGCGCCTGTGCTCGCCATCGTTCTGCGATCGCAGAATTTCCAACTGCTTTTGTCCTAGCGCGATATGAACTCTGGTCTGGCGGAAAAGCGCTTGCAGCGATAAATTTCGACTATACTGTTGCGTTCCCTTTTCCGGGTTGATAGCTCAATCGGTAGAGCAGCGCCCTTTTAAGGCGTTGGTTGTGGGTTCGAGTCCCACTCAACCCACTTTTTATTTTCGAGCCCTGTTTCCCCAGGGAACCAGCTAATAAAGGCGCTTGGCGAGCGGCCAAGGCTGTCTGAAAACAGGGTTAAACAGGTGTTCGCAAAGGTGGTCAAAAGAGACAAATCGGCCGCGAAAACCTTGAAAAAGAGCAACATACTGGCCGGGTATGGAAGCGCACTGGTATAAGGCAAGGGAATGTTATCGGGTTTGGATACCTGCAAGATTGTCAGAGGAACGGGAAACGCTGCCGACGGTTTTTCGCAACGAAAACAGAAGCAGAAAAGTTCATCTTGCAGACCAAGCGTCAGGGTTCGGTGCAGTTGGCGGAGCTTTGGGGTAGAAGAAAAACATGTGCTGGGGGTGATTCGACAAGCAGAGAAATACGAGCCCACGCTGCTGTTGGAAGCGTGGCGGCGCTTTGAAAAAGAGGGAACGGATGAAAACGGGAATCTAACAGTCCAGGAACTAGCGGAAAAATTTGTGGCCCGGCAGAAAGCGGAGGGCCGGTCAGCTCGAACGGTGATAGACGATCGGTGGCGTTTGAACACGATGACTAAAGCGATGGGTCATCTTCGGGTGGGCGCGGTGAAACGAGCAGACATCCTGCGATACATGGAAGGGATCGCTCCCGGAACGAACCGGCGAAGCCATCACAAGACGCTGAGGAAGCTGTGGCGGTGGGCCCACGATCTAGGTCATGTGGAAAATGATCCAATGGCGAAGCTGAAGCCGTTGGACACGTGGGGTGTTAACAATGAAGTGCTGAGCGTTGAACTGTTTCAACCGTGAAACGGTTTTACGTGCAGACACCTGAGCCTGGGGTCGGAAAGAAATGGTTTAACCTTCCCGAGAAAACGTTTCTGGGTGCTTCACCGAAGATTGCTCAAAAGCGAAAAACACTATCAAACGTCTCGATGACAAATTGAGCAATCACCTGAGCCTTGGCCCGGCTGAAAGAGGTCAAAAACTATATAAAACATCGAGGCCCACGATATAACCTGGGCCAAGCGTACCGGCTCGAAACACTTTAACATACTCAGCGCCGGCTTTTGCGGCAGTCCAAATTGCCGTAGGAGTCATGGAACCTACCAAAACGGGCATATGGTATGTAAGCGACGAAATGCTCACCAGCGGTGGATCATGAGGGGTAGGCATGCCTTTCAATGTGATGGGCACACGAAATGCCTTGGGCGGCTAACTGGTTCCCCGGTGGCGCAACCGGTCAAGGACGACTGCAATAATGATGATGACACCTGTGACGATTTCCTGGACCCAGTTGGGGAAGTCCATCTTTGTGCAACCGTTCGCCACAACCGTCATGATGAGGGCCCCGATCAGTGAACCGGAAACTGAGCCTTCGCCGCCGCTGAGGCTTGCGCCGCCGATGACAACCGCGGCGATTATCAAAAGCTCCATGCCGGCAGCCGTCGTCGGGTCCCCCACGGTGAGATAAGAAAACTGCAGCACGCCCGCCACGCCCGCAAAGGCGAGCCCGACGACCCAGATTAGCAGCTTAGTGTTTCGCAACGACACTCCGCACAGCCGAGCAGTCATCTCGTTGGAGCCGATCGCAAAGATGTGCCGCCCAAAACGCGTGTAACGCAGCATCAGGGCCGCCAGGACTGCCAACAAAATCATCAACCACACTCCGGGCGGGAAAATCATCCAGCGGTTGTTTGGGCCCAGGCTCTGCAGCAAGCCGTTGAGCCAGGTTGAAGGCGCAGAGACCATCTGCTCGCCGGCAAGCCCTTTGGCCGCCCCGCGCAAGGCGCCCCACATACCCAGCGTGACAACAAAGGGCGTCAGGTGCAGCCGGGTGATTAAGAGCCCAATCACCGCCCCACAGGCGGAACTGACTGCCACCCCGCCCACCGCCGCAGGAAGCGGAGGCACACCGTGGGAAAGCAGAAGTGCAACGGTCACTGTGCAGAGCGCGATGTTCGAGCCAATGGAAAGGTCGATCCCACCCGAAATGATGATCAGGGTCATGCCCAGCGCCGCAGTGGCCACCACGGTCGTTTGCATCAGCATGATCTGGAAATTGTCGACAGCTAAGAATGTGGCCGGACGCAGGATTGAGAAAAGTACGACCACGAAGACCAGGCCGATAAGCGGACCGAGCTTCGCCCGAATTGAGACCCAGTCGATTCGCTTCGGGCCGGCTAAATCTTGTGTGGTTGCAGTGCTCATGCGGCCTCCTTGGTAGCAGTTGCTTCAGTCATAATCTCGTGCTCATTGATTTCGCTCACCGCTCGCGCACGGTTAAGCTGGCCTTTGCACATCACCGCGATGCGGTCGCAGATGCCCAGCAGCTCCGGCAGGTAACTGCTGACGATCAGCACCGCCTTTCCCGCGCACGCCAACTCGTCGATAACGCGGTAGATTTGCGCTTTGGAGCCGACGTCGATGCCCCTTGTGGGCTCGTCGAGCAAGAGCACGTCCACACCGTGCTCCAGCAAGCGCGAGATCGCGACTTTCTGTTGATTCCCACCAGAAAGGTTTCCCACCGGTTGCTGCGGCTCGCGGCAACGAATCGCCAGTCGTTTGATCCAGCGGTGGCTCGAATTGGCCTGCGCCGCGGGGTTGATGAACCGTCCCAGGCTCGAGAGTGTCAGGTTGTCGGCGATGCTGAGCGACAGAGCAAGCCCTTCGATTTTTCGGTCTTCACTCACCATGCCCATGCCGCGCGCCCATTGCTGTAGCGGCGACGCGGGGCCGCTGTAAGCTTTCAGCTTGATCTGCCCGGAGCGGATCGGATCGAGACCAAAAATCGCTCGCAGCAGTTCTGTGCGGCCCGCCCCGACCAGCCCGGCGATACCAAGCACCTCGCCCCGATGCAGCGTCAGCGAAGCAGCAGATGGCTTTTTCAAGCCGGCGATTCCGGTCAGATCGAGCACCACTTCCCCCACTGCACGCTTCGAGCGCGGGTAAAGATCTTCCACCAACCGGCCAACCATCATCGCGATAATCCGTTCGTTGGGCGTTGTCGCTACATCGCCAGAGCCAACGCTCTTTCCATCCCGCAACACCGTCAATCGGTCACCGAGCGCGCGCACCTCTTCGAGAAAATGAGAAATATAGATCGTGCCGATCCCTTGGGTTTTGAGCCGGCGCACCAAGTCAAAAAGCAGCGCGATGTCAGTGCTCCCGAGGCTGCTGGTCGGTTCGTCCAGCACCAACACCCGGCACCCAACCGCTATGGCACGGCCTATTTCCACTAACTGCTGCTCGGCGATCGAGAGCTTGTATAAGGGCGTCTCGGGCCGGATGTCGCTGCGGCCAAGCTGCGCCATGGCCTCCGTTGCTCTGCGCCGAAACTCGGGCCACTTCACAAAGGGCCCCGCAGTCGGCTCCATGCCCAACACGATATTTTCCATCACCGTCAGGTGCCTCGCCAGCGAGAGTTCCTGGTAGATCATCGACACCCCGGCGTTGCGCGCGTCGTGCGGATGCTCCGGACGGTAAGGTTCGCCGTTAAGCCACATGCGCCCTTCGTCGGGCTTGTGCGCCCCGGAGAGCACTTTCATTAATGTGCTCTTGCCCGCGCCGTTCTCGCCCACTAAAGCCAAAACCTCACCAGCCCGCACCGACAAGTCCACCCCGTCCAGCGCGATGGTT
This sequence comes from Chthoniobacterales bacterium, assembly GCA_035601575.1. GTDB lineage: Bacteria > Verrucomicrobiota > Verrucomicrobiia > Chthoniobacterales > JAFAMB01 > DASTDH01. Next base: position 47,521 of record DATNNZ010000017.1, read on the forward strand.
GCCCCAAAGCGCTTCCGAACGCCTTCCATCCGCAGCAGCTCGGTTTGCTCAGCCATGGGAAAGTTATTACGGGTTCAACAGTTTTTGGATTTCCGGCGTGCCCACGTTCTCCTTGGTTATGAGCTGTGCGCCGCTGTCTGTGACAGGGGGTACTTGCTCCCCATGAATATAAGCCACTATCGCTTTCACTCCCAAATAGCCCATTTTCTTCGGATTCTGGGCCACAAGCGCCTGGATCTCGCCTTTTTTCAAACCTTCAATGAGCGGTGGGGACGTGTCGAAGCCGACTAGCTTAATCTTGCCAGCAAGGTTGTTCTGTTTGAGCGCCAGCAACATCCCGAAAGTGGCTGACTCGTTCGGACAAAAGATGCCGTCCGCTACACGTATCTTGTCGATGATATTCATCGCCGTCGATTGAGCTTCCGCCACCGTCGCACCGGCATAGCGGTTATCGAGCAGAATCTGCATGTCTGGATGCTTTTTGATCGCCTCCAGGAAACCTTCCTCCCGCTGGCTAGTGCTTGCAGAACCTTCCTGATAACGCAGCAGGATAACCTTCCCCTTGCCGTCGAGCAGCCTGGCAAGCTCTTCGCCTCCCATCGTCCCGCCCTGTTTGTTGTTCGTGCCGCAAAAGCCAATGAAGTCCTTACCCACCTCGCCTTTGAGCGTCGAATCGATAATGATCACAGGGATCTTCTTTTCCATCGCGGCGTCAACCGGACGGCGCAAGGCGTTCTCGTCCAGCGGCGCTAACACAATACCGCTTCGGCCTTCAGAGACGAATTGTTCCACGATCGAGATCTGTTGCGCCCGGTCGTCCTCCTTTAGCGGGCCTTTCCAGATCATGTCAATGCCAAGCTCCAGGGCCGCTTGGCGCGCGCCTGCTTCGACCGATTTCCAGAAAACGTGAGTGGTTCCCTTTGGGATGACTGCGATGTTCAACTTCTTGCTCTCTTGCTGCGCGTGGCCTGGAGCCAGGAACAGGGCAAAAACGGCTGTGCCAACCAGATGAGAAATGAATCGTTTAGGTAAGAGCATAGGGATGTTGGGCATTAGATTAACCAATATGATGCTATTCCCTGAAAGGGCAGGAGCCAGCTCGGTCTATAAGCCGATTCGGAAATTGACATCGCACTTTTGGAGCGAAAGCACCTCGCTAACTCGTGATCTTCGCGGCCGGCGAAGGCAAACCTCGCACATGTGTTCTTGCTCCAGCGCAAATCACGGTTCGAAGAGTCGGTCTAACTTAACTAACTCGGTCGTGCTCACGCCGACTGCAGGTCCTTCCATCTCGTCCGAATCGCAAAGTCGGGTCGATAGGTCGCCTGCGTGAAAAATCACGCTCAAAGATAGGCATCAAGCTCGCGGGAGCGCATTCTCCATTCGCCCGGGCTCACTCCGGTGCATTTTCTAAACGCACGGGTGAAATCCTGCTGCCAGAGGTAGCTGAGTTCAAAGGCGATCTCTTTGACCGAAAGGTCGCTGGTGAGCAACAATTCCTTGGCCCGATCCATCCGGAGCCGAGCCAGCATGCCTCGCGGGGAAATCCCAAACAGTTTCCGAAATCGGTGACGGATCGAATCGTAACCGGGATTCAGATTGAAAAGCATCGGTCCATGAGAGATCGACAAAAACGCGTCCCGATGAATCTTCTGCCACAGCTCAAAACATTGCGGGTCCAGCTTTTCTCTGCCATCCACAAGATCGATCTCGGGATGCGCTGAAAACCAGCGCGTCACATCAATCAATTGCAAAGCCAGCAAGACAGACGCAGCGGTCGCGTGGAGAGGGTGGGCAACGCTCTTCTCAAGGGCGATTTTTTGGCAGGTATTGCAAAATCGATGCTGCTGGCCGGCGGAAAGCTTGAGCATTCGCCGTTCAGGCGAGCATTCAAAAAGGTCGCGGAATTCGACCCTAACCTCGGAGCTGATGCGAAACTCAAGCGAACAGAGGCGAGCGACGACACTCCCGAAGTTCCAGACACCATGAATTTCGGATTCCGTAAAAAGAAAAAGGGTGCCGGGTTCCGGGCAGACTTTGCTGCCGGCGTGTCCAACGATGGGCATGCCGTCTGAGACCAAGCAAAGTTCGTCATGCAAATGAGAATGCCACTGCACCGTATCCGGCACCGTAGTTCGGCTCACGACGCATAATGGGGTCAAAGTTTCAGACATCAACATATTAGATATTGAATATTAGGTATAGTAAATAGCAAAACCTAAAACGTCAAGTAATATATCAACTTTTCAAAGAAGACTCAGCAAATCCGCTCTTCCTGTTTGGTAAATGCGAGCAAAACCTCTCTATATCAAGGCTTGAAACTCTGTCGAATCCTAATATATTATCTTTCTAATGCTTCCACAACGTCCGAAATATCAGCAGGTGTTTAAAGCGATTGAAGAGGGCATTCTCTCGGGGCGATATTCGCCTGGTGAAAAGCTACCAAGCGAGACTGCCTTTCTTCAGGAATTTGAAACCTCGCGGATCACAATCGTGCGCGCCCTCCGCGAATTGCAGCACAGGGGGTTGGTGCAACGTCGTGCCGGATCAGGCACTTACGTCGCCGACGGCACCGCGACGAAGGCCAATCTTTTGTTTGGATCGTTGATCCCGAACTTGGGGGATGCCGAAATTTTCGGACCGATCTGCCAAAGCATCGCTGAATACCTCCAATCTCGTAAACATGCCTTGTTGTGGGGAAACATTGCGCCCGGTCCGCAAGCAAAAGAAACCCAAACCTTGGAACTTTGCCATCAATACATAGCCCAGGGGGTTGCGGGTGTTTTTTTTGCCCCTTTGGACTTGACCTCACAAAACGACCGAACAAATCAGGCAGTAGTATCGGTGTTGGAAAAGGCCGGCATTCCGATTTTGCTACTGGACCGCAGTTTCTTGCCTTATCCGGAACGCAGTCCTCACGACCTTGTCTCGATTGACCACCGGTGTGCCGGGTACCTGGTCACCGAGCACTTTCTCAAACTCGGCTGCCGGCGCATTGCCTTTGTGGCCTATCGGAATGCCGCGCAGAGTACCAAATCGCGCGTTGCCGGTTACCAAGAGGCCTTGCTTCGAGCCGGCGTTCCGTTCGAACCCTCCTTGCTACAGGCACTCAGCAGCGATGACCCATGCGAGATCGCACGGTTCATGGAGAGGCTGAAGCCGGACGCGATCGCTTGCGCGAACGACCGAACCGCGGGCCACGTGATGCACAGCCTTATCGGCCTAAATTACCGGATCCCAAAAGACGTGCGAATCATCGGCTTCGATGACATCCAATACGCAAACCTTTTGCCGGTACCCCTAACGACCATTCACCAACCGTGCCACGACATGGGGATCGCCGCCGCCGCGGCGATGTTGGAGCGGATCGCCACGCCGGACATACCCACCCGCGAAATGCTCCTAGATTGCCGGCTGGTGGTGCGCGATTCCTGCGGGGCGCGTGCATCCGGGGATCGATCAATGTTTCCAATTTCGGACGGACTCACGGCCGTCTTCGGGTAAATGACTTGTGTAACGCAGAAAGGCTTAGCTCGACATCAGCAACGTCCGATTGCGCAGCGCGCCACCGCCCCAATCCCCTCGGTCTACATCGACCGATCCGCCACAACCTACAACTCCAGAACCTCCGTCAGGAGGCCAAGGCGGCTTTTCGCCCGTTTGCGCGAGGAACTCGGAAAAACTCCCAATCCTTGACTAACAAACGCTTAAAACCGTTGAAATCGCCGACTCCGGCACTTAGGACGGCCTCAAATTGGAAGGCCAAAGCCGCACCCCAAGCTGAAAGTGCCCCGGATGGTTCGTCGCGAACTGCGACTCATATCCTTGCGAATCGCGTGCCAAGGGACACGCCATGATCCCTGCACTGTTTACTCGTATGCGTAGCGGCTGGCCGAAGGCGAACGGGCGCTTCGAGCACCTGGGTGATGTTGACCAACCCCGGCGACAAGTTAAGCGACACCAGCCGAGCATTCGGTCCGAGCTGGGTCGCGAAGGGATAGTTGCCATCGGCGATTAGGATCTTCGAGCTGTGGCCTGCGCGGCCCAAGGCCTCTAGGATCTCGGGGTGAAGAAGGCATGATTTTAGCATAAGTAGCTACTCCTTGGGCTCATGTACACGATTTCATTGATGGAGGTTGGCTGTTAGCGATTCCTCAACTTCCTGCGCAGCTGGTCGAAATAGACCGCACCGATCAATACCGCTCCCACGGCAACCTGCTGCCAGAAAGGTGGGAGCCCGAGGACAACGAAACCGTCGAGCAGCATGACGGGGATGATGATGCCGATTAGAGTGCCCATCATCCCTCCAGAGCCGCCGAAGAGACTCGTGCCGCCGATCACGACGCCGGCGATAACCTGCAGGTTGTCCGTCGAATGGCCGCTAAGGGTGGTCGTGGCGAACCTGGCCAGTGAGAGGTAACCGGCCCGGCCCGAGAGAATCCCGGCGACCATGTAGACCTTAATCAGGTGGGCCGTGACATCGATGCTGGCCCG
>DATNNZ010000018.1:0-9253 GCA_035601575.1 Chthoniobacterales bacterium
GATTCTTTCGCCGGTGATCTTCGGGTTCATCATCGATCATACTCACAACTGGTCTCTGCCCTTTCTTGGTTCCATGGGACTGTTCCTCGCCGGCTCCGTTGTCGCTTTCTGGATGAAACCGGAAGAAGCCTTCAGCTTCGCGGGCGAACCGGCAAACAGATCGGGCACAACCGCGAACCCGGTAGTAGTCACAAAATCGGCAACCACCACCAAAACAGTCATACCCCCAAGCCGATGAGATAACCTTGGCTATCGGCTATTGGCTATTTGAAATGGATGCTTCCACTCGTTCACTCACTCAAAATGGTCTGGCGCCCAGCTCGCACGCCGTCCGGATAGACTCTTTTCCCGAAGCCGATTCCCTGGCCCGAGAGCTGCGGACTACGATCAAGGGCGAGGTCCGGTTTAACCACGGCTCGCGGGCGGCCTATTCGATGGATGCGTCGAACTATCGGCAAATTCCCATCGGAATAGTCGTTCCACGCGACGAAGCCGATGTCATTACAACGGTCTCTATTTGTCGTAAATTTGGTGCACCGATTCTCTCTCGCGGAGGAGGAACCAGCTTGGCTGGTCAGGGATGTAACGTTGCGGTGGTGCTTGATTTTTCGAAGTATTTAAATCGAATTCTCGAGCTCGATCCCGAGCAACGTTTCGCACGGGTGCAGCCCGGTCTGGTGTTGGACACTTTGCGCGATGCGGCTGAGAAATACGGGCTGACGTTCGCACCCGACCCTTCTACCCACAATCGGTGCACGCTTGGAGGAATGATCGGCAACAATTCCTCTGGTACCCATTCACTGATGGGCGGCAAAGTGCAGGATAATATAGAGGAACTACGCGTGCTGCTTTACGACGGGACGATTCTTACCGTGGGCGCAACCTCATCGGAAGAATTGGCGCGGGTGATACGCGAGAACGGCCGGCGAGGGCAAATCTACTCGGGGCTTCTGCGGTTACGGGATCGTTATGGCGCTTTCGCGCGAGACCGTTTCGCCAAGATCCCGCGCCGTGTGTCCGGCTACAATTTTGATGAACTACTACCGGAAACATCGTTCAATGTCGCTCGCGCCCTGGTTGGCAGTGAAGGGACCTGCGTAATTGTCCTGGACGCAAAAGTGAGGCTCGTTCACAGCCCGCCTTATAAGTCGCTCGTCTGTCTTGGCTGCAAAGATGTCTTTGTCGCCGCCGATTCCGTTCCGGACATCCTGCGATTTAAGCCGATCGCGCTAGAAGGGTTCGAAGGCGATGTCCTTGCGGTCATGCGACAGAAGAATCTGCAGCCGGAAAACATTGCTTTGTTGCCGCCGGGAAACGGTTACTTGTTGGCCGAATTTGGGGGCGATACGGCAGCCGAAGCGGACGCAGAAGCAGACAAACTGGTGAACTGGCTTCGCAAGCAACCTGAGCCGCCGGTGATCAAGGTGGTGCGCGATCCAGACGAGGTAAAACGCATCTGGAAAGTTCGTGAAGCGAGTAACGGTGGCACCACTGTGATTCCTGGCCAGCACTCAATCACGCACGAGGGTTGGGAGGACGCTGCGGTGCATCCGCGAATGCTTGGCCGTTATCTGCGTGATTACAAAGCTCTGCTGGCTAAGCACGGCTACAAGGGTTGGTACTACGGCCATTTTGGGGAGGGATGTGTACACCAACGAGTAAACTTTGATCTGGAGACCGACCGAGGTGTTCGCACCTTTCGCCGTTTTCTGGAAGAGGCTGCCGATTTGGTTGTGCAATATGGTGGTTCGATTTCCGGAGAGCACGGGGATGGACATGCCCGTGCGTTCCTTTATGAGAAAATGTTCGGCCCCGAACTGGTGGACGGTTTTCGCCAGTTCAAGCAGTTATGGGATCCGGATAACAAGCTGAACCCCGGCAAAGTGGTAGACCCCTATCCGCCCGAAGCGTTCTTGAAACTTGGTGCCGACTACAATCCTTTACCGGTGAAGACCCACTTTCACTTCCCGGACGATCAGGGCTCATTGGAAAAGGCAACCCAGCGGTGCGTGGGTGTAGGCGCTTGCCGCAAGACCGATGCCGGAACGATGTGTCCGAGCTATCAGGTGACGAGAGACGAAATCCATAGTACTCGGGGCCGAGCCCATCTCCTTTTCGAGATGCTGCAAGGCGAAGTGCTCAAGGGTGGTTGGCGCGATCAGGCGGTCAAAGAATCGATGGACCTTTGTCTCTCCTGCAAAGGATGTAAGAGCGAATGCCCAACCAACGTCGACATTGCCACCTATAAATCTGAGTTTCTTTCGCACTACTACGAGGGTCGACCACGTCCGTTCAACCACTATGCGTTTGGTTTCATTGATCGGTGGGCGCGACTTGCCTCGTTCGCGCCCAAGTTAGTCAATGCCATCAACTCCTCCCCTGTGGTCAGTCGAGTCGCGAAGGCAATGTTGCAGGTTGCCCAGCAACGCGAGATTCCGAAATTAGCCGAGGAAATATTTGTCAGTTGGGTTAGAAAGCAACCGGCTGGTAGTGGTCCGGGGCGTGAAGTTGTTCTCTTTGCCGACACATTTAACAATTATTTTCGACCGAGTACCGCTCGAGCCGCTTGGGAGGTACTCCAAAGGGCCGGCTTTGCCGTCCATGTCCCGCAAACACAGGAACATCTTTGCTGTGGCCGGCCACTTTATGATTTTGGGTTGCTCAGTGCGGCCAAGAAATATCTGCAAAAGGTTCTTCACGCGCTTGAGCCATACGTCAATGCCGGTCTGCCGGTGATTATGTTGGAACCAAGTTGTGCCAGCGTTTTCCGCGACGAGCTGCGCGGCCTGTTCCCGCATCACGGCGTCGCTTATCGGCTCAGGCAACAGACCTTTACGCTCAGTAGTTTTCTGCAGACCCAGAATGATTACGAGCCGCCCAGGATCCCTGGCAGGAAAGTTCTCCTGCACGGGCACTGTCATCACAAAGCGGTACTCAAATTTAGCGACGAAGAAGCGCTGCTAAGACGGATGGGAGTTGAGCTGAAATCCCTTGATAGCGGCTGTTGTGGTATGGCCGGTCCATTCGGTTTCGAGAGCGCAAACACGGCTATTTCACAAGCGCTCGGAGAGCGTGTCCTGTTGCCGGCGGTGCGCGCCTGTGGCCCAGAGACGATCGTACTCACTGATGGTTTCAGTTGCCATGAGCAAATCGCACAAAACACGAATCGGGAGCCGCTTCATATTGCTGAAGTGTTGCGAATGGCGATGGACGATCATGAGCAGCAAATAGCAAATAACAGATAGCAGATAGCAAATGGGGTAAGCGATTACTGATTTACCGATTAGCGATTACTGTTATTGGCTGTCTGGTTTCATTCGAGGACGAGCACGGCGACGAGGACAATTCAACCCGAGGATGATCAAACAAATGACAGATAAACCCGCCTCTGGTCCCCTCCACGGATTGAAGGTCCTTGAACTCGGTCATGTGATGGCTGGGCCGGTCTGCGGGATGATGTTAGCCGACATGGGAGCAGACGTCATCAAATTGGAGAAGACCTCCGGTGGGGATGACTCTCGCCGAATGGTTCCCCCGCAGATCAAAGACGAGTCCGCGGCGTTCCTTGTCTTGAATCGAAACAAGCGTGGAATTGCGATCGATTTAAAGTCTCCCCGGGGTATTGAAATCGTCAAGAAGCTCATCCAGGAAGTCGATATTCTGATCGAAAATTTTCGGCTCGGTACAATGGAGCGGCTTGGGCTCGAGTACGAAATGATCCGGGAGCTTAACCCGAGCTTAGTTTACTGCTCTTTGTCCGGGTTCGGCCGCACCGGACCATATGCGTCGCGAGGCGGTTTTGATCTGGTCGCTCAAGGAATGTCCGGTTTGATGAGTATTACGGGCCAGCGTCACAATCTAACACCGGTGAAAGTTGGTCCTCCGGTCACCGATATTACCGCCGGAATACTTGGGGCCATGGGTGTATTGGCTGCCTATGCGCATCGGCTCAAGACCGGTGAAGGCCAGTTGGTCGACACCTCTTTGTACGAAGCGGGCATCGTTCAAACGTATTTTCACGCCGCCATTTTTCTGGCGACTGGAGAATCGCCGGGTCCGATCGGGTCAGCGCACATCATGAGCGCGCCTTACCAGGCGTTTCCCACCGCTGATGGCTGGATTACGGTCGGCGCAGCGAACCAGGCCAACTGGCTGCGACTAGTCGAGGTGATTGAAGCACCGGAACTTCTGAAGGATGAGCGATTCTTGGAAAACTCCGATCGCATGGCACATTTAGATGATCTGTCGGAAGTCTTGGAAAGCTATTTCCGATGCCGAACGGCGAGCGACTGGCTAAGCCGGTTCGCGAAAGCCGGCTTACCCGCGGGCCCGATTTACAATATCAAAGAAGTTCTCGGAGAAGAGCAAACCAAGGCGCGAGAGATGTTGATCGATGTTCCCCACAAGACTCTCGGCAGCACCAAAGCGATCGGGGCACCGGTCAAGTTTTCGCGTACTCCGGCCGCGGTTTTAAGAGGTGCTCCTATCCTAGGGGAACACACCCGCGAGATTCTCGCGGAGATCGGATTTACGGCAGAGGAAATTGAAGAATTAAAGAATGAGGGAGTGGTGAAGACAGCGGACTGATCGGTAACCAGTAACCAGTAACCAGTAACCAGTAACCAGTAATCAGTAATCGGTGTCCACTTGGTTGCGTATGACTAGGCCCCTCCTCGGGCTGACATTTGGTGAAATTACCGATTACTGATTACTGATTACTGATTACTGATTACTGATTACTGATTACCGATTATCTTGTCGCCGCTCTTTCGAGGATGCTGCTTTATAAACCGCTCTGAACGAACTATGGCTGAGATCATCATCGACCATTCGGATGGAATAGCGCAGGTCGTTTTTAATCGTCCCGAGGTACGCAACGCTCTGACGTTTGAAATGTACGATCGGGTCTACGATCTCTGTATCGAGGCGAACAAGAATCGCGAAATCAAAGCGATCATTTTTGCTGGTTCGAGTTCGTCGGCCTTTGCGTCGGGAACAGATATCAGTTTGCTACAGACTCTGGTCAGCGGGAAAGACGGAATCGATTACGAGGAGAAGATCGAACGGGTGGTCGGCGCGGTTGAGCGTTGTCGCGTGCCCACGATTGCCGCGATCGCCGGCGCTTGTACGGGCGGTGGGGCCGCCCTTGCTACAGCCTGCGATCTACGCATCGGAGCGAAGAACATGAAGTTCGGTTATCCTATGGCGAAGACGCTGGGTAATTGTTTGTCTCTGGCCAATTGCGCTCGCCTAAGTTTTCTCATCGGTCCCGGCCGGTTCAAAGAACTCTTGTTCACGGCCAGGCTGATGGGGGCGGAGGAGGGGTACGCTGCCGGGCTAATCAGCGAAATTGTCGATGCACCGGAAGAGGTTTTATCTTACGCCCGCGCTCTCGCTCTCCGGATCATTCAACACGCTCCACTGACAATTTGGGCGGCTAAAGAAGCGCTGCTGCGAGTTTATGACAAGCTTCAGTCCGTCGACTTTTTCGATGTCATTGAGCAATGCTATGGAAGTAACGATTTTCGGGTCGGGGTGAACTCATTTATTAAGAGAGAGACACCGGAATGGTCTGGCGGTTAAGCGATTAGCATCGCGGAAGTCGAGTCGTGCAGTCCGGAAACCGAGTGGACACTAATCGACGCGAATAAAGAGCAGCTGTTCGTGTCCATTCTTGGTTATTTTGTCTTCGCCTTGGTGGACAAGCTCTGGGTGCAGGACGAGGACTGACGGACCGATTGCCCAAGAGATCTTTGGAATTCCTCTTTGTTTTCCTTTCGGTTGGACATTCTTTGCGATCTTCTGTGGAGACAACATGATCGACTGGAGCTTTCTCTATCTCGCGAGCGAATGGGCCATCAGGTTAGTAATGCTGCTGTACGTACCTCAGCGGAGGAGCACTGCGGCGTCACGAACGTGGCTTCTGTTCATTTTTCTCCTGCCGTGGCCCGGGCTCGCGTTGTACGCGCTGGTGGGCCGAATCCGGTTGCCGGAATTGCGGCGTAAACTACAGGCGCAGGCATCGCTCCAAATTGAAAAGGCGCAGGCTCAGATCGGCAAACGAATAACCCTGGAGCCGGATCTTCCAGCTCAACTCCGGATCATCCCGCAACAAGCCCGAAAGCTCGGCGCCTTTGAAACCTTCGCCGGCAACGCATTGGAATTTCTTCGCGACTACGAAGGAAGCATCGACCGATTAATCAAGGATATCGATTCGGCGAACAAACATGTGCATCTCTTAACCTATATTTACTGCATCGACCGAACCGGTAGCAAGGTAGCCGAAGCGTTAAAGAGAGCGGCCCGCCGAGATGTCGATTGTCGCGTTTTGCTGGATGCAGTCGGCTCCCGGGTAGCCCTGGAGCGGCTTGGGCCGGAGCTTCGTAGCGCGGGTGTCGAAGTAAGATCGATGTTGCCGGTCGGATTGTTTCGTCGCAACGCGGCGCGGTTTGACCTGCGCAATCATCGAAAGTTGGTCGTAATCGATGGAAGCGTCGGGTACATAGGATCGCAAAACGTGGCTGATCCCGTGTTTGTGAAGAACTATCCTAACGAAGAGCTAGTAGCGCGCGTCACCGGCCCGATTGTATCGCAACTTCAGGCAGTTTTCTTAGCCGACCACTACCTGGAGACCGAAGAGGCTCTGGATCGAGAAGAACTTTTTCCGGAACTTGACCCCACCGGAAACTCGATCGCCCAGCTGGTACCGAGCGGACCTGGTTATGGTCAGGAAAACGGCCGGGACCTCATCATCTCGATGCTGTATGAAGCCAGGCGCCGGGTCGGAATCGTCACCCCGTACTTCGTGCCCGATGAACCGTTTTTGCAGGCCATATGCGCAGCCGGTCAGCGAGACAATGTCAGAGTGCACCTGGTTGTTTCCAAACATGCCAATCAGCTGATAACACAGCTTGCCCAGCGCTCTTATTACGATGATCTGCTGGAGGCAGGTATCCAAATCCATCTTTATCGTCCGCATTTTCTGCACGCCAAGCTTCTGACCATTGATGACGACATCGCGCTGTTGGGTTCGACGAATATGGACATTCGCTCATTCGCGTTAAACGCCGAAATCAATTTGCTGACTTACGATCGGCAGGTTGTGGAATCCCTAAAAAAGATTCAAGAAAGCTACTTCGCGAATAGCGAACTGTTGACGCACGAAGGTTGGGCTAAACGTTCGGCGTTTGCCAGAATCGCGCAAAACACCGCACGCTTGATGGATTCTTTCCTCTAGCCAGCGAACGTCAACCAGCGTCAACGAGCGTCAGAGGACGCCTACGAATGACAGCGAATGCGAACGTCGTTGTTGTTGTTCATCGTCGTTCGCTGTTGCTCACTGTCATTCGCTGCTGGGAACGGGCTTAGATTTCGTGATTTGTTATATGGTGTCGTTCTAGATCACCTTTCGCTGCTTCCACCGCATCGTCGATGGTCTTTGCCATTTTGCTAGCGGAACCCCCGACATTGCAGTCATGGCAATTCCATGTACCCCATTTTTCACCGCCTTGCCCCTCCTCGACGTGAATCGTATACCGAACCGTGCCCCTCGTGTAATCATGATTGTGGATCTCTTTTACTGGCATGAGGATCTCCTTTCGGTAACAAGAAATTTCGCTCAAAAAACGGCCGGAGCAATCGCTTTACCAACTAATCGGCCGAGCCGGTAGAATATGAACCGGTGCATCGCCGCCAGGGTTGCGGCGGCGTATGCCAACAGCTTCAAACCACGCTTGTGCGAACCTGTCGTTCTCTAGCTCGCCTAAACTTTGGGGTTTGAAGCGGATGTAACGGCTTTTTTGATGCTGTTGGCTATGACGATTCCTACCGTGTGCTCCCGCGCGGCGTCGCTTCCCGTTTGAACCCGGTAACATCTTCAGCTTAGACCGCCGCCCTAGACGCTTTCAGAGCATCTCGGAAATCCAGTTCCAGACCGGGAAGCCGATGACGATGCCAACCGCCAACGTTGCCAAAAAGTAGTCTGCCAAAGTTAGCTTTCTCATTCTATCAACTTGGATGCTTGGGCCACCGTCGAATTGCGGGAATTCTTCCTGCGCTGGAATGGATTTATCGCGAAAGCTACTCTTGGCTTTGCCCGGCTCTGCCGAAAAGCGCGAGGCAAGATCTGGTTAGCCGGCAGGCATCCCGCAATATAACTCTCTGGGGTTTAGAAACTTAAGCGGGCGAAGGAAATCGAACCCTCGGCTTGAGCCGCGGATCAAGGAAGCCGAGGCGATCCGGTTTCAACGGCAGCACGAGGAAGCCGTTGAGAGCGTGATGCGAGCCGGCGAGAAAAGCTGGCTGGCTCACGCCTGGTACCTGGAACGGGTGCCGCCAAATCTGTACGCTCTGAAGAACGTCAATCGTTCTGAAGCTGCGACTGACCAACCGATTGGCGATCAAATCGACGAAAGCCAACTCATGGAGTGCTGCATTTTTCCTAGTTCCATCTCGTTTAGTTGTTGGGAAAACTGCTCTGAGTTCCACTCAACCACAAGATCGTTGCCCGCGTTGGCGTGACGTAAGCGACGCTATCGGATTGGTTAGCCGCTAAACGCAGCGCTACTCTTAGCAACTCTCCTTTTCGGGCTCATTATGGTTCCGTATCCGCCGGTATCTGTTCGAGCTGGTCAAGAAGTTGCTGATCGGAAGGGGCGGCCCCTTTTTCGGCAAACAGGTCAAACGTCTTGCGTGAGGCCACGGCCTGTTCAGACGCCAGAATCATTACGCGAGCCAGATCGCCACGCGAGATCTTTGGTCCAGCTGTTAACCTATTAACTGCTTGAGTAATGCGGACATTAGTTTGGCCAGCCGGCGCGCTCGTGAGAATCGGCGCTCGCACGATCGTGTAGTCTAGTCCACTTGCTCGTAGATAGAGTTCTCTTTCAATCAGGTTCCACTGCAGGCCGGATTTGATTGTATTGAGAATGCTAATGATGAGCGACGACCGATCCGCGCCCACAACCGACGGCAGTGTTATACGTCCTTTGAAACCGCTTGAACGCGCTGCGTCGACCACGTTCAGCAATCCTTGATACGTCACCTCGCGGATCTTGGTCTTCGACCCGAACAGGGCGCGACCATCCATTCCACCTGTAGCAGCAACAGTGAAAAATATTGCCCTGTAGTCCCCGGCTATAGCGTCACGGATCGACCGAGCATCAATCACGTCACCCTGGCGTACATCTGCTCGATTACCTAGGAGCCGGCTGGCCTTACCCGGATCGCGCACGACGACCTTGACGTTTGACCC
>DATNNZ010000019.1:0-2308 GCA_035601575.1 Chthoniobacterales bacterium
TGGCGGGCGAAGTGATGGACTCGAAAATAGGCCCCGTCGGCGCCCAATTCCTCGGCGGCAACGGCCAGGTCGATGGATTGCAGGAGTGTGTCTGCCGCCGAGCGGGTCTGTGATTGCGACGAGGGCGTCCAGTGCCCGAACGAGAGGAAGCCGATCTTCTTCATCTGGGCAATCTATGGCTATCCGGGTTGGTTTGCGACCGCCGATGTGCTGTCCTCAGTCCGGGACGGGAACACGTAGCAAATTATTCTCCGTTGATGCGCTCCCGGTTTTGCTGGGCAAAGCTCGTCGACACCCAACTATCCCTAGAAGCGACAGTCAAACGGGGTGTGCAACCTGACGCCGGCACGAGCCTTGCCGGACTCAACAATTTGCGTTGCGGTTCGCCGAGCGGATGTTACGGAATCTCGGGGCGCCCATTCACTGCTTCGGACAACTTTTGCGAGCGACTTTCCTGAGATCGTCGTTAACAAATAACCACGACGGCGAGCGCTCAGAACTTTACACCATCGAGATTCGATAAACGACGCGGCTCAGGTAGATATGGGGTCATCGCGCAGCGGAGGGCACATCGTGCGACACGTCACATGCCATAGAGCGTGCGCACTTGCTCAAATTTCAAAATTAGATTCCAAGAAAAAAAATAAAACGGTCTAGGGAAAAAAGTAGGTGGCTCTCTCATTGCGCTTAAGTCGAGGTTCATGAAACCGTGGCAACAAGAACGGCTCTGTCGTGGGCATGTCAGCTAAATTCTTTCACAATTTTCTGAATAGTGGGCGGCGGTTCCCTATAGCTCACAAGCCTCACATCAAGCTCGAAACCCGACATTAGCTTCAGTGCCCGCCGGATGGCTGCATAAATCCAGTCATCTTCATTTCCAAAGGCACCTCCGCCAAGGAGTGTTAGCAGCACGACGTTCGATGAGCCGCGCCGTTTGTTCAGAGCAGCAGTCAGTAACGTGGCTTCGTAGGCTGCTTCCAGAACCAGCGACGCGAACGGCTTCCATCGCGCGGATGGCAAGCGGCTGTAAGCCACCGGCAACGCCGAGCAAAAGGCTTGCGAGACCAGCGGTCGATGTTCTCCTTCGGCATCGGTGACTGCTACATCGCTGTGGACACCGATACGAAGTTTACTACGAAGGATATCAACCTGCTCTGGCTGCATCGCCCGCAGATGCCGGGCGATAGCGTCGAGCCCGGCACCGGTGCACAGTGCGTAACCATTGCGCATTTCCCATAGAGCCGTAACAGGCTGATTCAGGGCTTCACTTAAAACCTCGCCAATATCGGCTAATCCGTCCAGCTGGCGATCTTTCGTTTGGCCGTTGCTGCCACCTACTGGCGCGAAGTAGTTGCGGTAAATCGTGGCGGCACCGGCGGCAATCGCACACGCCGGGCCTTGAGTGTGGTCGTATTGGTAGATGGTGACGCCATTTTCCGGTGTTACCTCGGGCCCCGGTCATCTCCAGCAGATTGAATTGACAGGCTACCTGAAACAAAGCGCCGGCGTTTTCGGGCAACCGATGCATATGCCGCACGTCGCCGGTCACCACACCCACTTTGAGTCTTCCCGGCAGGCCACCAGCGGATTTCATCCTCTCGCGCAGGGCTTGCAGTGAGACCAGCTCAAGTTCTCCTATGCCAAAGCGTCTCCCGTTGATCAGGGATTGCAGTTGGGGACCCTCAACTCTGAGCTTCCCGCGGGTTTCGACGTAGCCTGTTTCGCGAAATCCCGTGAGCCTTTCAAACCAGTCCATTGCCTCTCCATGCTCACTTTTAGGTAAATATATCGGGCATTCCGCGTGCCTGGGCAAAAGGGAGACTTGCCCACGATGTTCTTTATATGTTCTTATTGAACCGTCGTCCGAATCCATCCTCCCAAATGGGCCGTCATGGCAGATCAGATCGTCATCACGGAGAAAACCAGCCAGGCAAAGGACGTCCGCGCCGCCGTTGGTTCTCGCTACGGAGATATCCTCCCGGCCGAAGGCCATCTGTTTGACCTCCTCGAACCCGAGGACGTTGTACCGGCCTGGAAGCGCTGGTCGCCGATACTGCTCCGGCCCAACGGTCTCTACGGCACTCGCCCGGCTGAGGGCGGAAACAAAGCCGCCAAGCTCAAAGCCATTCGCGAGGCCCTTCGTACCGCCAAGCGGGTTTGGCTCGCGACCGATTGCGATCGCGAGGGTCAGCTGATCGGTCAGGAAATTCTTGAGCATTACGAGTACCGCGGCGAAGTCATGCGGGTGCTGTTCACTGCGCAGGACTCGCAAACCATCCGCGATGCATTCGGCCGGGCAAAGCCAAAT
>DATNNZ010000020.1:0-3244 GCA_035601575.1 Chthoniobacterales bacterium
CTCATGATAAGATGCGCAACTTAATCGCGCGTGGCGACATCACCAATCACAAGGTCCTCAACGCGCTTCATCGAGCAAGATTTTATCCAGTGCGGCGGATATTCGCGGGGCGGCTGTAAGGCGGGTCCGCCATTCGCGCGGAATAGCGTCGACTCCGAGGTGTGCGCCCAGACAGGAACCAAGGATGGCCCCTCTTCCGGCATTGTCGCCGCCTGCTCGCAAAGTCGCTAGGATAGCGCTCTCAAAATCGTTGCTGTGCTTTAGGAATGCATGAAGAGCGGACGGGAAGCTTTGGGGCAATGGGCACGCTTGGCCGAATTCTAAGGTGGCTTCCGTCACTTCTTTCCCGGTTTTTGCGAGCGCTTGCTGTGTTCTTTGGCGGAGCTCACCGCTGAGATCCGGCGCCAGCGGGCCGACTCTCACCATCGCGTTTTCTAAGGCGTCGTGTACGTCGCGTCCAAGAAAAAGCTCCACCAGGAGCAGCCCGTGAAACTTCATGTAGCCAATTGCACGCGCGTTGTTCTGGCAGACGCGGGTCAGAGACTCGATTGTCGCCGGCAAGTTGGGGTCACGCCGATAACGGACCGCCAGTCCGGCCAGCCTGGACGCGGTCGCGGGCTCGACGTCATCGGCTCCTTGCTGAAAGTCAAAATCCCCTAGTGAATTTGATTCCATGAAGCGTTTGTAATTTTTGAGCGTCCCCAGGGTCGCCCAGTCCAAGTAATCATGGTAATGAGAGGACCCAAATGTCTTGACAAAGCGGTCACCAAAAGCGCGAGGATCGAAGCCGCCATGTTCGGCAATTGATTCCAGCAACACCAAGGCGCCATCTCCGTAATGGGTTTGATCTCCCGGCTTCTTCGATTCATGGTAATCCCCAGCTGCTGGCGCCTCGAATCCAAATATGCCACTAGGGAATCTAGCGGAGAGTTCAGACAGATCGTAGATCCAGTGTGTGCCTAGAGCGGCCGCGTCTCCGATAAATTGACCCCACACCGCTCCCCGGAGTCGGTCTTCGGTAGTTACCTCCTTGGCTGAATCTTTCGCAATCATATTTAGCAAGTGACGTACAACACTCAACGTTACCAAATGGTTTTTATCGTCGATTACGTTGCCTCCGCTCTTCTGAAGGTTAATACGACCACTGATAGCCAAGAAGTGATCCGAATTTTCGAGAATGCGTCAGCCGGGGCGCAACGGGTTCGGATTATCCTGCTTGCGGTTTCGAAGCACGAAACACCTGCCATCCCCTCGAGCTGGGCAGCGGACTCTTAACACAGGAATCGCCGGGGTCACGTCATTAAATAACAACGATCTTGCAGAGTGTTGGCATTGGGCTGCTACCTACAATTTCGGACCGATGAGCCGGGTGCCGCTGGTAAATAGCATATTTTAGCAAGCCAAAGAGATTAGCTGACTATTTCAATCGAAGACTGGTGTTTATGATTAGTTTCTTCTTCCGAGTAAGTGGCGCAAGTGCGCAGCCCATTCATTTGTCAACTGACGCACTAGGTCGGGTGGATGAAAGAGCTCGCTAGAAAGAAGACGTGCGAACTGTCGGTCCAACGAGACAATTCGCACGGGTATCCTCTATCTCCCGATGTCTTCTTTTAGTTACCAAATTGCCTCTATACAGCGCCGGCCATCGTGGCAACTCCAAAGGACTGTTCTACCAGATCGGCTGCAAGGGAGAGTCCGTTGGTCTTCACAATCGCCTTCTGGATCCGGCGAGCATTGTCCCGGTAAGTCGCGTCGTTCAGCACCTCATCTAGAAGGTTCGAGAGATGGGCCGGAGTTAACCTGTCCAGCGAGGTGACCACGCCGGTTTTGTGGTGGGCTATTCTGGCGGCGATGCCGGGCTGATCAAAGCTTACCGGGATAGCAACTTGAGGGACGCCCTGTGCAAGCGACTCCAGCACCGTGTTCAGCCCCGAATGCGTGATACAAACCGAGGCCAGCTTTAATAGTTCCAATTGAGGCGCCCGCTTCACGATGATTGCATTGCTAGGAACCGGCCCGATCTGCTCCGGCTCGAGTTGCTCACCAATGGAAAGAACTAACTGCATGGCCTTATGCTTCGCCGCACCGGCCGCGATCGTGCGAAAGACCTCCGCTTGACCATTCAGGACTGTCCCCATAGAAGCGTAGATCAGCGGCTCTCCAGTTAAGCGTTCCCAAGGGAACTTAATCTCCTCCCGGCCTTTTCCATCATGAAACGGCCCGGTATGATGAAACTGGGATGGCCAATGCGAATTCTGAAAATCAAACTCCTTGGGAGTTTGAGTGAGCCAGGCGATTTTGGAATAGGCGAAACCGGGGTTCTCCCAATCGATTTTGAATCCGGCGTTCTTCGCATAGGCTTTGACCCCGTCATTGCTAAGCATTTTAGCAAACTTGGCCACACCATTCTGGTTTCTGGCTATCGCTTCAGGGGTCGTTTCATGAGGATCACTATAGATACTCAAGGGTGTGTATCCCGAGTAGTCACAATGAAGCGCGACCGCAGCGTGGATATAAGGTATGCCTAGCTTCATCGGCGCCAGTTCGGCATAAAATTGAATCTGATCGATGATGAGAGCATCTAGGCCGGTGGCCTCGATCATGGCGGGCATTGATTTTAACATCGCCTCTGTCCGCCGCACCATTAAGCCGAGGGCAAATCCTAAAGCGTCGTCGCCTTGCAGCCTGCTCACTTCAGGCAGGTTTTCGTCAACGGGATCCCTATCGTCGCCAGGGACACATGGCAACCCGTTAGCTTTGGAAGAATAAAGGAAGACAACCTCATGGTTCCGCTCTTGCAGTTGACGCGCTAGTGCCGTCATCGGATTGAGGTGACCCGGCATATTTACACAAATAAAACCCAGTTTCATAGATAGTACGCTCTCCTAAGATCTGCCTGCAGCCTTGACCTGATGGTCGGATTGCACGGCTTTGTTCGCCGTACTAAAACCCGCCGCTTTGGAAAGAGGGGTGTATTTGTCCCAACTGCCGCAATCGTTGTCTCAAATCAGATTGATTACTACCAGGCGTCTGCTTAGTGAAAAAGCGGTGAGCTCGCAAAGTCCGACCTGGGTTCCTATCCGCTATTCGTTCGTTCGCGAGCCACTCGGGCGGTCATAATGAGGAGGTTGCGGATACCTGCAGGCAGCTGTGTCGCTCTTTTTACGACTACATCGACGGAAGAGAATCGCTAGTGCGCTGAGTCAGAGGCTCGTTGAGTGACTGGTTTCAAGGACGAGGAATT
>DATNNZ010000021.1:0-2105 GCA_035601575.1 Chthoniobacterales bacterium
GAACTGAAAGCCAAAAAGCGCTTGGGCGCCGGGGATAATGATCCGTGCCTCGGTCAGCAACTGCTCTATTTTGGTGCCAAGCGGAGTTTGCGATGTTTCCATAGGAAGTTTCTCCGATGCGAGTCCAATCAGATATTCGAACCCAAACCACGCCATCGCCGATAATCCCCCGATACTGAGGCCGCCGATGACACCGGCAAGAACGCCGAAGTGCCGACCGATCACGACGTAGGAAGACAGCGTCAGGCTCAGAGCCAAGGGGGCGAGCGCAAGCCCGGTGTAAAAGCTAGTGGCGCCGATCAGCCGTGCCGAAGAACGCCCTTTCTCAATCAGACGATGCTCCATAGACGGGACCACGAGGAAGGCGATCGCAAGGATTACTGAAGCGAGGCCGAAGAGGCAGAGATATTTGGAAAGAATGCTTAGTTCCAAAAAACGGTCCTGGAAGAATGCCTGAAACTGAAATCCCAGAAGCACTTGCGCGCCCAAGATCAGAAGACGCGTTTCATTCAGGGCCGTCTTTACTTTTTTGTCCAGCTCGCTCGACATTCGGGTACCCGCAACAGACGATTTGTGAACCAAGTACCCTCCTTAGAGTTCCCTTGAAAACGGTCCTCCCCGCCTCGGGTGCGATGATCCATGGCGTCGCTGGGCGCACAGCGCAAGCTGGAACGCTTGGCGTCCGTGGACGTTGCATGACAAGCCCGCGGAAAGGAGAGGGCGGAAAGTTATGACGTCAACCAAGAGCCAGGTGGATCCGATTTCGCACGCGGTCCATCTTTGCATCGATATGCAAAACATCTTTTCCAAAGGAGGGCTTTGGGAAACACCGTGGATGGAGCGTGTGCTCCCGACGATTGTGACCCTGACCGCGTGGAAGCCGGAACGGACGATCTTCACGCGGTTCATCACACCCGAGACACCCGACAAGCGGCCAGGCCGTTGGCAGAAGTACTTTCGGCGCTGGGCGCAAGCGACCCGCCAACATCTTCCGCTTCACCAACTTGAACTAGTGTCTGAACTCGGGCGGTTTGCGCCGCCGGCACTCATTGTCGACAAACCAGGTTACTCGGCCTTCTCTGCGCCCCGGCTTCACACGCTATTGACCGAACGCCATATCGGAACGGTCGTCCTTTCTGGCACTGAGACGGATGTCTGCGTTTTGGCGACGGCATTGAGCGCAGTCGATTTGGGTTTCCGCGTGGTGATCGTCGAGGATGCTCTGTGCAGTTCGCTCGACGCGGGACACGACGCACTTATGACACTCTATCGCAACCGCTTCAGGGAGCAAATTGATCTGGTGGCGCTGGACGAGCTGAAATTCTTATGGGCGGATGCAGACCGCCGCGATTTTGCGACGCGGTAAAAACAATATCCGGCACGGACAAACCCGCGCGGGGTCATTGGGAACAAATATCATGATGCCATGTTTTGAAGCAGTCGTTCTATCATCACGGGAGTAAATTACATGGCTGAGAAGGATCTCAACGACCTGTTTCTCGACACGCTCAAAGACATCTATTACGCCGAGAAGCAGATTTACAAATCGCTACCCAAGATGGCCAAGGCCGCTTCGTCCGATAAGCTGCGCGCCGCGTTCCTTAAGCATCATGGAGAAACCGAAGGACAGATTGAGCGCCTTGAGGAAATCTTCGAGTTGCTTGGTAAACCCGCCCGCGGCAAGAAATGCGATGCCATCGAAGGTATTCTCGAAGAAGGTAAGGAGATTATGGAGGAATACGCTGGCACTCCTGCGTTGGATGCCGGGCTTCTCGCTTCTGCACAAGCGGTCGAGCACTACGAAATCGTCCGTTATGGCACTCTCAAATCCTGGGCCGCCAAGCTGAGTATGGCCTCGGCCGTTCGCCTGCTCGACCAGACCCTCGCGGAAGAAAAGAAAACCGACGATACATTGAGCCAGATCGCGGAGACCGCGGTCAACGCCGAAGCTGCCTAAAAGGACTAGTCATGAGTAAATCAATTGCCACGTTCGCGGCTGCCACGGTGCTTTTATCATCGGCTGCCTTTGCCCAGTCAGTGGGAGAAAAGACCGGCGTGAATTCCACGCTCGGCATTGCGCCGACCACGGCCGATTTCGTCAAGGA
>DATNNZ010000022.1:0-44904 GCA_035601575.1 Chthoniobacterales bacterium
GGATTGGCCTGACCAGCCGGAATCTGCAGCTTGATCGTTGCAACAACTTCTTTTGCCATATCTTATCGTTGAACCGCCCTTTAAAGACGATCCAGGTTAGCTTCTTTCTACCTGCCAATACTCCAGTTCGACCGGCGTTGAACGTCCAAAGATACTGACCGAGACGCGCAGTTTACCCCGGTCCGGATCAATTTCTTCGACTACCCCACTTTGGTTCTGGAACGGCCCATCGGCCACCTTGACCGTCTCGCCGACTTCAAAACTGACCTTTGGCTTAACTTTGTCTTCCCGCTCGCGGATCTGGGCCAACATGCTTTCCACCTCTTGCGGCCGCATCGGCACCGGACGATCCTTGGTTCCTGCAAACCCCAGTACTCCCGGAGTTTCGCGGATAAAATACCAGGTGCGGTCTACCAACTGGTTCTGCTTGTCGAGCAGATACATATTCACAATCAAGTATCCCGGGAAAAACTTGCGAGTGGTCTCGGTGCGTTTTCCTCGCCTTATTTCCGAGACTCGCTCGGTCGGAATCAAAACCTCGTAAACCAAGTCGCCCATCTCCTCTTTCTTAATCCGGCGCGTCAGATTTTCGTAAACCTTCTGTTCCTGCCCGGAAAGTACGTGCACAACGAACCACTGATCTTTATCTGGCTCACTCATAACGTCACAACCTCACTCATGGCACCAGCCAGCCTACGATGTTCACCATCACAAAGTCCCAAAATGTGATGTAGCCGCTCAGAATCACCATCGCGATCAGCACGACGGTAGTCGAATCGATGAGTTCCCGATAACGTTTGGCGCCTTTCTCTTTCGGATCCCAGGGCCAGCTTGCTTTTGCCAGCTCTGCCCGAGATTCGCTGATGAAGCGAATGATATTGCGGAAAAATCCAAACATCTGAGTAAGGGGAACAGGTCAGGAGGGACTCGAACCCCCAACCGGCGGTTTTGGAGACCGCTGCTCTACCAATTGAGCTACTGACCTATCATTCACGGCTTAGAAAGAAAGCGGTCCCGCCTAAGCGGGACCCCTGGTTAAATTGTTCGTACTGTTCCTCGACAACGTCCTGTTAGTCAAGAATGTCACCGACGCGGCCGGCTCCTACGGTGCGACCACCTTCGCGGATTGCGAATCGAATTGTCTTTTCCATTGCAATCGGTGTGATCAGCTCCACTTCAATAGAGACGTTATCACCCGGCATCACCATTTCGACGCCTTCCGGAAGCTTGACCGTTCCGGTAACATCGGTGGTTCGGAAATAGAATTGAGGGCGATAATTCGAGAAGAACGGAGTATGTCGACCCCCTTCCTCCTTACTTAATACATAGACTTCCGCTTTGAACTTCTTGTGCGGCTTAATGGAGCCGGGTTTAGCTACCACTTGTCCACGCTCAACATCCTCTTTCTTCACACCTCGCAGAAGGACCCCCACATTGTCCCCCGCTCGCGCCTCGTCGAGCAGCTTACGGAACATTTCAATATCGGTAACCGTCGTCTTTTGGGTCGGACGAATTCCGACAATTTCGACTTCCTCCATTTTCTTGAGTATTCCGCGCTCAACTCGTCCAGTCACCACCGTACCACGACCTTCAATGTTGAAGACGTCTTCGATCGGCATCAGGAACGGCTGATCGATTGGCCGCTCCGGCAGCGGGATATACTCATCAACCGCAGCCATGAGTTGGAAGATGTTCTCCTTATATTTCGGATCGCCTTCCAATGCTCTGAGCGCACTACCTTTGACGATCGGGATGGTGTCACCTGGGAACTCGTATTGCGTCAACAGATCGCGTACTTCCATTTCGACCAAATCGAGCAATTCCGGATCATCGACCATGTCGCACTTGTTCAGGAATACAACGATTGACGGCACACCGACCTGGCGAGCCAGAAGGATGTGCTCACGGGTCTGCGGCATCGGGCCGTCGGCCGCGGAGACCACGAGGATCGCGCCGTCCATCTGCGCCGCACCGGTGATCATATTTTTCACGTAATCGGCATGGCCCGGACAATCGACATGCGCATAGTGCCGGTTATCGGTCGAGTACTCCACATGCGCCGTATTAATCGTAATACCGCGCTCCTTTTCTTCCGGAGCGTTATCAATCTGATCGTACCGCGTTGCCTGTGCCATGCCCTTTTCTGCTAGCACCGTCGTGATCGCGGCAGTAAGCGTCGTCTTACCATGATCAACATGGCCGATCGTGCCGATGTTCACGTGCGGTTTGGATCTTTCGAATTTATCCTTCGCCATTTAAGGTCTCCTTCTCTGCTACTTTCTTTAAATTGTCTACGTGCTAAGTACTTTGGTCAGGACATGGAGCCCATGACCGGGATTGAACCGGTGACCTCGTCCTTACCAAGGACGTGCTCTACCAACTGAGCTACATGGGCATCTGTTGTCGTTCGACCAGTATTCACTATCTCGCGAGCCGGCCGAAACTCGTTTCCGGAATTTGAGGACAAAAACCTGGCCGACTACTAGTCGCTGGTCCCATTTTGGGCCGGTTGATTGCTACTCAAGGTCCGTCTAGCGAGCCGGAAACTTAACAAAGAGTGCAATAGCGTCAACAGGATTCTTGGTTCCAACAAGGTCCCATTTTCCCATGAAAGAATAGCCAGGAACGACTTCACACCAAGGCACTTGGAAAGCAACGCCGGGAGCGCCGACACCGCCGGGAGCGCCGGGAACGCTGAGAACTGCGCAGGAGCGCCCAGATTAGCGATTACTGATCAGCGATTAGTGAATAATGGCCACAGAAGGAATAAAGGGCCTTGGCTGATAGCTATTGAGCGGTGGAAAAGACCCATTCCGACAGTTCCCGACGCTCTCGGCACTCCCGGCACTCCCGGCGTTCTATTTCGCCAAGGTAGCTTCCGGTTGCCTGCCTGGCGTTGTTTCGGTTTCTGGCTGGCTTGGCTTATAAACCTCGGCTACGCGGGTTACCGCCAGAGCTTTTCCAGTTGACTCGTCGATGTCGACAAGAAGCCCATGCAATTTCACCTGGCCGCGAGCCACCGGAAAGTTCACTGGCATGCTGTTAACAAACCGCTGAACAATCGGTTCGATCTCTCGCCCGAGAATTGATTCGGTCGGGCCGCACATACCCGCATCGCAAATGAAAGCCGTGCCGCCCGGAAAGATTTGCTCGTCCGCGGTCTGGACATGGGTGTGGGTACCGGCTACTGCGGTCACCTTGCCATCCAAAAACCGCCCAACCGCAATTTTTTCGCTCGTCGTCTCCGCATGCACGTCGACAAAGATCAGGTTCGTTTCTTCCCGCACCTTTGCCACTACCTCTTGGAGTTTTAGAAATGGATTCTCGAGCGCCGGCAACATGAAAGTCCGTCCCTGAACATTAATGACACCAACCTTGGCTTTCGCCGTCTCCAGAACGACCGAGCCGCTCCCGGGTGTTCCCTCCGGATAGTTAATCGGGCGCAGCAAACGCGGCTCACTATCAATAAAGCCGACTAGCTCCTTTTGATCCCAAACGTGGTCTCCAGTCGTGATGACCGCAATCCCGGCGCGCAGGAGATCAATCGTCAACCTGGGGGTGATTCCGCGACCAGCCGCCGCATTCTCCCCGTTCACGACAACAAAATCGATACCCCATTCCTGTTTCAGCCTCGGCACCGAGTCGATCACCGCCTTGCGTCCGGGCTCCCCAATTATATCGCCGAGAAAAAGAAGTCGAAACATCGCCACCTGCCCCTCTTTACACCTGTTTATAATAGAACGTAAAGGAGCCGAAGCAACTGAGCCATGCCACGCACGTTTCTCTTTCTCATCTTTTGGGCAATTTACTGGCCCGCGCTTCGGCCGGTATCGGCAGAGCGTCTTTCTCCGCTTTCGCCCGCGCCGGACTGGCAAGACTTGGGCGTATTCCAACAGACGATCACGCACGACGAGTTCAAGCAGCTGCTCGCCGGAGTCTACGCGCCGAATGTGGACTTGGCGCCCTGGTTTGAAATCGAACTGACTCAGGTCCGCATCGCCAAGGGTGACGGCGATTGGTTTACCCTCAAATTTTCGGGTAGCTCAGACGTTCAGGTTGCCCCGCGCTATTGGCGGATCGCCGGCCATTTACCAGTCGATCTTGAGCATTCACTTTCCGGGTTCAAAATCGCGCTCGATCCAGGACACCTGGGGGGTGCTTGGGCCAAGATGGAAGAACGTTGGTTCCAGATCGATGATTCCAAACCTGTCACTGAGGGAGACCTGACTTTGCGGGTAGCTCAGTTGATTGCACCAAGACTCGCCGCACTTGGGGCGCAGGTACTTTGGGTGCGCTCCCATCCCGGGCCAGTAACGACCCGTTCACCCGAAACCCTCCGAAGTCTAGCGTTTCTCACATTGGTCGCACGCGGGATGCATCCGATTTCCCAGAATTACACCGACCCTTTCGATCCCTGGCGCGAACACTCGATCCAATGGGAAGCGGAAAAGCTATTTTACCGTGTAGCGGAGATTCATGACCGAGCTCTCGCCGTCAACACGGTTCTGCGGCCGGATCTCACCTTGTGCCTGCATTTCAACGCTGAACCTTGGGGCAATCCGACGCGCCCCACGCTGGTCGATGCGAACCACCTTCATTTCATCGTGAACGGCGGATACAGCGCAGCTGAATTGGCTTATGACGATGTCCGTTACGCAATGCTGATCAAGCTCTTAAACCGTAGTTTCACCGAAGAAAAGGAAATCGCTGAAAGTCTGGCGGCGCACATGGCTCCGGTCACTTGGCTACCACCCTTTCACTACCAAACCAATAATGCGGTTTCGATCGGCAAGACCGGATACGTTTGGGCTCGCAATCTACTGGCCAACCGGCTCTACCAGTGTCCGGTTGCATACATAGAATGCTACGTCATGAACAGCCACGAATTCTTCAACCGTTTTCAGGCTGGTGAGTATGAAGGGTTACGCAGCTTCAACGGCGTCATGCGCAAGAACATCTATGAAGAGTATGCGGATGGGGTGGTCGAAGGGATTGAGGCGTATTTCAAGCGCCAAAAGTGAAACGGACGCCGTGACTCGGTCAGACTCATAGGGCCTCTGGGTCCCATAAGTGATGGTGCGCCGGCGTCGCCGGTGTTTCTCTCGAAAGCATGTTGACCACCGCCAGGTGTGGAACTAATCTCCCATTCCTTTCGACGGGCTGTGGCTCAGCTTGGCTAGAGCGCCACGTTCGGGACGTGGAGGCCGTGGGTTCGAATCCCACCAGCCCGATTGATTCCCGAGGCGAACTTACACTGAATCGTATGGCAATGGACGGTACAGACCAGGATCGCTTCGGACGAAATGTACTGGGTACCGAGTTGGAGTGTTGCTGCGCAAACCCCGCAACCGGCTATTTCCGCGACGGCTACTGCCGAACCGATGCGACCGATTCGGGCCACCATTTTGTTTGCGCTGAGATGACTGCGGAATTTCTCGAATTTTCGGTTGGCCGCGGAAATGATCTAATCACCGCGCGACCGGAATACGGTTTTCCTGGACTGAAACCCGGAGATCGTTGGTGTCTGTGTGTCGAGCGCTGGATCGAAGCCATGGAGGCGGGTCATGCGCCTCCAGTATTCCTGGAAGCCACTTACGCCGGCGCGCTCGAGTACGTGAGCTTGTCCGAACTCAGGACGTACGCCAAGCCGGTGTGATTCCAGGACAGAAAGTCATTCGGTCGGACCATCGTGGATTTTGCGGTGAGCGCCGAAATGGCAAGCGATAGAAGTTGCTTAACCCTTAAGCGCCGCGATGTAGGCGTCGTAAATCTCTCGACCGAAACAGGCGAAAATGACTTTTTCGGGCGCTGAATTCTTCTCCAGGTATGCTGTCGTTTCCCGTACGGCGATCCGCACAGCTTGATCGATTGGATAGCCGTAAATGCCGCAACTGATCGCTGGAAAGGCAATGGTCTTTATCGAATGAGCTGTGGCAAGGGCCAGCGAATTCCGGTAACAATCGGCCAAGAGTTCCGGTTCGTTTCGAGAGCCACCGTGCCAAACCGGCCCGACGGTATGGATGACAAATTTGGCCGGTAAATTGTATCCCTTGGTAATCTTCGCCTGGCCCGTCGGACATCCACCAAGAGTCCGGCATTCTTCCAGCAACTTATGCCCCGCGGCGCGATGAATCGCCCCATCAACACCCCCACCGCCGAGTAACGATTCATTGGCCGCATTTACAATCGCATCGACCGCCAGCTTCGTAATATCCGTTTCGAGAATAGAGATGCTGTCCATAGAAGTAACTTCACCGACCGGACCGCGGAAAACGAATCAAAAGACTGATGCTTAATTCTACTGCTCCATGGGCTGATACGTGAAATTATTTCTTGTCGAAACGAAAGATGCCGTACCGCAGGGCTCCGACCTGATAAGCCAACCAAATTTGCACCACTGTGAGCGCGAAAATCCGGTTCCTTATGCTGCG
This sequence comes from Chthoniobacterales bacterium, assembly GCA_035601575.1. GTDB lineage: Bacteria > Verrucomicrobiota > Verrucomicrobiia > Chthoniobacterales > JAFAMB01 > DASTDH01. Next base: position 6,432 of record DATNNZ010000022.1, read on the forward strand.
GTCAAAGAGAAAAGAGCGGTAACGTCTGTCTTGAAAAACCCGCTCGACGGACCGCCGAATAGCAATCGACCAAGTTCGCTTTACTCGGCCAGTCAGATCTTCTGACCCAGCAGCTTGGAATCCCGCTTCCGTAATCGCATCGATATACTCTTGCCCGGTCGCAATGTTCGGGATCCGAGCGCCAACGCAGATCGGCTTCATCAGGAAATCGGTTTGCCACTTCGAAACTCGGGGGGCAGAGAGCCATGCGCAAAGGACAAAGCGACCTCCGGGCCGCAAGACGCGGTAAGCGCGCCGGGCAAACTCCACCTTGTCAGGCATGTGTTCGCCGCTCTCGATTGCGATCGCTAGATCGAAACTATCTGACGCGAACTCAAAAGAATACCAATTCCCCAAAATGTATGTAAGCTCCGGACGTGGCGCGATGCTCTGGGCGAAAGCATACTGAACGGTTGACATTGTAATAGCGGTGACCCCGGCACCGTAATTTTCCGCTAACAGACGCGCCGACGCACCGTAACCGCATCCGATATCGATCACCCGTTCATCTCGGCGCAGCTCGGCTTTTTGAGCAACCAGTTCTACCAGTTTTCGGACCGCTTCTTCGGAGGACTCATCGCCGTTGAGCCAGAACCCGTGATGCACGTGCTGTCCCCAGATATCGCGATAGAACGAATCTAGCTCATCGTAATGATCGGCGATGGCCGCATCACTGACCGGTTGTTCAGAGATAATCATTCGCAAGTTCTTTCCGAATTCGTTGGAGCATATTGGTTTAAGATCGTCAGTCGAGTGAAAGGTCGCCTTATAGGATACCGCAGCCAGCGACTTTTATTCCTCGCCGCCATCAACGCTCAGATGTGGGACCTGAGAATCCACGGTTACAAACCGCCCGAATCAATCTGTCGCAGATAGACAGATTTCTGATTTACTGCATGCGGGTCGATCATGAACCATTGCGTCTTTTCTGCGGACCGGAAGTATCGCTACCTCCTGGTTCACCGTTTGGAACCGGGGTTAATAGACCGGCACTGTATGTGGATTGCGCTGAATCCGTCGATAGCGGATGAGTCTGGGCTCGATAACACCCTTGCCCGAATCCGATCCTTTAGCGGCGCCGCGGGGTTCAACGCCTTTTATATGGTAAATCTGTTTGGATTGGTATCGACTAACCGGAAGGCATTGAAACACCACCCTGACCCAGTGGGGCCCGATACCGATTCTCATATCCGGCGGATCGCCACCCTGATTCCAACGATTTTTGTTGCCTGGGGGACTGACGGCCGTCACCAAAACCGGGGCCAGGAAGTCATGCGCCTGCTCGCTCAATTGGGCCGGCGCGACCTTCGATGTTTTGGCACCAACAAAGATGGCTCACCTCGCCACCCACTCTATCTCTCGAGTGCGACGAAGCCGGTTTTTTACCGGCAGCCGATTTCGTAATCCTCGCCTTCGAGCATGACGCACCTACAAGGACGTCGATCGGAAACGCTTGCGCGGATTATCTTCAGGAAGGCGCTTAATGGCGTCCGATATGCGGCCGCGCACGTCTCAAAAAAAAACGACCTGAAATGTAGAGGGGCAGTTGCGCGCTACCGGGATCTCAGCGAAAATCAAGAAGCGTATAATCTCCCCCCTAGAGACCTTCGCAGAGCAAGGATCTTAAGGGAAAACAAATTTCAACCCGGAAAGCCTATGAGCCAGAACCTCAAACTGCTCCGGCAGAATTATTGCCGGCCTGCTACCGTGGAGAGCAAAAGGACCCCTTACCTCTTTGCCTTGGAAAAAGAGTGCGAGCAGGGGAAAGCCCTCCTGGCGAAATCGCCAAAAACGCTGCTTCACCTCCAGAAGTTCAATCCAAATGGCCTTCTCCAGACCTATCGAGACGAAACTACCGGTGCTGAGCTACCGATCTTCGCAGTATTCGACCTCGAAGGCAGCCACCAAGTCGCTTACGATATCACGATGGATTCCGGTCCCGCGACCGCCCGGCCCCGCAGCCTCCCTGGGTACATTCCAATTCAGAAGACCCAGGATTTCGTAAGAAAGATCAATGAGCCCAGAATGAAAGGCGAACGGGCAGCAATCCGTACCTCTGCAATCGTGGGGATCTTCCCAGTTTTGGCTTATCTCTTCTCCCACACCACGGTGTTGACCGGTCCCTCTGTATTCTTCGTTCTGGTAGGAGGATGGATCCTGGGTGCATTTCTTACCTACCTGCTAGGCGAGATGCTGCTCAATCGCATTTGCCCTTGGAAGAAACTAGTTATCACCGCTGAATTTGACGGAATTCTTCCGCAAGCAACCCGGGAAAAAGCGCGCGCCGCCAAAGACTCCTTCGACAATCTCTACCTCATAGTTGACCAGCAGCGCCGATGGAAAAGCACGCTTCTTCGGGATCCAACGCCACGCGCTTTAGACCCACTTCTGATTGGAGAACTTAAGCAAGGCCGTCGACACCAGTTTTTCTTGATCGACCAATTCGATCTCACGGAAGCAGAGCAGTACCTCGCTGACGAATTTGCGACTAAGCAGGACGAAACTTCGTTCGGTCTTCCGACTAGCGAAATCTAATCCGCATTTTCATAAAGATTGCTCGAGCTGACCGAAACCCCGCTCGAGCCGCTGCTCAGTAGCTGGCCTTTCCGTGCTTCGGCTTGCACCGTATCCAAGGAGGGTAATGACTCCTTTGGAGATGGCAGCTGATTCTCGGCGAAGAGGACCCATTCGCGCTTGATTGCGCCCGATAGTTCGCTGAATGCACAAAAAAGTGGGAACGCTGAAGGCCGCCATGAATTCGCTAACCCTCCTGACATACTGCTGTCAGTAGTCCGGCCTACGTTGTGCTTAGGGGACCGGAAGCTCTGTCCGACGAAATTTCGTCCGTGGGTAAGCATAGCGGACAACTTGACCGAAATTGGCAGCCGATCCCTGCTGAACATAAGGCCGCGCTAGCAACCGTTAGCCGGCCGTACTAGATTTCGCGTCTTATGTCGAAATTCGTTGCCTCAGATCCCCGTGCGATCGTCATTCGTGGCGCGCGCCAGAACAATCTGCAGGGCATCGACTTGGATCTGGAGCTGAACAAACTCCACGTCGTTACCGGACCAAGCGGTAGCGGAAAATCGAGTTTGGCGTTCGACACAATTTATGCGGAGGGACAACGGCGTTACGTCGAGACGTTCAGTCCCTATACCCGGCAATTTCTTGAGCGGATGGATAAGCCGCAGGTCGATGAGATCCGGGGCATTCCACCCGCGATCGCAATCGAACAAGCGAACCGCGTGCGCACTACCCGCTCAACCGTCGGAACAATGACCGAGATCAATGATTACCTGAAACTGTTCATGCCGCGGCTGGCACGCGCATTCTGTCCGGAATGCCAGCGCGAAATCGTCTGCGAGTCTGCCCAAAGCATTGCGGAAAAGACGATCAAAATGCTTCACGGAAAACGCGCGCTGGTCTGCTTCGGCGTACCAGCCCCCCCGGGGACTGCCCCGTCCGATTTCTTTCAGTTTCTTCACTCCCAAGGTTTTCTACGGGTTTGGCTGAATCGGGCCATGGTTCGGACCGACGTGGCTCCCACCATCGACCGGTTGCCCGGGCTGGTTACAATCATTCAAGACCGGCTGACGATCGATGCTACCGGCGTGTTATCGCGTCTGACCGAGGCAATTGAGCAGGCTCTCCGGTATGGCAAAGAAAAGCTCACGATCGTCGAGCTGGAATCGAGTGTCGATCATAAGTATTCGACCGGCTGGCATTGTCCGTATTGCGATATCGACATTCGCCCACCTTCTCCCGGTCTGTTCTCGTTTAACAATCCGGTCGGCGCTTGTCCAGATTGTCGCGGATTTGGACGCACCATCGGGATCGACCTCAATCGCGCCCTCCCCGATCGGCGGCTGAGCTTGGCCGGCGGAGTCATTAAGCCATTCCAGACCGCCCAGATGCAGGAGTGCCAGCGCGATCTCATTCGGAACGCGATTCAACGCGAAATCGATATTCACTCGCCGTTCCAGGATCTCGCGGAGGCTGATCAGCAATGGGTAATCGAAGGAGAAATCAAACCCGACACTTCGGCGGAAGAAGTATGGGAAAGCGGACGCTGGTATGGCGTGCGCGGGTTCTTCGATTGGATGGAATCGCGATCCTACAAGATGCACGTTCGCGTGTTTCTCAGCCGCTACCGGACATATACGCTGTGCCGGGCCTGCAGCGGCACTCGATTCAAGCCCGAAACCCTCAATTTTCGGATTTTAGCAAAGAGCCAACAGTTAACGCTGCCGCAACTTCAGCAACTGCCGCTGGAAGAACTCATCGACAACCTGACTACCGTAGCTATCGCTATCGGAGACAGCGCGACAGAGCTGCTACGCACACAGATCGTCGCCCGGCTGCGTTACCTCGTTGATGTCGGACTCGGATACCTAACGCTCGATCGACCTACTCGCTCTCTTTCCGGCGGCGAGTTACAACGAGTGAATCTGACTACTTGTCTCGGCGCGTCACTGGTGAGCACTCTATTCGTGCTCGATGAACCTAGCGTTGGACTTCATCCGCGGGATATCGATCGGCTAGTTGCAGTACTCCACGGGCTGCGTGACAAAGGCAACACGCTGCTTGTAGTTGAGCACGAAGAGGCTGTCATTCGCGCGGCCGACTCGTTGATCGAGATCGGGCCGGGTCGAGGCGAGCACGGAGGTCGATTGGTTTTTCAAGGGCCCCTTGAACAGATCGAGAACGCGCTGCCCGATTCTTTGACCGCTGCGTATCTGACCGGAAGAAAAAAGATTGCGACTCCACTGAGCCGGCGACGACCAAAGCGGTTCATCGAAGTAGTGGGCGCGGCCGAGCATAATCTGAAAAACTTAACGGTTCGGTTTCCGTTGGGGGTTTTTTGTTGTGTCACTGGGGTTTCCGGCTCGGGGAAGAGCACGCTGGTCCAACAAGTGTTGTACCAAAATTTGCTGGCCCTAAAAGGGCGCTCTGGTGAGGAAGCTCCCGGAATATGCGCGCGTTTAATCGGTGGCCATCTGATTGACGATGTTATTTTGGTCGATCAATCGCCGCTGGCGCGCACGCCGCGTTCGACTCCGGCGGTATATGTCGGAGTGTTTGACCAAATCCGCGAACTCTTTGCTTCCCAGCCGAGCGCCAAGGCAGCCGGACTGACCACCGGCGCATTTTCCTTTAACTCGGGAGCAGGACGCTGCGAACGCTGCGGTGGTCTCGGCTATGAAAAAGTGGAGATGCAGTTTCTCAGCGACCAGTTCATCCGGTGCGTTGACTGCGAAGGCAAACGCTACCAACCGCACGTGCTCGAGATAAAAGTCAGCGGTAAATCGATTCATGATTTCCTCGAGATGACGGTAACCGAGGCGATTACTTTTCTGACCGCAAAGGCCGATGTTCCGACGAAAATGCTGCACCCGCTCACTCTGCTGAACGAGGTCGGGCTTGGTTACCTTCGGCTTGGTCAGCCGGTCAATGTTCTTTCCGGCGGTGAATCGCAGCGACTAAAGCTGGTCGGACATTTGACGGAGAATAGTCGCGCCGACCGGCATGCGCTTTTGATTTTCGACGAGCCTACCTCCGGATTGCATTTTGACGACATTCCACCGCTTCTGGCCGTGTTCAATCAGTTGGTTGAGTGCGGAAACAGCGTGCTGGTGATTGAACACAATCTGGAGGTGGTCCAGGCCGCCGACTACGTAATCGATTTGGGCCCCGAGGCTGGTGTAAACGGAGGCTTGCTCGTCGCGGAGGGCCCACCGGAGCGGGTGGCCCAAGTCACCGGTTCGCACACCGGAGCGTTTTTGCGTGAGCGATTAGCTGCGCGGACCCGAAGCGCACCGGCCAGCCGGGTTGCCGACCATCGAGCGATCATCACACACCCAGGTATTTCAATCGTTGGTGCTCGGCATCATAACCTAAAAAACTTGTCGATCGAGTTACCGCGCGAGCAAATGATTGTGATTACCGGGCTTAGCGGGTCCGGTAAATCGAGTCTCGCATTCGACATTCTCTTTGCGGAGGGACAACGCCGGTTTCTCGACAGCATGTCGACCTATGCACGTCAATTCGTCGAACAGATGGAGCGTCCCGATGTCGACCATGTCGAGGGATTGCCACCGAGCGTAGCCATCGAGCAGCGGCTAACGTCCGGAGGAGGCAAATCAACGGTCGCTACGGTTACCGAGGTTTACCACTTTTTCCGCCTTTTATTTGCTAAGTTGGGCACCCAATATTGTCCGAAGTGCGACGTGGCCGTGACGAAACAAAGCCAGTCGGCCATTACCAAACAGGTAAAGGAGCGCTTAGAACAGGGCCCGGTCTCTCTATTGGCTCCGGTTGTCAAAGCGAGAAAGGGATTTCATAAGGAAGTCGCAACCTGGGCCGCTCGAGAAGGATACACTCATCTATTCGTTGACCAACAACGCTATGCGATCGCGGATTTTCCGAAATTGGAAAGATTCCGCGAACATTCGATCGAAGTCGTAATTGCGGACTTGCGGAAGACCGATGCGCCGCAAATCGCGGAATGGGTGAAAGACGCTCTACGCGTAGGAAACGGATCTGCTTTCCTGGCGACAAAGAAGGGTGTGCGCACCGTTCTGAGCAGCGAAATGACCTGTCCGTCTTGTGGTCGCGCGTTCGAGGAATTGGACCCCCGACTCTTCTCTTTCAATTCGCCACACGGTTGGTGCGACCATTGCCATGGATTCGGTTATATTTTGCCATTTTCCGCCGAAGACTCGCGAGCCGAATCAGTATTGGAAGCAGAGCTCAATGCCGAGCGGCGCAGCGACTGGATAGACGAAGCCGAAAAGCAGCCGTGTCCCACCTGCAAAGGATCACGCCTTAACGAAGTCGCGCGTGCAGTGCGGGTCCGCGGCCAAACGTTGGAACAGCTATCTGGTTACTCGGTGACACAAGCGCTGGATAAGCTCGCCCGACTCAAATTCTCCGGGCAAGAAAAGGCGATTGCCGATACGATTTTGACCGAAATCAAGCAGCGGCTCTTGTTCATGCAACGGGTTGGGCTGGAATACTTGGCACTCAGTCGAGCAGCCACCACGCTGAGCGGCGGCGAGTCTCAACGGATCCGGTTGGCGGCCCAGCTCGGATCGAATCTCCGCGGTGTGCTCTACGTCTTGGATGAACCGACGATCGGTTTGCATCCCCGGGATAACCTCCGACTGCTGGAAACGCTCGATGCTCTCAAGGAAAAAGGAAACACTCTGGTGGTAGTCGAACATGACGAGGATACGATGCGTCGCGCCGATCTCATCGTCGACCTTGGTCCGGGAGCCGGACGGCATGGCGGCAAGGTCATCGCTTGCGGACCGATCGAAGAACTCCAACGCCATGGCGATTCGGTAACCGGACGGTACCTTCGTAGTCCCATGCTCCATCCATCCAGGGCACGCCGACCGGTCGCCCACGTCCCTTGGATCGAGATCAAGGGGGCTCGCGCAAATAACTTAAAGGAAATCGACGTTTCATTTCCGATTGGACGTCTCACCGCTATCACGGGAGTTTCCGGGTCGGGAAAAAGCACGCTGATGCGATCGGTTTTATTGCCCGCAGTTCAGCAATCTTGGGCGCGAAAACGGACGAATGGATCGGGCGACTGGAAAAAGATTAGCGGCACCGAGTTTCTGTCCGCGGTATATGAGGTCGACCAGTCGCCGATCGGTAAGACCTCGCGCTCGATTCCAGCAACATATGTAAAGATATTTGATGAAATCCGGAAGCAATTCGCTCAACTACCGGAATCGCGCATCCGTGGCTATGACCCGAGCCGTTTTTCGTTCAACACCGTAGGCGGCAGATGCGAAGTTTGCGCCGGCCAGGGATTAGTGAAGCTCGAGATGAACTTTCTCCCCTCGAGTTATGTTCTGTGTGACAGTTGCCGCGGCAAGCGATTCAATGCCCAGACACTCACCGTTGAATTCAACGGACGCAGCATCGGTGATATTCTAGAGATGACGATCGAGGAAGCGGCGGAATTCTTCCGCGCACAACCACGGATCTATCACCCGCTTCAGCTCCTGGTTGAAACCGGTCTCGGCTACCTGCAACTCGGCCAGCCAAGCCCTACGTTGAGCGGCGGTGAGGCACAGAGATTGAAGCTCGTAAGTGAACTCAGGGCCGGCTCAGCGAGAGACCGTTACGAACGGATTCGAAAGAACCGGGATCCAAAGTCGACGCTCTACTTGCTGGAAGAACCGACCATTGGACTACATATGGCCGACGTCCAGCTGCTACTGGAGGTGCTGCACCGGCTCGTGGATGAGGGAAATTCGGTGGTAGTAATAGAACACAACCTAGATGTGATTGCCGAAGCCGACTACATCGTGGATATCGGTCCCGAAGCTGGAGCAGAGGGCGGTTTTGTTGTGGCAACTGGTACTCCCGAAGAAGTAGCGATGAGTCGGATTAGCCGAACTGCCCCTTTTTTGGCCCGTGTCTTGGGCATTAAGAATGGGCGTTCTCGTTCAGCCGCTTAGACAGGATTAGCCGAATAAAGATGACAAATCACAAAACAGCCGCAACAGTAATTCGCGCCTATTTTTCGTCGAAACGTTCGCTAATTCTGGTCATTGTATCTAATATTCTTACGGAGAGCCGGCTTCAGTCGTGTCATAGATAGCCAGCTCGATTAAACTTTTAGCCCGCTCTAACGGATGAGTTGTCTACTTGATAATTATGTTGCAGGAAGGTTTGCCCCGTAGCGTCCTCTACGCGATCTCAGCTCGCATCGGCGGTATTGGCCTCGATTTAGTGGCACTTGAAACGATTCGAGGCATCCAGCCTTACCTGGGCAAGGCGATATCCTTCGGCGTCCATGCTCCGGATATCGATCGGCGCAAAATGAAAACGCTCCGGTTTCACCCCATCCGGCTCTTGTCGAATCTGGAAAGCAAATATTACTACGCGGCAAAGAAGCGCGCGACCGACCGCGTCTCCGCCCAATTTCTTCGGACCGGCCGCTTTGATCTTTTTCACGCTTGGTCTGGCTCGGCATTGAGCGGCCTTCGAGCGGCAAAAACGCTCGGAATTCCTTCGCTGCTGGAAATCCCCACTTGGCACCGCCAAAAAGGAAAAGTGCTTCCGCCAAAAACGGAACATGAAATCGCGATGGAGAATGCTCCGATTCCGCAACGCTGGCTCAATAGTCTGCTCATTAGCCGGCAAGAGACTTTGGAGGAGTATGAACTAGCGGATTTGATTCTGGTCGAGTCGGAGAAAGCGGCGGATACCTTTAGAGTGCTCGGATTTCCAAACGAAAAGCTTTACAGCATGCCGCAAGGAGTGGACGTGAGCCGGTTTCAGCCCGGGCCATCGCCGCCGCTGTTTCGCGCGGTTTTTGTTGGTGCTCTGATTAAGCGGAAAGGGGTGCACACGCTGGTGGAGGCATGGAAAACACTGAAATTGCGAAACGCTGAACTCTGGCTGGCCGGGCATCCCCATGACGAAATCAAATCCTATCTGAATGACCTGCCGGCCGATGTAAAGGTGCTTGGATTCACGAAGGACGTGGAAAACGTGTATCGAGCAGGTTCCGTTCATGTCTTCCCCTCCTCTTTGGAAGGAAGTGCCAAAACAACTTATGAAGCGGCGGCATGCGGATTGGCACAGATCACAACGCGGGAAGCCGGGGATGTCGTTGTAGACGGTCTCAACGGATTGATTGTTCCGCCCAACGATGTAGGGGCACTGGCGCGCGCCATTCGACAATTGTACGACCGGCCCGATTTGGTTCGCAGTTATGGCGCCGCTGGACGATCACGAGTGGTTCAGCAGTTCACTTGGGATCATTTCCGAGAGAGAGTGTTCGGTGCCTACCGGTTGGCGCTGAGTCGGTTATCACCGTCACAAGCGCCGAGAGCCAAGGTCGACGGCTCATCGCTCGCTGCTCATTCGACCCGACCGTCTCATTCCTAGCAAACTCCGCTATGAATTTGAGTCGTAAACTTCAAAAACTTACTTCCGGCGAAGCTTGGGCGAGCGGCGTAGACCGATACCATCGTTGGCAACACCCCCTCAGGGTCGAAGAGCTGCTGCGAGACGTCGACCGGGCAAAACTCGACGCCCTTTGCGAGAAATATCGTGTGCCGGGCGAGGCCAAGGCGTGGCCAAAGTATACGAACGTCGAACATTGGATCGAAAATGCAGTCCAGCATGTACGTTCACTTCGACTGGATCGAGATCCGAAACTGAAGATTCTCGATATTGGAAGCGGAGCCGGCTATTTTCTTTTCGTTCTCAAGCAGCTGGGACACGAGGTGTTCGGCCTCGACCTCGCTGAGCCGCTTTTCTACGGTGAAATGTTTGAGCTGCTCGGTCTGGAGCGCGTGGTCTGGCGGATCGAACAGTTCAAACCGCTGCCCAACCTCTCGCGTAAATTCGACTTAATCACCGCTTTTGCCATCTGCTTTAATGGGCATGGCAGCGAAAGGGTTTGGAGCCCGAAAGAATGGGAATTTTTTTTGGATGATCTCAACAAGCATCATCTGACCCCAGGCGGCCGCGTCACCCTTGCGCTCAATCCAGAGCCGTACGGTCGCTACACTCCTGAGCTCAAAGATTTCTTTCTTAGCCGAGGCGCAGAAATCGAGCGAAACCGCGTTTGGCTAAGCAAGCCGTAGGCAAGGTTCGCCGTTGTGCACGCCAAGGGCACGACTGCCAACGTAGTTCGGTGAACGCACAAGCTCGTCAACGCACGGGTTGAAACTTAGGCAGGCGACCAAGCGCTGTTTCGACGGCATTCCAGGCCTCCTCTAACGTAATACTGGCCATCTTACCATCTCTGCTTGGAACCATCGTCACATGCTCCCCCAGCGGGCACCAAATCATCGGATCTGTTGGCCCAAAGAGGGCAATTGTCGGTACGGCAAGCGCAGCAGCAATATGAGTTACTCCTGTATCATGCCCGATGAAGAGATTCCCGGCGGCCAGTTCGTGGGCCAGATCCAAAATCGATAGATTCGAGCGCACGCGCAGCTTCGAGCTTCGAAAGGTTCGAACAAATTCAGCGGTCGCCATCTCATCTGCTTCGCCCGAGACAAGCAACAATTCATCGAATTGCTCCTCCAACTTGGCCGCCAGAGCGCTCCAACAAGGTACCGGCCAATTTTTCGCCGGAGAGCCGCTACCGACGTGAAAAACCGCTCGCGTACCGGAAACGCATTGACGCTTTAGAAAAAGGCGCGGAACCGGATCGACCATCGCCAAGCCGAGCTCTCCAATCGGTTGAGCGAGTTGGATCGGCGCTGGCAATCGTCGTTCGTCGAGTCGAAATGATCCCGAAATAAGCCGGCAACCACAACTCTCGATCTTCGCGCTTACCATTCCTTTCGGATCGGACAAATAGCTGATGACGCAATCCACGTTGTGCAGTTTCCCGCGTAATGCCTCGTCCAAGCTACTGTCGTCCGTAAACAGGGATAGGAATGTCGTTGAACTTAGGTTGTGCACGGAGTGCGCACCTCCGTATGGAGCAAGCAAAGCGGCCGGAAACGGGGCAACCAATTCGACGAACGCAGAAATGTCGCTTTCGCGCAAGGTTCGCAAAACTGGGAGCGTCAACAGAACATCTCCCAGCGCCCCTCCGCGAAAAACCAGGAATCGCAAGGCTCCTTACTAATAACCAGGTCCGGCAGAACCAGGGCCACCGATCCCAGGCATAGAGCCAAGCGCTCCACCGTTTTCCCACTGCTCGGGCTTATTCCATGGGATTGTGCTCTGCTCCTGGCCGAATCGCGGTTTTTGCGTCGAATGATCAGTACTGGCTTGGTCATCGGATTGGCAGCCCGCCAAGAGCGTGAATGCAAACAGAGTAAACAACAAATAACCTTTCATCGCTTCGTAAAAACAACCGGATCGCCTACTGATACACGCGCAAAATTCTCGGGTCCATTAGATAAAAACTCGGCCGTACAGCTATTTTTATCGACCGAGACGACTCTGAGCTCGCTGATGGTTTCGCTATTTTTCTCCACCTTCAGATGAGACTTCGTTGTGAGTCCGAGATCGCTCCCAAGGCTCACGGTCAAGGCCTGGGCTTCCCGGTTCATGGAAAGGATGGTACCGTGCAGCACAGGCGGGATCTTATTCTTATCCTTTTCGGCCGCTATCACCCGCAACTGATTCAGTTCAGTTTCTACGTTGATCAAACGGTTGGCGAGTAATTGGCGATCATCCTCGGCTCGCTTTTTCTGGTCAAGGTTGCGGTTCGCATCGGCTATTGCCGTGGTGAGTCCTTTTATTTCATTCTCTCGTTGATTCAGCTGCTCGGTGAGCTGATCCACCTTGGCCTTCGCGGCGCTCACCTCCGAATTCCAGTTGTCATGCTCCTGTTGAGCTACTCGCTCTTGATCCGCGATTTTTTCTTCCGCTTGCAGTAGCTTTTGCTGGAGATCATCGCTCAGAGCCTGCAGCTTATTAGAGCGCTCTTTTTCTGCGGCGGCATCGGCGGTAAGTCTTGTCACCTTCTCCCGATTAAAAAAACCTAGGCCGGCCGCGCCGACGGCGCAGGTCATCGCGACAATTAAGAGAAAACGGACCATTATCGGAAGATTGCAATCACCAAAGGTGGCATCAAAAAACGAAGTTGGCTCATTAACGGCCGATGCTCGCGAAAATCAAGTGGCAGAAAATGCGGATTGCGAATCGCGGATTGCGGAACTGGTCGGCACTGCAATTTGGAAGTTCGCCCGCTGGCCACAAGAATCTCACTCTCGTGGTAGGCCCCGGATACCATTCCGCAATCCGCATTTTCTTTCAGTTTGCCTCGGCCCCAGTTTTGGTCGACGGGTACTGTTCCGTCAGGGGCTATGGATCACAGACTTACAAACCCCGCCAGGGCAGGAATGCAGCAACGGTAGTATGCTTTGCGTTGCCGTAGTTCTCTGACGGCTCTCTATAACTCACCGATTGGCGGTTTGCCGCTGACTTACCAAGGGTATTCCCCGGGCTTACCGAACCGGTCGAGAAACTGACCGTTCAATTCCGGGCTAAGTGTCTGGATTGCCTGAACTAAGGAATGCGCGGATTCCTCCGGCGAGAGCGGCGCGTCCGAGCCACCCATATCGGTTCGGACCCAGCCCGGTGAAATCGCCGCGGTAGTGATGCCTTCGGCAATGAGTTCAAAAGCGATCGAACGCGTTAACATATTCGAGGCGGCCTTGGATACAGCGTAAGCGTAATAGCTCGCGTCGTCCCGCGTCGAGATCGAGCCTAACCCGGAAGAAACGTTCAGGATGCGCGGTCGATGACCTCCACGGAGCAAGGGGAGAAAAGCGCGGATGATTCGGGCACACCCGATTACGTTGGTCTCAAATGCGTCTCGAAGAAGCGCCAGCGGCAAATTGGCGATTGATTCATTGCCTTGCTCTGGCATTAAGCCCGCATTGTTTACGATAACATCCAGTCGATTCCTCACTTTTCGGACGTTCGCGACGGCGGCCGCCACAAGCTCATCCGAATTCACGTCCAGCAAAACGACATCAACCTGACCAGTTTGGGAAGCGGCCAGTCGTTGCAAATCTGTCGCCGCTTCCGGATGTCGACAACCCGCTATGACCACGTAACCCTTTCGCAAAAGCGCTTCGCTCAGTGCTAGTCCAATCCCCCGATTTGCTCCTGTAATCAGTACTGTTTCAGCCTGCATTTTCATAAAATCTCTCAGGATTTGCGAAAAATGCAGGTTCCCGTTTTTCGGTTCAAAGTTGAATTTTTTCTTCTGGTTCGCTTACCTAGGGGACTCTGGACACCGACATTACCATCCTTTCCGGCCTCCCTTCCCGGCGCGAACCGCTTCGAAAACCGATCATGGTAATCGGGCGGGCGGCGGAAGCCGACATCGTTTTGAACCATCCGGAGATATCTCGTCGTCATTGCCAACTCACGCTGGAAACCAGTTCATGGGCGATTGAGGACCTCGGCAGCCAGCGCGGCACGATCGTCAATAGTGTCCGAATCAACGAGAAAACTCCTCTCAAATTCGGAGATCAAATTATACTGGGCCCAGTCACCTTGGGTTTTGGACAAAGCGTTGGACCCGATCCAAACGCCGCCGAACCGCTCGGGATCCCGGGAACCATCATTTTTCGCAAACGCGTAGTTCAAAGTGTACCGTTATCGGACAGACTGATTTTCGGGCGCAGTCCGGACGTGGATGTACAGCTGAATGACCCGATCGTGTCCCGCCGCCACGCCGAAATTGAAGAAGGCTCGAACGGTTTTCGAGTAGTAGATCTGCACAGCCGGGCCGGCTCGTTTGTGAACGGGCGTCGATTTGACGAGCATCAACTGGTCATCGGCGATCAGCTGCAGCTAGGCCCATTCTATTTCGCTTTTACCGGAAACGACCTCCAGAGGATCCAGCGAGTGTCGGCCGGCAAAATGATCGCCGTAAGCCTTAGCCGCAAGGCCGGTTCGAGCCTGATTTTGCAGGATGCTTCATTGGTGGTTGAACCGGGCCAATTCATCGGCATCCTCGGACCAAGCGGTTCCGGAAAATCGACTTTGCTCAATGCGCTGAGCGGACTCCGCCCGGCGGACACAGGCCGAGTACTGGTCGACGACGTCGACTTTTATTCGAATCTCAATCTGCTCAGGCAACTCTTCGGTTATGTTCCCCAGGATGACATTGTTCACGGAGAATTGACGGTCAAAGAGGCACTGACGTTCAGCGCGAGATTGCGTCTCCCGGGTGGCACGCCTCCACGCGAAATCGAAACGCTCGTCAGACAGATGATGACGAATCTTGGTCTGGCGGAACGCGAAAACCTGCGGATCGCCCTCCTGTCAGGCGGGCAGCGCAAAAGAGTGAGTGTGGGAGTCGAGTTGCTCCGGCGCCCGCCATTGATCTTTTTGGATGAACCTACCTCTGGATTGGATCCATTCGCGGAGTTCAAGCTGATGGAGTTGCTTCGCCGGCTTGCGGATACCGGTTGCACCGTGATTTGTACCACACACGTCATGGAAAACGTTTACCTGATGGACCAAATCGCCGTCATCAGCGCCGGCCGGGTCATCTTTCAGGGCCCACCCGAGAGCGCACGCACTCGATTCGGTGTGACCCGATTAAGCGGGTTGTATGACGCCCTGCAAACAATTGATCCCAAACTTTTACACAGTGTTCCCTCGCCGCCGCTGCCGGAGCACTTGGAATCGACCGAAAAGAGAATTCCTGCGGCGAAGGCCAAGCAAGCATTCGCGCTGCCGATTCTGCTACAGCGGCAATTCACCATCTTTCGTTCCGACCTAAAGAACCTTTTGATTGCGATTGGTCAGCCATTGATCATCGGGCTTCTCGTCTGTTGGGTGAGTTCCAATCCGCCATTAGCCCAGTTCTTCGCATATATCGCCACGCTGTGGTTTGGGTGCAGCAACTCGGCACAGGAGATTGTGAAAGAAGTTCCGATTTACCGCCGAGAACGGTTGGTTGGCCTGAGCCGATGGAGCTATCTACTGAGCAAATTTCTTTGGATGGGCACACTGACCAATATCCAAAGTTTAATCCTGTATACGTGCATCCTCATTGGGGGGCGCGTCTGGCCACCAGCGATTGGATGGCAGCTCATTGGGCTTTTCTTACTTGGGTATGCGGCGACCGGTATCGGCCTCACGATTTCCGCTATCGCGCGCTCAGCGTTGCAAGCCGTTATGTTGGTACCTCTTATTCTGATTCCGCAGATTTTGTTTTCCGGATATTCGGTTCGAACCGTCGATATGGGCCCGCCGGTGTTATTTGTTAGCCAAATTATGCCTAGTTTTGCGGCGCAAAGGATCGGCGATGCCAGTTCATTGCTATTCCGGCAGATCGATGGCGATCTGATTAAGGACGAGAATTATTATGTGTCCTACACAAATATGAATCAATGGCATCGAGCGGCCGAGGGAAAGCGTTTGGGCACCGGCGACAGCTTGTTGAATCCACGCCCGATCTTTGTTGGATATTTCTCCCTGATCCTCTGGACAATCGCAGGCTTTTTCGCCTCGTATTTTGTGCTCGCGCGTAAAGAGCGGGATTAGCAGCGAACGGCAGTGTGCTGCCTCCAAATGGTGCGGATCTTTCCCGGTAGCGGCGACTGTCCCAATACGCCCATCGTGTGATGTGTCTTAAGTATTCGCGCGAAGCTGCCGACTTACCCTGACCAAAAGGCGCAGTCGCCATCGTGCTAAATGGATTGCGCGCAATTGACCCAACCCTTTAACGCAGTTGTCCTCTTCGGATGTACCCATAGCCAGTCCTCCGGTTGGTTGACGAATCCTGCACGCACTGGATTGAGCCGCACATAAAGGCAATGGGCATGAAAGTTTTCATGGTTTCGAATGCGATTAGTAACGAATACGTCATTCATTAGATCCGCACCATTTGGAAGCAGCACGATGGCGACTGCGCCTTTTGGTCGGGGCAGGTCAGTGGCTTCGTGCGAATACTTAAGACACATCACACGATGGGCGTATTGGGACAGTCGCCGCTACCGGGAAAGATCCGCACCATTTGGCGGCAACGCTACACATATCGTTGCCATTCGCTGTCGTTCGCTGTTTCAGCCCAACCCTTCCAGGCCGTACACCCGCACAAGCTGACTTTTCCCTTTTAGCTGGAATTCCCCGAAGTCGGTCAGATTTCGTCCTTCCGGCAGGACGGTGGCAAAGTCTTGGGACATTACCAGGTTTTGGTTGAGTAATTTCATCACGCCTTCCAGACGAAAAGCGGTATTTACCGCATCGCCGATAATCGTGGCGTCGCGCATCGCGACTTGCCCGATATTGCTGCTGGTCACTCGGCCGAAGTGAAGAGCGATGCCGACACGAAATGGCTGGTCGGGCTCGCCCCAAGTTCGGTTGGCCGCAAGCTGGAGTATAGCTAGAGAAGAATCCAGACAAATGGCGGATTCGGTACCTTCCTGGTCGCGGGCAGGCCAATAAGCCAGGAGCGCATCGCCGATATATTTATCGATGATACCACCGGCGGAATGCACAATGTTCCCCGTATCGCGAAACCAATTACCGAGCAGGTGAGCAATCTTTTGTTCGCCAAGTTTTTCCGCCATCGGTGTAAATCCTCGGATATCGCAAACCAAAATGGCGACAGAAAGGACTGCGTGACTTCCGTCGCTGCTCAAAGCGGCCAGTGTCGCATCAACGTGCTCCCCTGCTTCATCACCTGAATCCTGATCAAAAACCAACTCGTAATCGGCAATCCGAATTCGAGAACCCGCCTCCAAAGTCACCGGCATGATGACCCTCTGATCGTTCACGAACGTGCCGTTTCGGCTTCCCAGATCCATGATTTGGTATTGGTAAGCGTTGTGACAACGGACGATGGCATGCTGACGAGAAACGTGATTTCCAGGCAATGGAACCGTATTGTCGCCGGTACGACCGATCGTTGCGGTGTTAGCAATCGTCTTATCGAATGGTTCACCGAGTGGCGGATAAACACGGAGCTTGGCCGACATCTTCGTGGATACTCGAACTATTAAGATGGCATGACCGATCGAGGTTGGCTAGTGTACTCTCAAGGACTTGATGCGTGAGACCGCTCCGAATTGCGAGAATTAGCGCGGTAAACTGTTCGCAAACGTACTGTCCGCCAGATGAGAGAGGAAAGTCATCAGCAGCAGAAATAAGCTAATCAGAACTGCGGCCATTCCGAGACCGGCAAGTCCGATTTTCAAATCTCTCTGGGAAAATTTCTCCGATGTTTCTTCCGAGTTATTCATTTTCTAATCGCCTGCTCTCCGTCAAGAACCCGGTTTTGGGGCCTGAAGGGAAGCCAAAGGCTGCGTTAATTGAGGGAAAGATTCAAGGGCAGATGTGGGTTCTCTTAGGCAAAATCTATTCAACTCTAGGTTGACGGACACGAAATCTCCTTTAATATCAGTCAATTCCATCAAGAGTGGCGGAGGGACTGGCCCTACGATGCCACGGCAACCGGTCCGGCGAATGTCGGACGACCAGGTGCCAATTCCAGGTCCGGAAAAGCCGGACAAAGATGGAGAGAGCGCGTTAAAGTAGTCGACTCGCAACTCTTGATGGGAAGGAACAACTATTCCCTATTATGGATCAGTCACCGTTTTTCTCGCACCTGCAATGCCGCGAATGTGGTCGCAAATACGCCAAGGATGCGATCCACGTGTGCGAATTCGATTTTGGGCCGTTGGAAGCCGCCTACGATTACGAGGTTATCGCCAAACGGATCTCGCGCGATAAAATCAGCGCTCGGCCACGGTCGATGTGGCGTTACCGCGAATTGCTCCCGATCGAAGGAGAGGCAACCGTTGGCCAGCACACTGGGTTTACGCCTCTGATTCGTGCCCAACGGCTGGCGGAACAGCTCGGTGTAAGGGAACTGTACATCAAGAACGATGCGGTAAATTATCCGACGCTGTCATTTAAGGATCGAGTCGTTTCGGTCGCACTAAGCCGAGCAAAAGAGCTTGGTATCCAGACGGTAGCGTGCGCTTCGACTGGCAACCTGGCCAACGCGGTAGCAGCCCACGCAGCATCGGCTGGCCTCCGTAGCTTCGTGTTGATACCTTCCGACCTGGAACCCAGCAAAGTTTTGAATTCTCTAGTTTTCGGAACCAATGTCGTGGCGATCGAAGGTTCCTATGACCAGGTCAATCGCCTTTGCTCCGAAATCGCAGGCAACCATGGTTGGGGATTCGTGAACGTCAATCTGCGGCCCTACTACGCCGAAGGTTCGAAAACGCTGGGCTTCGAGATCGCCGAGCAACTTGGCTGGCGGCTGCCGCGCCACACCGTCATTCCGATGGCTAGCGGTTCGCTATTGACCAAGGTCCATAAGGCTTATCGTGAATTCGCTAAAGTCGGACTGGTCGATTCCACTGAATTCAGCATCTACGGCGCTCAGGCTGCCGGATGTTCACCAATCAGCACGGCAATCAAGAATAATACCGATACGGTCCGCCCGGTATCCCAACCGAATACTATCGCCAAATCGCTTTCTATCGGAACCCCAGCCGACGGTTACTACGCGATCCGAGCGATGCAAGAAACCGGCGGCACGGCGGAAGATTGCACCGACCGAGACATTGTAGGTGGCATCCGTTTGTTGGCGGAGACCGAAGGAATCTTCGCAGAAACTGCTGGCGGTGTCACCGTCGCCTGCGCCAAAAAATTAATCGAAATTGGGCACATACCGCGCGACGAAAGCATCGTTCTGTGTATCACCGGCCACGGTTTGAAAACGCAAGAAGCAGTTGCCGGAGAGATCGGTCGGCCAGCGGTAATTCGTCCTTCCCTGCATGAATTTGAAGCATTGCTGGAACAAACCGCCGCAACCAACTAACCATTATGCCTGTACCAGTCCGTATTCCAACTCCGCTCCGCAAATTAACCCAGAACCAGGAAATTGTTCAGATCGAGGGTGCGACGATCAGGGATGTCATCAACAATTTGGAACAAAGTTACCCTGGTCTGAAAGAACGCATTTGCGATGAGCAAAACAACATTCGCCGGTTCGTGAATGTGTTTGTGAATGACGAAGATATTCGGTTTCTCCAAGAGGCCGAGACGGCCGTGAAACCGGGTGATGAAGTGAGCATCGTTCCTGCGATCGCCGGAGGCTAAAGTTGGCTAGAGGCTATCGGCTATCGGCTATCCGCCGATGAGGAGAATCTCTGTTGCTGTATGGGCAATGGCGCTCTTCCATCACCCACTCCTCTCGATTGCTGGTGTTCAGAAAAACTCAACGACGCTGGTTCGCGCCGGAAATTTTTTGTTCGCTCCGGTTTCGATCAATCACGCTGCCCCGACTTGGTGGTTATTGGATACCGGCGCACCTTCCTCGGAAGTCGATCTTGAAGCAGCAAAAGCGCTGCGTCTGTTGCGCGGCCCGGAAAGCGAGCGTGATCCGGGCAATGACATTAATCCGCGGAACAAGCTGGTCATCCAGGCGGGCAGTCTGGAGGTGGGAAGTTTCTCCACCGGCGGCGCAAGGCTGACCGCGAAAAGCTTGAGCGAGTTGAACCATGGATCACTCCCAGCCGGTTGGTCCGGCGATTTTAACCGCAACGGGATGATCGGCATGGATATCCTTCTGCGCCAAAATGCGATCGTCGACTGGGTCAGCCAGCAAATCATTCTCGCACCGACCGTTGATCCAGCCAGGACTCGGGCAGCTTATGAGCGCGAGGGGTTCACTTATATTCCTCTGTCCGTTACCCCGGAGAACCATTTAGAAGTCATCGGCAGAGTTGGCAATTCCGAATACCGTTTCTACATCGATACAGGAAACCCCAAAACCCTCCTCAAACAGTCAGTCGTCGACGCCGAGAAGCTCCCGTCTGAGATAACCCAGGCCGAAGTGCACAGTCCCCTACACCATTTCGAAAACGCCAGAGTATACTCCGTTACCGCCAAAGGCTTGCAGCTTGGCAGCTTTGATCTGGGCGGATACAAAGTGCGTAGCGCCAGTTTTGAGCTATCCGATTCGGAAGGAGAGCCGCCGTGGGCGGGACTTATCGGGGCAGATATTCTCTGGTCATATGATGCTGTCCTTGACGTGGGCAAGAGAGCGCTTTACCTGCGCACGAAACCATAGAAGAAATGGGGAATGCGGATTGCGGAATGATCAAACGAACCTCATCGCCCTTGGGACTTATCATTCCGCAATCCGCATTCCGCATTCCCCATTTCTTCTACAGGTTTGTTGGATCGGATCCGAGATCGACGTGCTCCGGCGGCGGTAGATCGACCTTTGGAGGGGCCGACTGTCGATCAAGTGGTCCGACCGGTTCCGCCCGACGCACCTCGGGTGGTGCCGCCGTCACGGGCAAAGCTTTCGGAGCAGGCGTGAGCGACGGATTGGCTTGAGCGAGTTGTGCGTTATCCTTGCGCGGTTTGGTTGAATCGTACGGGTCGTTGCCGACAACGGTCGGGCCCTGCATCATCACCGGCGGAAAGACGGCGACGTCGTTGGCAGTGGTAGCACGTGGAATATCCTGGTTTCTCAGAGTCTTAACAAACGAACGACTGTCGTTGCCATGCAGCCAGCAATGTGCTTTGGGCATCTGCTTCGGCGTTGTGAATTCGAAGATTGTTCCTTTCCGCGCCGGCAGGTCCGGATCGTTAGAGACCGTGGAAAGCAACGAACATTCCGGCGAAGCGGGCAATCCGGTATTCAAACAAACTTCTACTCTCTTAAGATCGAATGGACGCCCCAGATCCCTCGGAGGAGTCTTGGTCAGTGAGGCATTCATGATCGCTGTCCAGACCGGCAAAGCGAGATCATTGCCGAACGCTCCGCGATAGATCATCTGTGGTTTGTCGAAACCGGTCCAAACCCCACAGGTAATCTCGCTGTCATATCCGACGAACCACGCATCCGTGAAGTTGTAAGCAGTCCCGGTTTTTCCAGCCGCCGGAAAACCCTTAAGGCCATACGATTTTTGCGCTTTCGCGCCGGTCCCGGAGGTCAGCGCATCGGTCAGGAAGGAGTGGACTTCGTACGCTGCACCTGGGTCCATCACGTTCTGTCGCTTGGGGTGAGCGCGGAACACTTCTTTTCCATCCTGGGTTTCAATTCGATCGACCAGAAACAGGCCCTCCGGACGCGTCCCGCCACCGGGAAACGTCGTGTACGCGGTCACTATATCCTCCAGCGTGACTTCGCTGCTTCCTAGAAACGTGGCCGGAAAGGGACGCAAGTCTTCATCGATACCGGCTTGTTTCGCTAGCTTAATCACCGGATCGAGACCGGTTTCGATACCGACTCGGACGGTGGCAGCATTTTTCGATTCGGCGAGCACTTGTCTCAGCGGGATCGGTCCTTCGTAGCGATTTTCGGCTCGTTCCACTCCCCATTCACCCAGGATTCCGGTGGTACCTCCAATCATTACTTGACGGTTGTCCAAGGCCGAATCATCGGCCAACGAACCCGGGAAGATTCCTTTGCTAAATGCAGCCGCAAAAACGAAAGGAGTAAACGCGGTTCCAGCGGGCCTTTTTGATTGGTAGGTGCGATTGTATTGGCTTTGTCCGTAGTCGCGCCCACCTACCATCGCGAGAATACCTCCGGTTCGATTGTCAACGGCTAATACCGCACCCTGGAGATACTCGGGAGAAGGAGGATTTCCTCCCTCTTTGTGAATCGCTTTCCAGTCTTTCAGCTTCTCAGTGTAATCTGCATAATTCTGATGATGGTAATCGCTCCGATTCTCGACCTGGAGGAGCTCCCTTTGTAGAGACTCTTCTGCGGTGCGCTGCAGTACCGGATCAATCGTCGTGTAGATCTTATAGCCACCACTTACCAGGGACTCTAAATCGAGTTCTTCCTGAATTTGCTCCCGAACAAAGTCGATTAGATAGGACTGAAATACGACTTGGCCTTTGGACCGTACCTCCAGCGGCTTATTTGCCTCTTCCTTCGCCTGTTCTTCGGTGATTTTGCGGTTCTCCACCATTCGGCCGAGGACGAAATCTCGCTCATTCACCGCTGCTTCCTGACTGTGCCAAGGCGAGAGATTGTTAGGACTCTTCAACAACCCGGCCAACATTGCAGACTCCCCTATACTCAGGTCCTTGGCCGACTTCCCAAAATAGCCACGGGCAGCAGCTTCAGCTCCGTACAGACCGCCTCCGAAATAGACGCGATTGAGATATAGCTCAAGAATCTTGTTCTTGGACAATGCCTTATCAATTCGCATCGCCAGGAACACTTCCAATATCTTGCGATCATACGTCCGGTCCTTTAAATCAAACGTGTTTCTCGCGAGCTGTTGCGTCAACGTGCTCGCTCCTTGCCGAATCCGGCCGGCCTGGGTGTTTTTGAATGCAGCTCGAAAAATTCCCCACAGATCAATTCCGCTATGCTCGTAGAAGCGGTTGTCTTCCGCGGAAATCACCGCATTGACCAGATTCGGAGAAATTTGGTCGAGGCTGACCTGCTCGCGGTTCTGAATAAAAATCTTCCCGTAAACCTCCCCGTATCGATCGTAAACAACGCTGGCCGATTCAATTTCGTCCAGTTTTTTAAAATCGACCTCGGCTGCCTTTTCTTCGTAACGAACAATGACTCCGAAATAAAAGCCCGCTGCAACCAGGGCGAACAGCAAGACCAAAACGCCGGCAATAATATACCAGATCCGTCGGTAAAAGGGCTTTTTCGGTTCAGTCATAGAAAACGACAGGCGTGACAGCTTTCACCAGCCTTCGGTCGGTTCAAATAAAAAAAAAGGGTAGCGCAAAGACGATAGCACCAACCGCAGTCTCCGGTAGCGGCGACTGTCCGGCGAAGCACCTTGTCTTGCCCAACCTGAAAAACCGAACGGAGCGATTGATTCAGACCCGCCGCAAATCGCAGTCGCCTTAGGGTCTTTTGCCGAGCGCCCTCGTAATCAAACTGATGGCGACTGCGCGTTTCGGATAGGCACACGAATCACTTCGCTCCAACCGTCTCGAGCAGGAGCGCCGAGGGCATAGCGGGACCACTCGCCGAAAATGCAAAGCGCCCTTCGCTGGTTGTTCACGACGTTCCATAGACGCTCGAGTTTTTCAGCCAAAGAGGCTAAAGAAGACTAGTGAGCGGACCTAACCCATTAACCGACCTGATCCGCGATCAGATCCGCAAGAGCGGCCCGGTCTCATTCGCCTGGTTCATGGAGCAAGCGCTCTACCACCCGATTCATGGATACTATTCGAGCGAGCGCACTCGAATCGGGCGAGCCGGTGACTTTTTTACTAACGTCAGCGTCGGCGATCTTTTCGGAGAGATCTTGGCAGCCCAGGCGGTCGAGCTATTTGATCTTCTCGGAGCACCTGGGCGGTTCAAAATCGCGGAGCAAGGGGCGGAGAAGGCTCAATTGGCCAAAGATATAGTTAAGGCGCTGGCTGGGGAACCAAAATCGGTCGGATGGACATATTGGATTGTCGAGCCGTCAGCCCAAAAAACCGCCTATCAAAAGGCCCATGTCGGCCAAACGCCGATTCCCGTTCATTGGATTTCCCGGCTCGAGCAATTGGACTCTTTCTCTGGGTTCATTTTTTGCAACGAATTGCTGGATGCGTTGCCCTGTCACTTAGTAGAACATGACGGCGGGAAGTGGAATGAGGTTCGCGTCCAGGCGGAGCACGAGGCATTCGGTTTCGTCCTTCGCCCGATCCAGAACGCGGATCTTATGCGGCAATTGGAACGGCTACCACCCCCTTCGGTCACTCCCTACCGAACCGAGGTTAATCTTGCAGCATTGGATTGGATAAAATCGGCCGCTCGAGCCTTGCAGCGCGGGTTTATTCTCATCATCGATTACGGCTTTCCGAGGAACGAACTCTATTCACCGGCCAGGAGCCAAGGCACCCTCACCGGGTATTATCGACACCAACGACAAAAAGATGTTTTACAGCGTCCCGGCGAAATCGATATCACTGCGCATATCGATTTCTCGGCTATCGCCGAAGCCGCCTCGAATGAGGGATGCGCAATCCTTGGGTACGCGGATCAACACCACTTCATGGTAGGTGCGGCCGAACAGCAGCTTTTAGAAATCGACCGCCTCGCCGGCGCCGGGTCGCTGCCGGCAGATCAGCAACGGTTTCTGCGCCAGTACAAAAGCCTGATGCATCCGAGCACAATGGGCCTTGCATTCAAGTATTTGCTCTTGGGAAAAGGAGTATCGCCTGCCGAAGTGCCCTCCGGATTCAGATACGGTAAGGATCCGGGGGCCGCTCTCCAGTTACCACTCTTTTAGGAATCCGCCGTCATTTCGGAATGCGCATTTGACGCTTAGCATTCCGGGTTCCGCGTTCCGCATTTCCGAATATCAGAAGCCGGGCGGATGCGAGTGGTGAAATCCGGTCGCTTCCTGATACGCACGGGCGAACGCCAAGAGCTTGCCGTCCTCGTAATGCCGGCCCAGGAAGGTGATGCTCAGGGGTGTCCCGGGGCCGCCGATACTGTCATCGTCCCCCGTATCGATTGATGGAGGCCGGGGCGCGTCACTATTGCGCAAGCCGGAGGGTACAATAACCGAGGGATGTCCGGTCAGATTAGTGATGGTAAGCTGTGGGCCGGAGCTTTTGGCGAGGACAACATCATATTCGCTGAAGATCTTCTTCATCTCTCGGATGGCCAAAGTTCGGACCCGGTTGGCCTGAATGTAGTCAACCGCCGGATAGAAACGCGCCACTTGAAACTGATTAGGCCAGTCCTCTGGACCTTGCTCCGTGAGTAGCTTGTCACGACCCGACAAGGTGAGGTCATCGAAGGCAGCTGCCGCCTCGGCGTTCAGCAACGGGACCAGAGCATCGAATGGCAGATCGGGAAGGTCCACGGGACGAGGGTCAACGCCCAGTCGTCGGATTTGTTCGAGAGCTCGTATATCATACTTGTGATCATAAACCTGACGCTCGTAGGTGGCATCGCGATCCGGCTGCTTATCGCGCCATTTTTTTAGCTCAGCATCACTCAACCCTTCCGGCCGCCTTTCCGGCTCCGGTAGTAGATCGAAGTCCGCCTTCACATAGGCAACTTTTAGCTGTTTCCAATCGAAGCCGGCATCCCACACGAATGGTGCTGGAATCACGCTCAAGTCGGAATCATCGGGACCGTAGATCGCCTGCATGACGAGTGCGCAATCTTCCACCGCGCGACAGATCGGTCCCAGCTTGTCCATCGTCCACGCCAGCGTCATTGCCCCGGTGCGCGGCACAAAACCAAATGTCGGCCGATAACCGGTGGTACCGCAGCGAGTCGAAGGAGACGATATCGAACCAAGCGTTTCGGAACCCATCGTAAAGGCGACACAGCCCGCACCTGTCGCCGCCGCTGGTCCGGCCGACGAGCCACTGGAGCCTTGAGCGAGGTTCCAAGGGTTCAGTGTGCGCCCGCCGAACCACTTGTCTCCCATCGCGAGAGCTCCTGATGTCAATTTCGCAACGAGCACGGCGCCTGCCTCATCCAGTCGTTTCACTACCGTGGCATCTTCGGCGATCGATTGAGTCTCAAAGCCGCCCGCACCCCAAGTGGTTGGATATCCTCGCACCGCCAACAGATCTTTGGCGCCCCAAGGAATCCCATGCAAGGGCCCGCGATGGTTGCCTTTGGCAATTTCTTGGTCGGCCTGCTGTGCTTGAGCCTTCGCTCTTTCTTCCGTCAGGGTAATTGTAAAATGCAGTTTGGCATCGAATCGCTTCAGCCGAGCGAGATACATTTCGGTGAGCGCAACCGAGGAAACCTTTTTCTGGCGAATCAATTCGCCAAGCTCTCGAACCGTGGCGAAAGCCAGATCCTCCAAATTGCCCGGGACAGGCTGGTTCACGATTGCCGACGCAGGGCTGATCGCCTTGACCGTTCGCTCAATCCGAAAGTCGTTCCCGAAGCGGCAATCCAATCCGAGTAACGGGTCGAACCGGAACGCCGGTGGCACATTGTTGGCGAGATGAACCTGTCGGACTTTTGCAATGCTGTTTCTCTGATCACGCAGCTGCGATAACATCGTCTCCTTTTGTTCTGGCAAGATCGTGATCCCAGCCAGCTCCGCCGCTTGATCAATGATTTCCGAAGTGACCAGCTGGTTCGGGCTCGCGGCTGCCAGGGCATAGAGCGCTCCAACAAAGAAACTAGAGATGATCCCAACACCGCCGCAAATCGTCAGAAATTCCCGCCGGCTCGGGATAGAAGAAGCTTGGCTCATGATGAAGAAATGTATGTCACTGATGAGGGCACCCTCGTCGAGCGAGAAAAACCAGGTTTCGGTATGTTGGAAACAAGAAAGAAACGTTGATGCAAATTGCATTAGAGCTAGCGACTGTTAAGGACGTGGACACTCTCGTCGCTTTTGAGAGTAAAGT
Source organism: Chthoniobacterales bacterium (assembly GCA_035601575.1). Classification (GTDB taxonomy): domain Bacteria; phylum Verrucomicrobiota; class Verrucomicrobiia; order Chthoniobacterales; family JAFAMB01; genus DASTDH01. Next base: position 33,273 of record DATNNZ010000022.1, read on the forward strand.
GGCAGACCCAAAGATATACGGCCAGCCCCTCGATCTCCAAGGGGCACTCGAGGAAATCAACAAGAATACGTTGTATCTTATAAAGATGGGCGAAATGCTTCTAGGAACTGCGGCGTATTCGTTAAGACCAGACAAGAGCATTTATGTGAGCAATCTCGCTGTCGATCCGACCTATCGACGGCGAGGAATAGCCCGGGCCGCCATGTTGCTGATTCTCGAGAAATGCAAAGGGAGCCATCGTGTCGATCTGGTTACACATCCCGAGAATAAGAATGCCCTTCGGTTGTATAGGTCGCTTGGTTTCAAGGTGGTATCGCGTCAGGAGAATTATTTTGGCGATGGCGAACCACGCCTTGTGCTCGCATTGACGCGTGCGCTTTTGTAGTCCAAAGCGTGCGCCCACCTTTCGCCGTCAGGTTGTCGTTCCCTGGCGGAGTGGGTTAGCGTTCCCGTGCCGTTTAAGGATCTCGCGCGCGTTTGTCTCAACCTCGGTGAAAGCATTCATGAATGCTCGCATGATCGATCTTTAGTCTGTTTGCGGGACTGCCACGTTCAGATCCTCGATCACCAATCAAATTCCATCAGTATCTCTGATGTCTTATGATCAGATACACTGATATGTTCTAGTCATCCTGTGTCATGGTTTACCCATGAAAACAAACACACTGACCCTCTCTCCAGCACAGGAACCTATCTTCCGATGTTCCGAAACGACCGATTCCGCGATCCTCGTGAAATTGTCATGGGCTACTCTAGCCGGGGTTCTTTCATACGTTGCCGCTGTTTTTACTACTGTCCTCGAGTTAGGCGGCTTTTGGCAGTACCTTTGGCTGGGCATCTGTCTTGTCACCTTTGCCTGCTCCGGCCTCTTGATTGTTCTAGTATGCCGGGACTTCGGCAATCGCTCCTGCTTTTGCGAGATTTCCCGATGAACGTTCAAATCCTCGATCACATCGACCGAGGCGAGCCGGTCTAAGCTGAGTGACCCTGTCCAGTGCGCCCGCGCACATAGGCTGCAACGATCCACAAAATGATGAGACATTCGGAATTTTAACGCCGAATGCTCCGACGACGACAACCTTGCCGGCTGTTCAATCGGTGGTGCTGGTCAGACAGGGTCAGTCACGCATTCATTCGATATGGAACAAAGAGTGATTGGGGCTGAGCTTTAAGGCGACCTACGGAGTGTCGACGGTGGAAAAGCCGCCCACGCCAAACATCGCTCCGCCTGGGTACTACATGCTCTTCATCTTGAATAAAGCTGGTGTGCCGTCGGTCGCAATGTTTGTTCAAGTGTCCCAGAACCCGACGCATTGGCCCCCCAAAGAGACGATTGCCGCGCCTGCGGGCGACGTAACCATTAAAGCGGGTCAGGCGGTCACCGAAAACGAACTCGGGCTACGGATGCCCGAGGAACGCTCGGAGCGAGGCGTCGGCATGACGACCTTCAGAGCTAGCGTCAAAAGCATCATACCAGCGCCCGGCTAAAGGGCATAACGGATGATGTCGTACCGTTTTCTACGACTCGGTGATAGGACTTTCTTTTCAAACACAATCAAAAGTCCCACAAAACCCCACTCTTCCGCCTCCAAGAAACGTAGCAGCGTCTTCACCCCTGTGAACCGTACCTTCCGCCATTCCCTATCCCCTTCACCTCGTAGGTGTAGCCATATCACTTCCTTCTGCGCGTGCTCTATGCCTGGTCGCAAAGCTTTCATAAAAGGAGATCACTCTTCTTCTAAGACGAGCTCGCCCGACTTAGCTGCACGATTTCTCCCGCCTTGGTCGATTATGGGCATCGTTGTACTCTAGGATGCCTCACAATCTAGGATTCGCGGGATGGGCCTCATGGCCTTCGGGAATTCAGCCGCTATCTCGAGGTGTTGAGCTGGTGCGGTGGCTCGGGCTTCCTGACCGATCCAATACCCCGTGAGCGAAAACGGGAAAAACTGATGTCAGACCATCGATCTCCCTCGTAAAACGCTCGCCCTCTCAGACTGGCCGCATCGGTTCAGCGAATCCGCCGGACTGCAGGGTATGGAATTCGGGACTAAACTCCGGACCAAAAATGGTCATTCTCGTGCATTTCAGAGGGCAGCAAAAGGGCAGTGAATTAGTGCCACGCACCGCGCCAGCTTTTTGCATTCTGGCGCAAAACCGCACTCTCCGGAAGAACACGCCTGCAGGAGTGTTATCGTAATCGCATAACTCCTTCGTTTCTAGGATATTGCCGGGGAGGGGACTCGAACCCCTAAAAATCAAGCTGGCCTAGTGTAAGCGTCTACTCCATAGAGAAAAGAGTACACCCACATATGCCTGGACACGCTCAAATGTTGAGAGTAGGCGTTGAGAGCTATGGCAAGTCTCCGCCGATTTCCCGACTCTCGCTATTGGTTCGCCTGTTTCATCGGTCCAGACGGTCGCCGATGCCAACGCTCCACTAAAGAAACCGACAAAGGCCGCGCTCAGAAAATCGCAGATCGGTACGCGGAAGCCGCACGCTTGGGTCGGATGGGGCTACTCGCCGACCGGCAAGCACGAAAGGTTATTGCCGATATTTATCAGATTTCGAACCGTGGCATCCTCCGCGATGAAACGATACGCGGATATTTCAACGGCTGGCTTGAGCGCAAAGAACGCGAGACGACCAATGCTACGTTTCGTCGTTATTCCGGCATTGTTGCCGAATTTCTGAAATGGCTCGGCTCGCGGGCTGAGCTGGGGCTCGCGCATCTCTCAAGCGCGGAAGTCGGAAAGTTTCGCGACGCGCTTGCAAAGAAATATTCGCCGGTAAGCGTCAACGTCGCCCGAGCCTGTATCCGAGCCGCGCTCTATGATGCATTCAGGGATGGTCTCGTCGATGTTAACGAAGCCGCTCGGGTTCCAAAACTAGACGAGCAAACCAAGGGCCGGCAGAAACGCCGCGCATTCACTGAAGATGAGCTTCGAAGGATTTTAGCCGTCGCCGACAACGAATGGCGCGGCATGGTGTTGGTCGGCGCGTACGGCGGTTTGCGCTTGGGCGACGTGAGTCTCCTTTGTTGGCAAAACGTCGATTTGGCAAACCGCGAGTTACGCTTTACCAGCGAGAAAACTGGGCGCGAAATGGTGATCCCGGTCGCCGATCCCTTGTACGCTTATTTTCTTGAGATCGCAAAAAATGATCGGCTCGACGCCCCGCTGTTCCCTAGAGCTTTTGAGTTGCGTTCTAGAAAAAAATTCGGGCTTTCGAACAAATTTTACCGACTCATGACCCGCGCTGGAGTCGTCGAACCGCGGAAAAATAAAAAGAAAGGTGCCGGCCGCAATGCTCGGCGGCAGAGTGGTGGACTTGGCTTTCATTGCTTGAGGCACTACTGCACGACGGCACTGAAGGCTAGCGGCGCGTCCGATGTTATCGCCAGAGAAATCATCGGACACGAAAGCGCAGCAGTCAGCCGGACTTACTCGCACATTGACGCGGCGACATTGCGGGCGGCGATCGACAAGCTTCCCGACCTGACGACATGAGCCTAGAGAGATTCCCACAGTCCGCCGGTTTCACGCAGTCGTTTCGGGAGGAATAAGAATTTCCAAAATTCATTTGACGAGATAAGCTAGCCGTTTTCGGACATCTCGCGCAAAATGCGTGGCTCAGATCAGCTCAGGTTAGGTCACTCTAGTACATATTGAACTTTTTTCGGCGGGCGCTGGAGTGAAATCGGTTTCGCTATCTTCCCCGCATGCAGACACACACCACGAATGATGCTCACATATCGGCACCTGTCTTTATCAGGATGCCCCGCTACGGCCAGAAATGTCCATACACTGGCTTAAGCCGGTCAGGCCTCGATCTCTTGACCCGACCGCAACCGGCTAACAACTTTCGGCCACCTGTCAAGAGTCGTCTAATGCGTCAGACCGGGAGAACTGGTCGAACGATTCGACTCATCGACTTTGACAGTTTGGTTCGCCACCTGAATTCACTTCCAGATGGAGTTGAGAGGAACCTCGGATGATGTGGCACCGGCATTAAGCGCTCAGATCCCGCGGTGTTCGACGATTCTTCAACGCCTCCAAAGGGCGCATGTTTAGATTCATAACTTATTGTCTTTCAGCTAGTTATAAAGTCGGGATTTTTTGTTGCTGCATTTGTTGCTGTTCCGCGTTGCCTTTTTCCCTCAACAATGAGTCTTCCTGTACGTGCAAACGGCTTTGGGAGAAAGCACTTTCTCCCTCCATCGCAGTCTCTCGTAGCGTGTCTCTTAAGCAAAACTATCTCCGCTTAAAATCACTGCTGTTCCGTGTCTGACTCGCCACGTTGAACCACGGCTCGTTACTTTATTCGATTCGCCAATAATCAGGTCTCCGACGATCGCGCTCGTTCCAGAAATTGCGGCAATTCCTTCCACAGCGTAAGCCCGAGCCTGTTCCTGCGTAAATTTCGATCGATGGTATCTGAAGTCTTGCTGCATTGAGTATATCCGCCCGTTCTGGCCAGCTCGACAACTCGGAATCGATCTACAGTGTGAAATGTTGCTCGTATCGGACCCTTTCCAAGCGCAGCGAATACGCGGGGCCGTTTCCGTAGCCGAACAAAACGACTCTGGATCACTTTGTCATGGTTCGAATCCATGCGAGGCAGATTACTGAAAGTCAAGTACTTGCGCACGCACAGTCCAAGTCGAAAATCGCCAGCTTGGACACTTTTAAAAAACATTCATTATTCCGTCCGGGTGCCGGCTTTGGTGGGCAATTTAGATCCGACGAAACGCTGCCCTCGTTCCGTCGAAGACGTCTCCGCCACCCGCGTGCCTTCCTGGCCGCTTTCGCGGCTGCGATCTTTCGCGTCGCTTCCGCGATCGTAACAACGGGTAATTCGATTTTGACCACGCCGCCGATTCCGTCGCGATGGCCAGCTCGTTCAATATTTTTCGCGCCGCACGAAAATCGCTTCGGATTGCGAGAAGCAAGCCTCGCGATTTGAGATCAATCATCTCTCGAACCCCAAGGACGCATTCGCGGAATACTTCCAGCGATACGACGCGTTCTTGTGTCCCGTGACCCTCATTTCCGCGCCGCCTCACGGTCTAGCCGAATACGTGATCAACGATGCTATTGACATCTCAAAAGTGTAAATTGAAAGGTTACGCTGGGACCGTCGTTCGATGCGGCCCAGAGGCGGCCCCCGTGACTTTCCACAATAGACCGACTGATCGACAGACCCAGGCCCAGGCCCCCAGGCTTGGTGGTATGGAACGCATCAAAGATTCGTTCGGCGCTTACCGGATCAAACCCGATTCCTGAGTCGCGGACCGCAACCCGGATCTCATCTCCCTCGCCTAGTTGGGTCTTGATTACCAGATCTCGCTCACGACCCTCCACGGTGGCCATCGCTTCGATGGCGTTCAGGATCAGATTAACGACCACCTGCTGTAATTGTACTCTGTCGCCCATTACGGGCGGAAGGTCAGCGGCCAGTTCCTTTCGTAATGCCACCCTGTCTCTGCGCGCTTCAGCCTCTGTAAGGATGACAACTTCTTCAATGGCCTCGTTTAGATCCAACCGGTCCTTTGCCGTGCTAGCCTTCTTAAAGAGAGACCGCATCCGTGAGATGACATCGCCGGCCCGCTTTCCGTCGCGAGTAATGCGGCGGATCGCTTCACGGGCTTCGGGCCAGGTCCGGTGAATCTCCAGACAGCCAGCGCAGGCTGGCGTGGGCATTCGCTACGACTGCGGCCAGCGGTTGGCTGATTTCATGAGCGATCGAGGCGGTCAGCTCTCCCAGCGCTGTCACCCGAGTGACGTGGGCTAGCTTAGCTAGGCCTGCGCTTCCGCCAAATAGGCCTGACTCCGCCGGAGAGCCTCCTCGGCCCGCTTTTGTTCGCTCAAATCGAGCACAAAAGCGACACCATCGTTCTGACCTTCTTCGAAGACGGCGGAGCCAACGAGAACGGGCACCCGGCTGCGGTCGCTCCGGAAGTATTCCTTCTCGTACGGTCGGAGAGTCCCAGTCGCCTTTATCTGTTCTACATTCCGTTCGGTAAGGTCGCGCCATTCTGGCGGAGTCAGGTCCTTCCAGTTCAGGCGGCCCGAGACGAGATCTTCACGGCTGTAGTTCACCATCTGGAGAAACGCTTCATTGGCCTCAATAATCTGGCCTTCAAAGTTCCAGATGAAGATCCCCATAATGTTGGCATCGACGAGACGCCGAATCTTCGCTTCGCGTTTCTCCAGATCGCGATAGAGACGCGTATTTTCGAGCGAGATCGCGGCTTGCGACGCGAGCAGTTTCAGCACCGCGATCCGCGTGGGTGTGAACACATGAGGGGTCAGGTTATTTTCTAGGTAAAGCAAGCCGATCAGTTTGGCCTGATTGATCAATGGGAGGCAGAGAATTGAACGGGCGTCATGTCGACGCAGGTACGGATCCGCGGAGAACGCATTGTGGCTTGCAGCATCGTCGAGCATCACGCTCTCCTGGGTGCGCACGACATAATGGATGATTGACTCTGGCACCTCAGTCTCTGCCATGAACTCTTCTCGTAACCTCACGATGATAGTGTCGCCGCTGGTCATGGCTTCCGCCTCGATGCTCTGCTCGACATCTCGAGGAAGAATTAACAGGCCGCGCTCAGCGCCCGCATGCTCAATGGCCGTGCGCATGAGTGCGTCGATCAGTTTCTCCAGTACCATTTCCCCCGACACTGCTTGCAAGACTTTGATTACTGTGGCCAAATCCAGGTGTTCGACCGGTGTCCCGATGGTGCTCATCGGGCCAGTCACTGGCTCTTCCTCCCTCAAGCGCGGATATAAATCGTCGAGCTGCCGCACCTTGCCGGTAGCTCCCCAACGGAGATAGCAGTACCGGGCGTCCCGCAAGTAACCATACGCGATCTTCTCGAAGCCGCGTGCCCGATAGAAGCGCGCCGCGAGTTCGTTAGCAAGCGCCTCGTTGTGGACAAAGCCGTTGGCGTGCGCCGAGCGCATGGCCTGCTCGTAAAGACGCTCTGCATCGAGCTCGCGACCTTCGATGCGAAAGGATTTTCGCGTTCTGTTCCGGCCCAGTGCTCGGACCAACCGCGGACGTGTACGGTGTCTGTATGACCGATGATTCACAGGCATGGGTTGGCACCCGTTTGTTGCCCACGCAACAGACCGCGCACATTCGGCCGACCCGGCGCGAAGTCCACAAGCGTCACCTGGTCGGCACCCAGCGACCTGAGTTCATCCGCAAGGACCTGCGCGAACGTCGCCTCAGCACCAGTGACACTCGGTGTACCAATGAAGCGTCGCAACAAGCCGATAGCTTCATCCTCGTTGAGAGACGACCGAAGCCGAGAAACGAGTGTCGGGTCGATTTGCATTCTACAGAGGATAGCCAGACCGATCGTACTTAGAACGACTACGCAAGCCCATAGCAATTTGATTCGGGTGCTGGACGGCCCAGAAGAAATATCTTTGCTGGGTATCCATATTTAACGGAATATAATCGGGTACAGCATATTTTTCCGTTCGTAAGCGAACTCCAAAATAATGCTCATCTAGGCCCCTCGCCCTTGCAATCCTGGCGATCATTCGCTTGGTCCGAAGACCCGACTCACGTAAAGCGCTGGTGCGAAAGTGGACATCACGGTTAGCACAGCAAAACGGCCGTATCCGCACCAGCCTACGCCTGGCTTCGGATGGCACCGCCCTGATCGACTCCACCCTGAGTAAAGGAACGGAGTCACGCAAGTTTTCTACACAAGCCCGATGGCGGCTGCTGGATAACAAAACACTCCATCTGTGGGGGACCCAGACCGCGACTTGGAAAATTCTTACGCTTAGCAGCTGGACAATGATCACAGCCGATCAGGCGGGAGCCGGTTTTCCGGTTCGCTGGACCACGCATCCCCGCATCAACGCCAAACCCTGGCTTCTGGTTGCGGCAGCCGTAATGCTCCCGGTTCTGATGGCGCTGTCTCTACCGCGGTCCCAGCCTTCCCACGCCATCGCGGGCGATCCCCAATACGTACCGGCCAGTATTCCACACCACACACATCGATTGAGCCGGTAGCACACTCACATACTCATGCCGACGCCTCTGTCCTGGCTCTGTTGACGGCTGATTTCTCGCCCTTCGGTTAAGGCTCGTTAACACGAGCTGAAACGGCTTGATACGTCTCGAGAAATACAGGCCCAGCGGCGAAAAGTTTTTGAAGCAAAGTTCGAGCTCTTGGAATTGGAGCCCGGAGTCAAGCGCTGAAGTAGCAGCCAAGGGCGAACCAGCGCAATTAAAACTCCCCCCCTGAGAACGCCGCGCAAGCCATCCTGCCCGCCAGAAGCACAGCGGATCTACCGTCAACAGTGTCACAAAAAGCCTTTATGTCGCGAAGTTGGGCGCTCGTCCCGGTTCTCGTCCCCGATTGGATAGGTTCAGGCCGAGTTTTCAAAACCCCGTCATCTTTTTAACGAGAAACCGGACCTTCTGCCTAACCCGGGTGGCGCATTCGGGCTGGATACGGCGGCGAAAGCCTGCAATCTTTAAAAAGGCGAGCGAACTCGGTATTAAATAGGCGGCGAGGACGCGAATCTGGTCGAATGGGCGGCGAATCCTATCGATTTGTTGCTTGAGTCGACATTGATCTATTCTTAGGGTGTGAATCAGAGCGACTAGCTTCCGCCTCTCGTTTTCCGAACATCCGGCGATCCGAATCTGACGGACGGCTCCCAGAGCATCTACCTTTAAACTCGCGAGCTGTTCCTGGTAGGTCCTACCAGATCTTTGCACCTCAATTTACCGTGAAAAAGAGAAAGCTTTCGATGCTCTTGGATGTCGATGTCAATGCGATTTACCCTATCTATTAACTGTGCGTAAAAAGGCTTACGACGTAATTGGTGAGGAGTATGTTTTCATCCAACCTTATCTGGTCGGCCACACTCTCGAAGGCAAATTAATCGTCGTCGTCGACGTCCAAGTGAAAGGGGGTTGCCATATCATTGGCGACGAAGCAAAGATCGACGGATCCGCAAAGGGACATTGGTACGCAGTGCTCTGCCCAAGCAGGCGCTTGCCCAATTGGAGGCCGATCTCGAAGCCGAAGCGAGGCGCAGAGCAGTTATTCCCAAAGTGTATTTCATGGGAAATAAGGATACCGGAACTGACACATCAAAACTAAATAGATAGGCCATAGCAGCCGACCGAAGCGGCGTGGCTTAAGTAGAGTTCACACCTGCTGGACGGGTACCGAGGCATTGCCGAATCGTCAAGTGTTAGCTGTTAGCGTTTCTAATTAACACGCGGTTCGAAGATGCTGCCCTGCGAGACGGTGACCTGTTCGGCCGTGATCGGAAGTGCGCATCGAGATAGAACGTTGAGACAACGATTACGGCAACTCGGACAAAGACTGCTTAGCCGCTTCAGTACGGATGTCTAGTTACCAAATAGAGCAACGAATGTTAAGATCCGTCCCTCTGTGGATTACCCTTCCGGATCGTAATATCCTCAATTCTCGGAACGGGTAAGATTAAATCACCCCAATAGGTAGTGCGCTCGTCTCCGAGACCTGTGCGATGGTTCCGCATATTCCGATATCGCATTGTTTGCCGGAGTAGCCGAACAGTGAACGCATCTACCTCCGTGAAATGAGTCTATTAAATCTGAATCAAATACCGGTTTCGGAATTGCCGAAAACCAGCCTAGTTGCGCGCTTTATCGCAGTCGGCGCCATTGTGTTGGGAATTGCCGGCCTTTTCCTCTATATAGGTGGATGGTTGACGCCGAAGAGGCTTACTCCGGCCGCGATCATCGATACTTTCGAAAAAGTAAATGGAGCGCATCCGGGGTTCCGGCGAAATCACGCGAAAGGCGTTTGTGTCAGCGGATACTTTGAGAGTAACGGGCGCGGGATTGCACTCTCAAAGGCGGTGATTTTTCGTCCTGGTCGGGTTCCGGTGATCGGCAGGTTCGCGCTTGCCGGTGGACAACCATACGTGACCGATGCACCACGTACGGTCCGCAGCATGGCGATTCTGTTTCAATTGCCTGACGGCGAAGAATGGCGCACCGGAATGAATAATATTCCTGTGTTCCCCGTTAGGAGTGCTCAAGCTTTCCGTGACCAACTCATTGCTTCGGCGCTGGACCCGGCCACCGGTGAGCCCGATCCCGCCAAATTAAAATCGTTCCTGGCTCAATATCCGGAAACAGCCAAGGCGATGGAACTAATTAACCATCGACCCATCTCATCCGGGTTCGAGAACAGTACCTACAATAGTTTAAACGCGTTTCGTTTTATCAATGCTGACGGCGTGGTAACCCCGGGTCGCTGGTCGATGATCCCGGTTCAACCGTTCACTCCCATCGATATCGCGGATCCGGGAAAAGCCGATAAGAACTACTTGTTCGATGCTTTGATTTCAGCGGTACATGCCCACCCTTTGCAATGGCGTCTGGTCATTAGCATCGGCCGGCCGGGTGATCCGACAAACGATGCCACGATTCCTTGGCCGCCCGATCGGGAGCAGGTCGACATCGGTACATTGACCATAGATCGCATTGATAGCGAGGACACTAGTCCCGCGCGCGACATCAATTTCGATCCATTGATCTTGCCCGACGGAATTGCCGGTTCTGATGATCCTCTCCTGAGCGCCCGGTCTGCCGCGTATTCTCAGTCGTTCACTCGTCGCGAAGGCGAGGCTAAACAGCCCAGCGCAGTCTCAGCCGCGGAGACCGAAAAATGAGTACACCGAAACCTCGCACCCAATTCGCGATTCAATCGCGGATTCTGCACTGGTTGATGGCCGTGATGCTTCTGGCCATGTTGTTCATCGGCGTAGGCATGGTGGCCTCACTGGGGCACTATTCTCTGCTCGTCGCGATCCATCGGCCGCTTGGGATCGCCATTCTAATTCTGGCGCTTATTCGGCTGGTCAACCGGCTATGCACTAACCTACCGCCTTTTCCGCCTACCATGTCTCGCCAGGAGCGTTTCCTAGCTTCCTCATCCGAAAAGCTGCTTTACGCTCTAATGCTGATACTGCCACTGGTAGGCTGGGGCATGTTGTCTGTCGGCCACTATCCGATAGTGATGTCTGGGCCGGTCCATCTCCCGCCGATTCTTCCGGCGAACCCGATGCTTTACGCGTTATTACGGCAGGCGCATACCGTTCTCGCCTTTTTGTTGTTCGCGACCTTTCTAGCCCACCTTAGCGCGGTGTTATTTCACACCTTGATCATTCGTGACCGGCTGCTGGACCGGATGGCAATCTGGCCAACGCGGCAGCGAAAGAAGGTCAAGGGCGATGGCGTTTAAGAAGACTTGGGAAATCGGGCGCTGTTGTGTGCTGCTATGATCGCGGACGTGAATGTTGCAGAACTGAAGGCGGAAATTACGCGCACGCGCGAGCAAAGCCACGGAGCAAAGAAGCACCTCGCGAACCCGGAAACTCGATCCTGGCGGCACCATGCCCTACCGGTGATCCGATACGCGATCGCTGTTCTTCTGGTCTCTGCGGCATTCTTCAAGATGCATAAGCTCGTAGACTCTTTTCCAGCGCCAACCTTTCAAACGCCGCTTTTTTTCTGCTCGATTGTACTCAGTGGTTGGTTCGCGGGCTTAGGCCCCGGAATTCTAGCGACAGTCCTTTCGATGTTCGCAATCAAATT
>DATNNZ010000023.1:0-37471 GCA_035601575.1 Chthoniobacterales bacterium
CCAGGGGCTACCCGGCTGAATTCACTCCACCTCAGCCATTACACGGTGCAAAAAGCGGGCTAAGCCCTTACCCACACGATAGAACCCTTGATTCTGACCAGGGGGATTATCGATCATGAAGACGACGAGATCTTGCTTGCCGTCTTTATCAATGTCGGCGATGGCAACGCCTCCGCCTTGGTTCTCGAAAGAAAACCAGTCCGGCACATTGAGCCACGGAGTCCATCCGCCTGTTGCGTTCCCCGTGGGATCAAGATTGCGGCCGATGCGATAAAGCCCGCTATTTTGACCGGGCGGGTTATCCACCATCAACAGAATCAGGTCTTGGTGCCCGCTACCCGAAAGATCTGCGACTGCGATGCCTCCGCCCTGATTCTCCCAGGACGGCCAATCTGGAATCTGTAGATAACCCTTGGCCATAGACTCTCCGGCGGCAGTGTTTCCCAAGACGGCTCAGGGCGCTGGTGGCTTTGGCAGTACCGGAATTCGGTTTGCCAGATCCTCCACGGGATTGATATCGCCGTTCGGGATGGCGTCAATGAAGACTTTACGGTCCAAAGATGGACTTGGCCTGCATTTGCCCAATAAGAATGTTCCGTGAGGAAAAGGTCTGTTTAATGAGCCGTGCATATTTTGGTTTTCTCTTTCTAGCGATGATTGATGGAAAGTAAGTCGCTCAAATAGGAAACGCCTCCCTGGATTGACCGAGCTCGGCGTGGCTGGCCTTTGCTAAACGTCCCCGATTGATAAACCCTCGATAGCGAGAGTGTCTATACGTCAAAACACGTACGTGAGGAAAGCTCAATCGAATGGCATGGCCCGACGAACTGGGCGAGCTTGTGGCCTGTCATTGTCCGCCTGAATGCGCCAACATCCGCTTATCAATCGCTTCAGCAAGATCTTTAACGTCAGCATGCTTGGGCCCAACACTTTCAACTTTAATAAAAAGGTTCCGTCTCACAAATCTCACCGCGGTCTGTGTCGCCCCGTGACCCGCGAATGCAATGTGCCCAACATGAATGTTCTTTTCCTCTGCTCGCGGCAGAGCGGGAGCCATGGATTTTGATAGCTCCTCCGCAAGTTCCTCATGGGCTTGTTCAACAGTTTGATTCTGCAAAACCGTCACGGCAAAACGGATCCCTTCATCGGAAGTGCTCTTATAGTATTCGATATAAGCACCAAATCCCGGACGGTCGTCAGGCAGCTCTACGCGTCTTTCGAGCTGGAAATTTTCGTCCTTCTCCGCACTGGGAAGTGGGCCGAGAGCTAACGCTCTCCCTGCAAGATGGCCATCGGTGGTTTTGCCCCAATCCTTGAAGCCGTACTGCTCTTTGATCGCGTCGTGTATGGCTTGAAATTCGCTCATAAGATTATACCGGTTATGCGGCGGCAGAAAGGGTGCATCCGAGATCTCTCCTTGTCGCCACTCGTGCCGCAGGATAGTTCGTCTGCCATTATTCCTCTTCTACCTTCCATCAAATTACCCCTCTCCGACCACTCCGCGCGTTGGGCCAAGGCCCGATTGGCGCGCAACACCCAATTCCCTTCGCAGAATTTTGTGCGAGCCGTTCGCGATATCCCGCCATACTTACGGGCGTCGGAATAGGCAAATCCGGAACGATACCATGGTTGGTGAAGATCTCATTGACTGGCAGCGCGGGGATGTGAGGCAAAACCGGATCGGTCCAATCCCAGGGATTGCCGCTGTGATCCGCCAGGAGACAAGCATCGAAGATCTGGTCCCCATGTTTGAATGCACCCGTCCACGCTACCTCATGATACGCAAACCGGTTGGCTGGCGGGAAGGGATAATTCCATACCGCGCCCCCACCGATCGCAATGATCTTATTACACAGGAATCCTCCGGGACTGGCCATCACCGCTGCAGCCAACTGACAGCCCAGGAGATTGGCAAATGACGACACGATCGTCGCGCAGTCAGTGCAGTTCACAACGCTTCCTTTGCCTTCCGGCTGTTGGTTGATAAATGCCAAAAAGGCCGTGCACAAAAACCAGGAAGTGGAGCTCACTGCCTGGGTGTACTTGCTCGCTCCATGAGAGATGTCATAAGTAAGCCCTAGGTTGCTATTGACTGCCTGAGTAACTGCTGCAGCCGCATCGAACGGGTTCAGTTTTCCTGCGGCCCATAGGCATGCTTGATCCAAAGCGTCAACCCAAGGCAACTGGGTCACGGAAGCGGCCGGTGTCGGGGGTTGTAGCCAAGGTAAGAAGGGAGTGTCTAATACCACATAGACCCGATGCGAGGAACTGCCCATTGCGACCCACGTCCCATCGGTCGATTTACAAAACCAATTCCATTGAATGTCTTGCTTTAGAATTCCGGACGCCCCGATTTGATGATGCGCCAGGGTCAGCGTGACGAATTCAGGAACCGAAGCGCCTCCGCTGATGTTGATTGTCGTTGGATCGATTGCACCTAACACTCCGCCCCCGTCAGCGCGAACAGCTACCGTGGCCGGCGCTCTGGGATCGGCGGCAAAACTGGCTTGAATGGTAATGATTTTGCCTGCCACGGCGGTTATCGAGTACGCTGCCGGCGAACTTTTGGCGACGGTCTTGCCCTTGACCCATTCAGGAACAGCGACACCAGTAGTAAAATTCTGCCGAATGGACAGCGCATTCACCGTCCCCGTGCTCTGACTGTAATTAAATTTGATCCCGGTAAGCTCCATACTGCCATGCCGCTCGGAGAGTTGGAGTTCTTCCGCCTACGGGCGGCGGCGAAGTACCGTCACGCTTCGATCCGAGCTGCAAAAGGTGTGATGGTCAAAGGGGTGCAACTAAGCCTTAAGTATTTCAGAAAAGTGCTGGCGCCGCAAGTACGAGAAACCCTTTCCTGCCCTGGAAGCAAGCGACTGGCAAGCCGCTCGACCCTAGAAGCAGACACGTCTCCATCCCACCCCAGGAGTACGCATTTCAACGTATATACTGTTATCGGTACATAAGGCAAAATGGGCGGCCAATCATTTCCCAAGAATGTATTTACCACCCGATTTTATTAAACTAGACGCGGTCACGTGTGGCCAGCTCATAGACCAAGCATATGTTCAATACTTAAAAGCAACAGCTTCGCCCGCTGCCAGACAATGGGCGATTCAAGGCAGTTATACGAATCATGGGATTTTTTCCGCTCTGGAGAAAGGGCAACTGCTGCCGTTCGGATTTGTGGCTTCCAAAGGAACCCAGCTTTTCGTCGTCATTCGTGGTACCCAGACACCACTGGAATGGCTGGATGATGCGTCGATCCGACCGACGCCCTTCATTACCGGTTGGGGCAGTACCACAGCAGGCTTTCTCCTTCTTCATAATCAAATCTTTCCAGCAATTGAGAAACTAGTTTTGGATAACCAAGGAAACGCAGACCGCTTGTTTGTAACCGGCCATAGCCTCGGAGCTGCCTTAGCCAACCTGGTTGCCGCTCAATTGATCGGTGACAAAAAAGTTACGCCCGACCGGCTGACCGTCTATACGTTCTCCGGTCCGCGCGTCGGCAATCCAATTTTCGCTGACCAATTTAACAAAAACATATCTACAGCATGGAGAGTGTTTAATACCGAAGATCTAGTCCCCACATTGCCACTTTCAACTGTCGATGCTGATCCGCGATCTTCGTTGGGCTTGTTCGAAACAAATGTCGAATTGGTCTTGAAGCTTTTCTTTAAGCCCTCCCCTTTTACCTACCAGCACGTCGACACGCCCGTCGCGCTGACTTACCAACTTAGCACCGTTTCCGACAATCATAACTTAACCCAGCTGTATAGTCGTCTGAACTGACCACTCGGTTCTGCCTACTCGGCGTCTCAACTTCATATGACCGATCAAAGCCCGCCGCAGATTCAAAACCCGGGTGACATCGACCCCTTGCTTAGGTCCGACCTCCGAGATCGCATGATATCACCTGGATGTATTGGAATAATTTTGGTCTCATTCGAGTTACAGTTGTGCGAGTCGAATGACTCGACTTTTCAAAGCAACAGACTCGGATCACGTTTTATTTTGCCAGGCGTAAGGTAATCCCGGCTACGCGCTCGCCGTATGCTTGCGCGGTCGCAATATCACCTGCGGGCGGAGCGTCCGGCGGTTGAACCTGAAAGCTCGCTGACATCGCTCCGACAAAAGAGCCAACACGATTTTGCACTTCAGGACCGGGACCCTGGCTGGTGCTCATAGATTCAGGGTGGCTGACCGCCGGCAAGACTCCGGTGCCGACGTAGATCATGCCGTGTTGCATGGCATTGATGACCAGCCCGATCAAAGTGTTCAGTTTGTCACCGGAAAACGAGGATGAGTTGGTGAACGCGCCGGCCACCTTGTCTTTCCAGGACTGCGTAAACCATTTTTTTGCGGCAACCTCGATAAACTTTTTCATGTCGGCAGAGATATTTCCCATGTAGGTCGGACAGCCAAAGATGATTGCATCCGCCTGATCGAGTTCATCGAGCTTGGCGATCCCTTCCTCGCTGGTGTAAAGGCGGGCCTCAACTCCAGCTACGCTCCCTGCGCCGCGGTGTACCGCTTCGGCTTGAAGTTTGGTGTGTCCGAACCCGCTGTGATAAACGATTGCGACGATAGCCATAGATTTCTCTGTTGATTTTCCAAATCGAGATATTTGCGGAGACAGTAGCACGTCTGATCTGATTGCGAGTAGTCGTAATAAGATGTAGACACCCTTTATAGAATCTAAAACCGCCGCCACTCGGGAGGCACGCTTCTTGTTAACACTACAGGTCAGCGCGATTTATTCCGATCCTGTTTGGCCGCTTTGTGAATTGACGGCAAACCTTCAGAACGAGAAAAGGGTACATTTAAAACCCATGAGCGCGCCTCCACTCAATCTGTTTGGTCCAGCCGATTGGTATCGAACCATCCGGGATCAGATCCAACACGAAGATAATCTATGGTTTTCCTAATCGCTTGGCTTATCGTTTGGAGCCAGGCGCACATCTGAAATCGTCGTAGTCGCTGGTCGCACGGTTTCCTGCGTCTTGGCGGTCGACTAAAAAAGCCTGAGACAAATGCCGGTCAACCCGGCCCATTCGAGATCGTCAGTACGGCGCGAAACTGCGCGTTGCCCATATTCCGGAACGTTGTCTCAGCTTCCTCGAGCGGATGGGTCTCGATCATTGGGCGCACGCCTTTCAGCGCAGCAAAAGCCATCGTATCCTCGCTGTCCTTCGCATGACCGCTATACCAGCCGGCGACCACGCGCCGATTGAACACCAGCAAGTCCGAAGAAAACTGAAGTGGTTGGTGATCGGTAGCGATCAGTACGAGACGGCCATTGGGTTTCAACCCCTGGATCAGATCGACCTGCGCGGGACTTGAGCCAACGGTTGAGATTGCTACGGTCGCGCCGCCTAGTCGCGCCAACGCCTCGCCCGCGCTGCCTTCATTGCTGTCGATGTACTCGTTCGCACCCAATTTCCGAGTGAGGGCTTCCTTGCTGCGGCCTCGATTGATCGCTATCGTTCGGAAACCCATTTTGTCAGCAAACTGCAAGGCCAAATGGCCCAGGCCGCCGACACCGTGAATCGCCACCGTGTCGCCCGGCTGCGCCCCGGAACGGCGCAAGGAGTTGAACGTGGTGATGCCCGCACACATCAGCGGACCCGCCTCCTCGAAAGAAAGCGCTTCAGGGATACGCGCCAACGCATCCTGCGGTACCACCATGTACTCGGCGTAACCACCGTCGTAGGAGAGCCCGACGATCTTACGCTCGACGCAATTGACGAAATCCCCCTGGCGACAAGAGTCGCAGATAAAGCAACTGCCACCGTGCCACCCAACACCTACCCGATCACCTTTTTTCCATGCGTTCACACCAGGACCCGTTTCGTCGACCACGCCGGCGATTTCATGACCAGGTACACGTGGCAACTGGACGCCAAGCAACCCCAGCCGCGCGATATTCTCACCGGCGCACACGCCACAGACGTGCACCTTGATCCGAACCTGGGCTGGGCCGGGTTCAGGGATTGGAATGTTCGTCACGACGAAGGGATCGCCCGCTTTTACTACCTGCACGGCTCGCATTAAAGATGCGCTCATGAGTATCCTCCTCCAGGTCGTCTCAATGGCTTTCCGGCCAAGATTCAGGTCAAATTAGAAAGCCTTAAGTCACTTATCATTAAGCTGTCGCACTATCATTTCAACCGGAAGCAGGCATTGCCAGGAACTTCGATCTGCTCAAAGGCGTCGGCAAACTCCGTTGAAGCCAGGAGTTTGAGCAAGGCACGCAGGACTTTCGCTTTTTTCGCCCCGAATACTGCCTCAAAGCGGTGCCGGAATGGCGGTATACGAGAATATGCCGACCGGGGTTGTCGCTCATGGCATCGTCTTCTCTTCGACGACATTCTTTCGAATTCTTGAAACCAGGTGCTCCGAATCCCTATGTACCGTCTGACCGAGCTATACGAACTTACTTATGAGTGTTTCCACTGAGCAGCCGTCCGAACAAAAGCGAAAAAGAGATTGGTTAGATTGGGGTCAGGGAATGGTCGCACTATTAACTGCCCTCTTGGCCGTCTGGATAAACTTTCAACAACAAGGGCTAAAGAGCCAGCAGGACAAAATCGATCTCACGCTAAAGAAAGAAAGCACGACCACACTCTTCGCGGACAAGATCCTTCAACAGGTAAACACTCTGAGCGAAGAGAGTTCGAAGGTTAAGGGTGCCATCATCTTAGAATTGATGGGGCTAGACATCCAAGCTCATTTAGAATCGAGAACGGGTGAGAACAAACAATTGAATGACCTGGAAGAAGATTGCAAGCAGATCCCATCTCGAATTGCTCTCTTTACGGGAAATGTTGACGCATTGGATGCTACCGACGAGGCCAAATGGGTCCAATATGCCTATAACACAGATAATCGAATTGCCCGGCATACGGCACTAATCGCGTTAGGATGGAAAGCCCTGCAACCGGGGCATTATTCGTCGGCCGACTCGCTTCCGACAAACTCGGCGTCGCAAGGCCCAGCCACAGCGGACTTGCTAGCAAAAAGGTTAGAAGAGATCTTCAAGCTTTCCGATAACCTGGAAAGTCCCGATCTCGCAATCGATGCCCTGGATGCAATTTCGAGGCTTGCCGAGCGTTGCCAAGATATTTCCCCTCAACTAAGAGGAAAGGATACACTCGCCCTCATCCTCCACGGAATGCGAGATCTTCAGAACCGACTAATTCTAGAAGTTGCCAACGACACGCCTGATGAACCAGGGCAGTTATCGAAAGATGTATCGCAACGACAATTGAGTGATCAATTGGCCAAGTTGGACTCGACCAGGAAGTGCCTTATCGAGACTAAATTCTGTTCTGATAAGGACCTAGAGTCGGAGGCGACGATCCGTTCGGCAGCCCGCTAAGCTCTTTATGAACCGCGGCTGACAGACGCGGAATCCGCGAATTTATTATAAGTTTGCTGTCGATCGTCTGGGCGCTAGTAATCCGATTATAAGCTTCATCAATCAGTCACTGCCTAGCCAGGGGCCCTTCAAACTAGCTGATTGCCGGGAGACGGGCTGGGGAGTCTGGGAACCTGACTACTGTTTTTGGCATCATTGAAGAAATCAGAAGACAGCTGTTAACCGACGCGGTACTCTGTTGACATGGCTGGTCAGATGCTTAAACCACAGGACAGCCATCGAGACTCGGTACAACCATCATTCATCGCTAGAATTGGCGCTGAAGATCTGCTCCGGGCCGAGGGCGGTTGCATCAGTGATCAGGAGGTCGCCGACCTACTGGAACTGGAGAATGTTGCCATCGTTGAAGATTGGCGCCGTTACCGGCAAATCGTAGCCATCAAAAACGACGCGGGGACCTGGATGTATCCGATCTGGCAGTTCGCTCGGAAGCCGAAACGCGTCATGCTAGGCATTCGTGACTGCCTAGCAGAACTTGATTCAGATGATGACTGCCAAACGACGGTGTTTTTCCTAAGCTATATGACACGGCTAGCCGGCAAAAGACCCCTCGATTGCCTGCGAGCAGGTAAAATCGAAGCAGCAATTAAGGCAGCGCGGGCCACAGCCTGCGGCAGGACCCTTAACGGCTAATCGAGAGTTTTCGTCGTGAATACATGTCCTGCTCGGAAAAACCGGGTGCACGAGGCAGCACTTCTGTTTCCTGACGGGCAAGGGTGTTCTCCGTGCCGCGGTCGTCGAAAGCGATCGTCTTGATGACCGAGGTCCCAACATCAATACAGTTCGTGGCCATAAACCATGAGGCGAAAGCAAAACAGAACGCTTGCTCGTTTAAAGGGTCACAGACAATAAAAATTCCGGATTGTCTTCAAGACGCGTGATGAATGCTCGGCCAATGGCTTGGCCGTGGTCAAACCGAAAGCGAAGAACTTCCTTCGACAACCGGCTGGCTACGTAAAACGCGCCGTCTCTCCCGAAGGCCATTCCAGCGGGACCGTCCAGATCGCAAGCGCCGGGTGGGACCAGCAATAGGCAGGTCTTGGTCGCAAATTCGTAACGGGCAATTGAATCATTACCACTATTGCCGATCAGCAGAAACCGGGTCGTCGGATCCAATGTCAAATGAATCGGTTTGGAAAGCTGCTCAGAACGAATGACTCCGGTCCGCTGGCCGGTATCAGGGTCGTATACTGTCACCGCGTCTGCATCTCGGTCTGCGACGTACAAGTTCGCATCCGGGCCGATAAGAACGTCTCGGACCACACCCACTCCGTCTTTCCATTGCTCTACCGAGGGAACGAAGACGCCAGGAGCAGATTGGCGAATTTCTCGGATGGCGTTTGGTAACGGCATCGGCAAACCGGGATGTTCGGCGTGAGGACCATGGTAACGCGATACACAATTGGTATCTTGATTGGAAACGTGGAGATTGCCTGCGGTGCAGAACGCAAAATTGAACGGATGCACCAACTGAGGATTCAGCTCGTGGTGGTGAGCCACGAAGACGTCCAGGAAATCGTGTTGCCCTTCTGAGTTGGTCCTTCCGGTAAACCGAAGGATCTGACTAGCCTCCCGATAGGCGTTAACAACGTAGAGATGGCGGTCTGGCCCGAAGCCGAACCCCCGCAACTCGCGCAATTCAATGTGGTCTGGCAGGCCCTTCCGATTGAGTGCTTTTCCCAGTTCGTCGCCTGTTTCGGAATAGACGTGGATGTTATTGCGGGAATTGTGATCTGTCCCGCCGTGGAAGCTGAGGTACCAGACGTTCACAGCCGTGGTTGAATACGCCGAATTAAAGCACCGCGCGCCGATTCCGATCAAGCTTCGTTTGGTTATGTTTTCGGCGACTATACAAGAGTCGTCCAAAATGATTACACTTGCGGACTAGTATGAAAGCTCTGATATCCCCCGGAACCAGCTCGCAGCGCCGGTTTCTTTTCCTTGCATGCTTCCCGATTATCTGTTTTACCCGCCAATCGTTTGCTCAAACCACTGATCTTTACGAAGGTTCCCTCGATCGCACCGCCCCGCGTGGAACGCACACCGTCGAATCCAGCGTGCCAGGCAATCGACCGCCGGAAATCGGTATAGTATCGAAACATCTTCCGTTCGGTGATTATCGAGGCGAGAACGGCTCGAAAGATATTGCGGACGAGCAAGAGCTCGTACGCTACGACTTCTACAAACTTGGCAACACTGCCGCGGACGGAGCGGTCGCACTCTGCCCAAAGGATAAAAGCACCAGTGCTGCAGTCGAACTCTTTGCGGTTCCGGATAATGCTCCGAAATCTGGACCGGAAACGCCAGCTTACTGCACCGCCATTCGCAAGTCGAGTAAGGACCTGGCGAAATTCAAGCAGACCGACAACGCCTTCACCACGACGAGTACCGCGGCGATCCTGGGGTACTATCATGTGTCTCGAGTGCTCGGCGACATCTGTGAGATCGAACCAGCCGTGCTCCGGACGATGGACATCGAACAACACAAGCGCGTCGTGAAAATGGCAGCGGATCTCGGGATCCGAGGAACCGTTCGAAAAAGTTGGGATCTGTTCAACCGGTATTATGCCAACCCGCGCGGTTCATCGGTGGCACGAACTCTCTTTACTAACGATTTCCTACAAATCTACGGTGCACTCGAGAAGAATACTCGCGGTGAAGAGCATTACTCCGAATGGTTGAGGGTAGGATCCAATCTAAGCTCAACGCGCGCGTTTCAAAACATGGCGGACTCGCGACCGGTTCCGGCGATCCTCGGTTCGCGGGGCTTTACCCAAGCGAACGTGCAAGACTTAGTAGCAATGCGCGACATGAGCGAAATGATCTTACTTGACTACCTCATGGCCCAATCTGACCGGCTAACCGGTGGCAACATCAGCGATTACGCAACAATCTACTATCAGGACCAGGGGCAGATTAAGAATACCCGCAAGGCGGACAAAGTGCCGGCTGGCGCGACGGCGGTAACGATAAAGAAGTTAACCATTGTCGACACCGACGCAGGGCTACTAAACCAGAACGTATTCGAGCAGAAGGGTTACCTGAACCGAATCTCGCACATGCATCCAGACACGTTCGCGCGATTAGTCGATTTCGCGCAGCGCTGGAAGGTCGATCCCTCCGTTAAAGCCTTCTTTCACGAGGAGTGTACGTTCAGTAACTCGCAGCTTGCGCGGTTCGAAAAATACCTACTAAACGCGGCCACAGTCCTGCAATCGCGGAAAGATCGGGGTCAACTGCGACTTGATCTATCGCTGGACGATTTCTTCGGGACGCAACCTCCACCCCCTAATGCGTAAACTGACCGCACGGCAGCATGTCCCTAGATCGTCGTCAAAACATTCGGCCCAGAACCCTGCTCACCAGCCTTCACCATTGCTTTGAAGGCTTTGTCCATGTGCCATCTATCACAACGTTCGTGAGGCCGACGCGGCAATTGCTCTGGATAAGCTCAGCAATTCGCTTTGATTCAAGGCGTACGCAGCCGTGTGAAGCAGGATATTTCGGAACAGAAGGAAAATAATGCAGAGCGATGCCTCGCGCACGAGCAAACCAAGTGACATAAGTTGCGCGCGAATCGCTGTTCAGTTGGGCTTGGAACCCTGAGACCTTAAAGGTTCCTTTCGGTGTGCATTTGCTGCCCGAGCGCCGGCTCGTAGTCGCATCATCGCAGTTAAATCCCTTTAAGCCGGCGCCGGGCGAACTGCGAAACGGCCCGATCTCCTGCGCAGCCGCCTGCGGCCCTGTCCATGTCAGAGTCACCGAATGATCCGGGTCATCGAGCTGGACGGAAATTTGGTCGATGTACGTGTTAGGAAAATCACTGTTGCGCAGAGGAGCCGCCACCAAGGCTGCGGCAGCCGGTGCCGGTTGCATAACTCTCACTTTGGCCGCCTTGGCCGGCGCGGCCATAGGCTTAGCGCGATCCAAAGCCTCGAGCTTCTTCGCTCCAGCACACTGATCCTGGCGCAAACCGTCACGATTACGGGACTCTTAAAAACCTAACAGCTAAATCGCAGATCTTTAAGGGGATTCTGCCCATCGGAAATTCGCGATCAGGGACATGGAAGCATAGGTAGTTCGCCATCCGGCTGGGCCTCTCGAGATAGAAGAGTCCGGTTATAACATGCCAGCCCGCCTGTACGTAGATTTACGTATTCCAAGTACAGCTCTTATTGCTATACTCGTTTTTTTAGTGCGTCGAATCAGCTGGTTTCTCGGAAGATGGTGTTGCCACGTTTTTACATCGAATCGTTCCGGAGGTTTCTCAGGAAGAAATCGATGCTCGCCGGCGGCGCGGGCCTAACCGTGTTGATTGGCGTCAGCCTGAGCAACTCCGGCTGCAATAATAACGGTGACCTCTCGCTGGTGGACGATGCCGGCGGACGTAAACCAGAAGATCTTCCTGAGATCGCGGAAGACGTGTTTAAGCCAATGGACGGCGGGGTCGCGCTTTCGCCGGATGAAATCAACGGACGCAACACCTGGAATCTTTGGTGCGCCGGCACCGAGCAATTCTGGGAGCGGATGTCGCGCGAGAGTTACGGGTTAATCGACCTCCTCAAAACCATCGACTCACGAGGGCGTTCAACCCGGTTCAAGCAAATGGGACTGATCAACGAGCCGGGCTATAAACAGGCGGCCAAGCCGGATCAGTATGGGCTCTGGATCGACCAAGCCGTTGAGGCGGAACCACCGGCAATTGACCCCAAAGTCTATGGTCGCTCGAGTGGTATTATGGGTTTCCGGGTCTTCGATAATCCCGAGTTCAAGGGTGAAGCGGTCAAGAAATGGGATGCCAACCGCTACTATAACGATTCCGATTACGCGGTCGATCCGAAGCTCATACGACCGTACCGCGTCGGGATCTCGTGCGGTTCATGCCATATCGCGTTCAACCCATGTAATCCGCCGGAAGACCCGGAGAATCCGAAATGGACAAACCTCGCATCGGCGATAGGCAACCAATACATACGAGAAGGCCCGGTTTTTGCCCACAATGTCAAAGAGGGAGGTTTCTTCTGGGAGATGTTGAAAGCTCAGCCGCCCGGGACTTCAGATACTTCGAGAATCGCAACGGATAATATCAATAATCCCAATGCGATCAACCCGATCTTCCTGCTCGGTGTGCGCGCGTCCGAGGGAACAGAAGAAACGCTGGCCGGCCAAACGCTGCTTTTGCCGCTCATAAGAGATGCGATCCAAAAAGGCGCTGACTCCGTCACGATGCCGGTACCTCACGTTTTGAAAGATGGCGCCGACTCCGTCGGTGTCGTCGGTGCGACCTTGCGTGTTTACATCAACATTGGGAGCTACTCGCAGCACTTTTTGCAGCAGCACAATGTGCTGATCGGGTTGACCAACCAGAAACCATTTGAAATCGCGACGGCGCAGAAATATTCCGTGTACTGGCTAGCTACTCAGCAGAAGTTTCAGAACGTCGGAAAGTTCTTTACCCGTCTGAAGTCCTATCGGCTCGAGGACGCGCCAGGCGGAAAAGATCTCATCACCAAAGATGAAGCGGTGATGACACGCGGAAAGATCGTCTTCGCGGAGAACTGTGCGACCTGCCACTCGAGTAAGCGACCGTCAGCCGGCGAGGATGAGGTAGCGTGGTTCAGACAAGAAGTGCTGAAGCCCGATTTTCGCGAGGATAACTTCTTTTCGGATGATCGGCGTTATCCGATCACCCGGATCCAGACAAATGCCGCTCGAGCCTGCGCCACGAACGCGATGCGCGGACACATCTGGGCAAATTTCTCATCGGAAACGTACAAAAATTTGCCGTCGGTTGGAGCCATTAAGGTATGGAATCCATCCACTGAAGCCGAGGAAGATTTCAGAATCGAGGGAGGGGGCCCTGGATATTATCGGACAGCGTCGTTGATCAGCGTCTGGTCCTCTGCACCGCTGCTACACAACAACTCACTTGGCAAATTTACCGGTGATCCGTCGGTCGCAGGGCGAATGGAAGCGTTTAATGACGCGATTACCAAGCTACTCTGGCCAGAGAAACGCCCAGGCAAGGATTCGATTTGGCGCACCACGCGCGAATGTAGTTTGCAGATACAAGGGGCTGCGCTTCCCGAGCCGCTGCGAACTTTGCTTAAGCCGGTTCTCGATCCAGACGGTTATTTTCGTATCGGAATGATCCCAAAGGGTACCCCGATCAACCTGTTGGCCAATGCTAATCCCGACACGGATCCGAAGGAGCTCGCGGAGGTCTGCCTGAAGATCAAGAAGGCGCTCGCCGAGATCAAGCTCAAGAACCTCGACGATGCAGCTGCTGCCGAGGTACTCAAAACGGAGGTTGCGCCGGCATTGTTTAAAATTAGCAAATGCCCGGATCTGATCGAAGACCGCGGTCACTACTTTGGAACAGGGCTTCCCGACGCCGACAAGTTGGCGCTGATCGAGTATCTGAAAACGCTCTAACCATCCGATTCCCCCTACCGAGCTAACCTCAATAGATTACTACCGGAGCAGCCATGGCTATAACCGTTCCAGATTTGCTGAAAATGTCGCAAGCCCAGCTTGACGAGCTCTTCACTAATAGCCCGACGGGCGACATCCCTAACGGCGAAGGAAAAGGTACTGCTATCATTGCTCCCGGCACCACGTACAGCCAGGACATTGCCGAGCTCATTAACCATTTCGCGTGGCAGGGCAAAATTTTCGATTCGCAGAAAGGCGTATTGCGAAACGAGATCCTCCCTTTCGGCCTTCGTGCGATCATCGCGAAGGTCTACAAGGCGCCGAGTTGGCTAGATAGCAAGGAATGCATCGTCCTCGATTATTCCGAGACCTCCCTTCTCGCGCATTGGATTCGAGATGAGATACGGAGCATCGCGCCCGGGACGTATCTCGGGAAAGTTTATTGGGACAAGAAGAGGTTGATCGATTTCGCACTGGATTTCAAAAAATAACCTACCGAAAGCTCATTAGCGGGGGCGATTCTCTCCGCATCAAACCGGAGCCGATGTCAGTCTCTAATTCAAACGCTAGTCGCCCGCAGCCGCGCGCTGACACTGGCTCAGCGTTTTTGAACTGGCTGAGTGATACTTTTACCTTCCTTCTCCATGTAGAGCGCCGGTTTGATCCACTTGTGCGCCCGGCGTTCGATGCCGTGCTTCGTGATCCGATCGCGAATTTGACCACAGCTTTGATCAATTTGCAGCGGCCAAACGAAGGACTAAAGATCGCCGAGGAAAAACTGCTTCCGGATGAAGAGGCGTATCTCGACTCGATTATTTCAACCTTTGAGAAGCAAATGCGTGGGCTCTGGAAGCCCGGAGGGTTCGAGCGAGGAGGGAACACGAAGACGCACGGCATTGTGCGCGGAGAGTTTATCGTTCATGACAATCTCCCCGAGAAGTTTCGGCACGGCATCTACGCGCAGCCGCAGACATTCCGCGCATGGGTGCGTTTTTCGGGGCCCGGTCCTTACATTACACCGGATATCGACGATGTGGGCTTCATGAGTATCAGCATCAAGCTGATGGGTGTACCCGGACCGAAGTTGATGGATGAGGAAAAGTTCACGCTAGACATGTTTGGCGTTTCCACGCCGACGTTCGTGACCCCGGATACCAAAGCAAATGCGCAATTGCAGACCGAGAGCCTGAAGAATGCGCAAATGTTCTATTTCCTCAACTTCCATCGGCCGCACATCCTGGACATGATTATGCAAGGTCTCTGGGTCAATACGCAGAGCAGTCCGTTTGAAGCTCCTTACTTCAGCTGCGTTCCGTATCTTCTGGGAGAAGACCAGGCGATGCAATACTCGGTGTGGCCTAAATCGGAAAAACGAACTCCGATTCCACGACTACCTTTACGCCCACCCGACGACTATCTGCGCGATGCGATGGTCGCTTCACTGGCCGAGGGAGATGTCGAGTTCGACATTCGTTTGCAACTGCAAACCGATCCGTATCTCATGCCGATCGAAAACAACGCGGTACTTTGGCCCGAGAAGCTTTCGCCTCGCGTATCGGTAGCCACGCTGCACCTACCGCGGCAGAAGTTCAATTCACCGGCGCAGATGGAGTTCGCCAAACGACTTTCTTACAATCCCTGGCATTGTATAGGCGAACATCGGCCACTTGGAAATCAAAGCCGTGCACGGCGCCGGATGTACGCAGAACTTTCAAAGCTGCGGCATACAATGAACAATGTGCCTCATTACGAGCCGACGGGAGATGAGGTCCTCGAGTAACAGGCCATGACTCCGCAGGCAAGCTTCATGATCCTGGCGACGATTGATCCACAGCGAGAGGTTCAACTTCGCCAGTTACTCGCATCCATGAATCACGCACCCGGGCGCGTGGACTCGAACAACACCCTGATACCGTTCGAGCAATTCGATACGCTGCACTTCGCGCGATTGCTCATCGTGGACGACAAGACGATCGATGACATTCGTGTCTATGGTCTCACCCCCGGCATTTATCCGCTTTATCTCACATTTCTCGGCGATATTGATGGAGAAAGAGATGCGTTTCTTGAAAAGTTGGCGAAGCTCGCGCCAACCGGATTGCGCTCTATTTTTTTGTGTTGCGAAGGATTCACGTCCGGGACCGATCTGCTCACGTGGATGAAGCAACACAGTTATTCTTCAGCGGCGGAGTACCAGAACTGGCCTGGGCGGACGGTGCGCCGCGTTCGGGAAGAGGCGGCGTTGCATCAAGCGCTCGAAGACTACATCAAGAGCAATGCGTCTACTCTCACGGGTTTGCCGCCGCGAGAGATTTATGCGGAGTTGCGGCGTTTCATCAGTAAGCAGACGTCCTCGGGACAGCTTATGTTATCAGCCGAGGACCCGACCCCTGCGGATTGGGAGATCCACAATTCGCTGCATAAGCTTGGCGTTCCGCTACTGTTCTTGATCGCGTCGCCGATTCTTGTCCCAATTGGGTTAATCGGTCTCGTGCGGCTGCGCGGGCTGGAGAAAACAGATCCCGAGCTGTGTCCACGGGTAGACCTAGCTTACTCCAACGGTCTGGCGCGTTTGGAAGATCACGATGTCACTAACCAATTCACCGCGATGGGAAGCTTGAAGCCAGGCATCGTACGGCTCTGGACCGCAATCTTCGTACTTTTGGTAATAGATTGGTTCGCCCGACATATTTTTACCCGCGGCCGCCTAGGTCGCGTCCGCACAATCCATTTCGCGCGCTGGGTGTTTCTCGACGGCAGAAAACGGGTGGTCTTCCTCAGCAATTATGACGGCAGTCTGGAGAGCTACATGGACGATTTCATCAATAAAGTGGGCTTTGGACTCAATCTCGTTTTCAGTAACGGCGTCGGCTATCCCAGAACAAAATTCCTCATTAAGGACGGGTGTTCAGACGAACGAAAGTTCAAGGAATACCTGCGCCGTCACCAGCTACCGACGCAAGTTTGGTACTGCGCCTATCCGGGTTTGACGGCAGTCGACTTAGAGAAGAACGGGCTCATTCGGCAGGGATTGGAGTCCCCGTCGATGAGCGATCAAGAGGCTAGCGAATGGGTTGCCCTTCTATGACGCAAAGCGAAGTCGATTACAGCGATGTGCAAGGATTGGTTCGCTTCGGCTACAAACTGATGAAGGAAGCCTCTTATGTCCTTTTACGCGTCAAGGATGTTGGGGCTGCGCGATCCTGGTTGCGCACCGCACCGGTTACCAGCGCTATTGCGGTGAGTCCCCCTCCCTCTACCGCGTTGCAAGTCGCGTTCACAGCAGCCGGTCTCAAAGCCCTCGGCGTTCCGGATCCCGTCCTGGCGGGCTTTCCCTCCGAATTTCTGGCGGGGATGACGGAAGAAAGCCGATCCCGACGTCTGGGCGATGTGGAAAGCAATGCTCCCTCGCAGTGGGATTGGGGCAATTCCGCCAACGTGCCGCACCTGGTTGTAATGTTCTTTGCCGAGCCTGGGCGGCTCGAGGCTTTCATGAAAAGCTCCACCGGCAAGTCATGGGATGAAGCGTTCGAGCTGTTGCGCTGCCTCGACACCAGCGATCTTGGCAGCATCGAACCATTCGGTTTCGCCGATGGCATCAGCCAACCTCAAATCGATTGGGCTCAGGAGCGGGACTTGGCGCAGAGTCAAATTTATTACAGTAACGTGGCAGCGCTCGGTGAGTTTCTGCTCGGGTATCGCAACGAGTACAATAAGTACACTGATCGGCCGTTGATCGACGCCGATACCGCGAGCGCGGGGTTACTGCCTGCGGAGGATGCACCGGAAAAAAAAGATCTCGGCCGAAATGGAACCTATCTCGTGATGCGCCACTTGCGGCAGGATGTACGGGGCTTCTGGCAGTTCATCAGCCGGCAAGTTGGTGGAAACGCTGCGGAGATCGACAAACTTGCGGCCGCGTTTGTTGGCCGAACCAGAGCAGGCGATCCGCT
Source organism: Chthoniobacterales bacterium (assembly GCA_035601575.1). GTDB lineage: Bacteria > Verrucomicrobiota > Verrucomicrobiia > Chthoniobacterales > JAFAMB01 > DASTDH01. Next base: position 17,833 of record DATNNZ010000023.1, read on the forward strand.
CGCACAGATTCAGAAAGAAGCCATTCCGGGGATCGGAACGCAGCCGGACCAAATTCATCAGAATCAGTTCACGTTCGACCAGGATCCCACGGGCAGCCGCTGTCCTTTCGGCGCGCATGTGCGCCGTGCGAATCCGCGCAATTCCGATTATCCCGGGCACCCGACCGGACTCCTCGCGCAACTCTTCGCAACGCTGGCTTTATGTCCGAAGGGCTTCCGAGACGATCTGACGTCCTCCGTTCGCTTTCATCGTATCCTGCGGCGCGGCCGGGAATATGGTCCTAGGCTATCACCATCGGAAGCTCTGGCGCCGGCGCCACCGAACGATCCGGAACGAGGACTGCGTTTTATCTGTCTGAACGCCAATATTTCCCGTCAATTCGAGTTTTTGCAGAACGCGTGGCTGATGAACACCAAATTCTCCGCGTTAACCGAGGAGAGCGATCCGCTGCTCGGCAATCGCCAGCCGATACCGGGTTGTCCGGTCACTGGCAATTTCACCAAGCAGAAAGACGACGGTTTACGGTGCCGTGTTTCCGGGCTCCCACAGTTCGTAACGGTGCGCGGCGGTGCGTATTTCTTTCTGCCAAGTTTACGCGCAATACGTTACTTCGTCGGAGCCGGGAATACGTAATTACGCGTATTGCGCAACTCCACGGATCCCGATAAGGCTTATCTCCAGCTTCTGCTAAAGCGATTTCTGGATACGTTTTGACGATACTGATAAAGGCCTTCGGTCAAGCCTAGTGGAAACCGCTAAGGCTTGTTTTACCTCATTATACCTATGGCAAGTCCTCGCCCCAGCCGTCGCAAACCGGCAAAATCAGAATCGAACGACGCTGTCGCACAATCAGCGCCTCCGCCGTCAGATTCACCTGGAAAACCAGAAGCTGGTCCAGAGACGCCGGCGCCGTCAAAAGGGACGGAAAGTATCTCCTTTGACCCAAGCCGATTGGACAGGAAAATTATTACAATTCCGCTCGCGAAGAAAATCGTAGAGCAGGAAAAGATCCAAGAAGGAAGCCTCTACAAGGTCATCATCGATCTAAACTTAACCTATCACGGCGGCCGAGACGGCGCGCGAGACAAGGTTTTGGAGCTTTTGAAGACGATCGCAGCAGAATCCGCAGCTTCCGAGGCCGGGCAGAAAGAAGAAGGCATAAACTCGGCTAAGAGCGATTTTAGCGATCAATATCTGTTTGGCCAATTCACGGCTAAAACGCTTTATGCCCTCGTCGCGCGGGACAAAGACCCTGATGACTCCGCCTTGGTACCGAAGGAAGGTAGCTCGCCGGCCCCGCGCGCCCATTGCGCGATTCATCTGATTTGGCCGGATTTTCCTATCGCGGCGCGACTGACAAAGAGCGTCAGCACTGTGAAAGCAGATGCAGCCCGCCGGTCGTTTTCCGCTGACGGCTCTGGCATCGTGTGGGCCGTGTTAGATTCGGGAATTCAGGGGGATCACATCCATTTCGTGCTGCACAGCAATCTTGCGACGCCGGCACCGTTGGTGCATCGAGATTTTACTCAAGTTGGACAATCCGCTGAGGAGAAGCCGCTTGAGGATCCCTACGGCCATGGGACACATGTGGCCGGCATTATCGCGGGCGAATGCAAGGCGGAGCCTAACCGACCGATCCTCGCGATTTCCCGGGAACAGACGGAGGGTGGTGATCCTCATTATCAGCGGATCAGTGATATCCAGGCGATTTCGGGCATGGCTCCACAGTGCAAACTACTTAGTCTGCGCGTGCTCGATGCAAACGGGAGCGGCGACGTCAGCAGCTTGATAGCTGCGATTGGCTACATCCAAGAGCTGAATGGCGAGGGGCGGCGTCTACTGGTTCACGGGGTCAATATCAGCGCGGGATATCCATTTAACCCTGAATGGTTTGCTTGCGGTCAAAGCCCGGTGTGCGTGGAAGTCGATCGCCTGGTACGAACCGGTGTAGTGGTGTCGGTCGCTGCCGGTAACACCGGCTACGCATACGAACAGGTTTATACAACCCAAGCCGCTGGCGCGGGATCGGCCATCGCTGGCCAACCCCTTTCGATTAACGATCCGGGAAACGCCGAGTTAGCAATCACTGTCGGTTCGACCCACCGTGAAATGCCGCACACCTATGGTGTATCTTATTTCTCTTCCAAAGGACCTACCGGCGACGGCAGATCCAAGCCTGACCTGGTTGCGCCAGGTGAAAAGATCTTTTCGTGCGCTGCGGGCGAAACCAGGAAAGAACGGGAGCAGAATGCACCCGACCAACTCGGCTGTGACTATGCTGAGGACAGTGGAACTAGCATGGCGGCTCCTCACGTTTCCGGTGTGATCGCCGCCTTTTTATCGATCCGAAGGGAGTTCATCGGTCGATCCGAGGAAGTGAAACAGATTTTTCTGTCGACCGCAACAGACCTGGGTCGTGACCGTTCCTTTCAGGGAAAAGGGCTGGTCGACTTGATGCATGCGATCCAGTCCGTTTGAAACGCTTTTTGTACCGACCCAACTGACTCAAGCAAAGACTATTGAAGATGGCCAATAATCCGAATTTTCCGCATTTCGATTATTTCGAAGTGGAATTCACCAAAGACGGAGACATCGCTCAGCGTCAGCAAGTCGACGATCTGATCCATTTTCTCCACGCCACAGGAACCACAACGGACCTTTTCGTCATCTCCCACGGATGGAACAATGATATGAATGACGCGCGACAGCTCTACGTCACTTTCTTCGGATTCCTGAAAGCGCAGCTCGGCAGCGGCAAATTTGCTAACTTGAAACAGCGGAAATTCACGGTCCTCGGAATTCTTTGGCCGTCGAAAAAGTTTGCTGACCAAGATCTGATTCCCGGCAGCGCCACCGGAGATGCGGGTGGTGCGGCGGGTGTTGTTTCTACAGCCGATGTCGCCCAAGACGATCTGCTACAAAGGCTTGACCTGTTCCAGGACGCCCTGAGCGATGCAGCCGCGGCACCGCAATTCGCCGAGGCTCGATCGCTGGTGCCAGAGCTCGCAAATTTCCCGAGCAAGCAACGCCGATTCGTTGACCTCATCCGGTCGGTACTGCCGCAGACCAGCGAAGCGGTAACCGTTGAGGATGCATCTCCAGCTTTCTTCAAATTAGATGCCCAGGATCTGATTAATCGTCTCTCGCGGCCGATGCCGGCGGAACTGGCCCAAACTTCCGGTAGTGCAGCTGGTCTTCAAACGGGGAAGGGCTCAGCCGCTGGGCTCGGCGACATCCTGAGTGGGATCAAGGGGTCCTTCATCCATCTACTAAATTACACAACTTACTATGTCATGAAGGATCGCGCGGGCACCGTCGGCCGAACGGGAGTGTACCAGGTCCTTCGAGAAGTACGTGACGATTGTCCTTCTCTGAAGGTTCACATTGCGGGTCACTCGTTTGGCGGTCGCGTGGTGACGGCGGCGACGGATGGTCCAACTGGAACTCCTCCGATTAAGCCCGAGACTATGACGCTGCTCCAGGCGGCCTTCTCTCACAATGGCTTTGCTCACCTTTACGATGGTGTTCACGACGGTTTTTTCCGCCCGGTTGTTACTAGTAAGAAGGTCAAAGGACCTGTTCTCATTACTTGCTCAAAACAGGATACAGCGGTTGGAATCGCCTATCCGATCGCATCTCTGCTCTCCGGGGTTACCGCCGCAGCGCTCGGCGACAAGAACGATCCTTTCGGCGGCTTGGGCCGCAACGGAGCGCAGAAAACGCCTGAAGCGGTCGACGGTACGCTCCTGCCAGCCGGACAAAACTACAGCTTCACTCAAGACAAGCTTTTCAACCTGAACGGCGACAACATTATCACCGGCCACGGCGATATTTGCCGTGACGAGATCGCATCAGCAATCCTACAAGCGGTCGTGCTGATGTGACTGAGCGATGCGCCTTCCGTCCCGGTTCATCCATGGCTTCACTTAATGCTAGCCAAGCAATCCAGAGGTACTGGAGCCTCAAAATCCAAGCTGCCATTCGGCCGCAAGAATTTCTTCGGCCTTCCGGATCGCCTGCTCGATAAAAGGATAATCTTTTGTGGACCATCGCACCGCTGCGTCCCAGCGCTCATCTGGCTGGATACGCGTGAGGCTTTGGATACACAAATTCCAACTTTTTCCATCAATCCACAACTCGGCAATTCGCCCGTTGTGCGAGCAAGACCGGCCGGCAGCGGAATCTGGAGATCGTTCCCAATAAAGGCGTAACTTACTAAACATTCCGGATCGACACTCACAGCAGGATTCGGGCGAGATTTCGCGATTACCGATATTTTCACGCAAAAGCTCACGAGATTTCACGCGAAACGCCAACCGGATAAGATCTCACGCAAAGGCGCAAAGATTCCGGAGTAGAGGATAAAAGTCTCAGGTTAAGCAGCAAGGATGATGTAGAGGAATACACGCCCGGATTGTCTTTTGTTTGAAAAGTCCGATTCCTTTGCGCCTTAACGTGAGACTTTTATCCTCTACTCCGAAACCTTTGCGCCTTTGCGTCTTTGCGTGAGACTCTTTCTTAGGCGTCTTTGCGTGATTCTTTGGTTGCAGGTTCAGCTTCAAGATCCGCAACACTTCTTCTTCGGTCTTAGGGCTATGCGTCACGGTATGGCCTGTCTTTACATCAAGCTCTGATTCGGCGCCCTCCAGGTAGCTGCTCGAGTAGGCCACTATCCCGTCGGACGAGCGTGTAAGGTTTGAACCGTGCCTAACTCCGATGATCAGATGAAATGGAATCCATGGTGCTACCTTCAGCTGACCAAGAGCGATAGTTTCCGGGGATTCCGGAGATAGTAGATCGATGCTTGAAGGTTGCCGTTTCGCGATCAACCGGTTTTCTTTCGAATTTGCCATATAACTCCGGTTCAGTGTGAAAACACGATAGTGGCGTCCTTGAAGGTCCGCCGGAAATCGCACCAAACGGGAAGAGAAGCGAAATAGAATCAGGTCGGCGGTTTTACTTCCCTTGAAGGGCGAGGCCATAAAGACCACCCGAGAAATATCGTGACGCGGCTTAAAGAACATGACGTGCTCAGCCCAATCTCTATCGGCTGGCGCTAGATTCAGTCGATCTGGCGGCACTTGAAAAAACTGGTTCCAAATCAAGTCGTGACTATCGGAGACCATCATTTTAGCGAGCAACCCGCCCAAGCTGTGACCGATCAAAACGATGGGTTTATGGGGCGGCAAGCCCGCGCGCTGCAAAGCGATATTCACTCCGTCCAATTGGTCCCGAAGCATGCTTGCGCTCGTTAGAATCGGGTAGCCAGTCGCATAGGTATAGTGCCAAATTTGGTATTTCTTCTGCAGAACCGGATCACCCATGATTCGGTTTGTCAGATCCCTCCACATCAACGGGCTAGAAACAATGCCGTGAACCATTAGCACCGGAATCTTTTCTGGATCATACGGCTCAAGAAAGAATATGCCTTGCCGGTTAGCATAGTGCTCCATTCGGAAAAGGCCCTGCCATCGCTGAAAAATAAATCGCGTTCGGCTGGCGATAGCAGCGAAGGGAGCCGAGAAGTCACCCCCCACCTCCCAGAGGCGACCATCAAGTTGAGTGCGTTCAGTTTTGCTCGGATCGACTAACAAGATTTCGATGCGCCCTTCCGGGAACGAAACCGCTTTAAAAACGGCGCTGCGGGCGACCTCTTGCTTTTCGGGAACGGTGTATCGACTTAGCGCCGAGACACGATCCGGTTCTTGCTGGCAAACTAAACGACCGCCCAAACCAGGTCGAATGTATCTTTCTCGCAAGCCCCGGATCCTCAGCCTTTCGGCCGCGATTAATTGATCGAATGGTGGAGGATTATCCGGACTGGTTTCGTCTCGGAGAATGATTTTGACGTGTCGCCCATCAACAACCTCATCGGCTGTTCCAATTTCCAATTCACCAGGGCTCAGGAGCTGTAGATAATTTGCGATTGCTTGGTTGTGAATTTCCAACAAGGTCGGATCTGACTGATACTTTGCCGCCTTTAGTGCCGCCCAAGCATCGAGTGCCAGCTTGAGATAACGCTGCTCGGCTACCCGGTTTGCGCCAAAGCTGTTGCCTTCGAGCCTGGTAGCTTCCAAAAATTCCGCACCTAACCGCGTTCGCCGCCCAGACGGTTGAAGGGCTCTGGAAGCCTCGGAAATCGCCGACTTAGGATGGACGTGAACGTCGGTAGGGGCGCAGCCTTGAAATGTCGCGCCCAGTGCCAGACAGAGCAAAACGCTTCCGCAATCGGAAGCGTTGAGCTGAATCGGGAGAGGTCCTCGCTTCCTCTCCTTTGCCAGCATTTGTTGCTTCACAAAAGCCCGGCAAGCGCAACTGCTCATTCTCGGGCAATTGGAACAGATGTCTTTCTGCTTAACCAGTTAAGTCTTTAGGAAAGACGAGGAGTTGACGCCAGCATGGTGGGAGCCCGGGCCGGGCAAAGTGCCATGCGCTAAAAGACACCGTCCTAAACCCGTCTGAACAATCACCGAGTCAATGGCACACAAAATCAAATGCGTGACGGCCAGGGATATCGTGTGTTCGAACGAACCCGGTTTCGAGAGGCAAACTCTACCTATCGGCTTGGCTGAGGCAGCGATTGCTCGTCGTCTACGAATAGAAGCAGGGCACGATCCTGAGTTGCCATTTCAAAGAATCGTTCATCTTCTAACGCCAATTGAAGAAAAAGGTCGCCTGCTCCCACCGAAACAAAGAGCGCCAAAAGGCAAATGCCCGGAGCAAGACCACTCGCCGCCCAGAACGCCGGCACCAACGAGAACCCGCAAATCGCGGCACCGATAAGCGCCAGGAGACTGCATGTCCACTGGATCAAGAGACGCCGGAACCGCGGATCCTTCATTTTATGAGCCAAAAGGATGCGGAGCGCTTTTCGGGTACTGACCAGATAACTGAGAGGGCCGGTTTCGTAGGCGAAAACAAATTTTTCGTACGGCATTTGATTTGGATTGTTAAGGGGGTAAAGGGGGGAGGCTTATCTTTTAAAGGAACTGCTTTCTCTGTATTAATCGATTAACGTCATAATTACTAGAAAACTTTAGCCCGAAATTGCATTTATTGCGGGGTTCGGACTGTCGGCTTTCCGGACTCGCCGCCTGATAGATCTTTACGCGAGATACGGCCTGCGCGAATGGTTTGCTCCCCTACTCCCCTTCTAACTTATGAATCGCATCGGAATGCATTACGGATACTGGACCCAATACTGGGGATCAGAGCCATTACAGTTTGTCCAAAGAGCCAAAAAATGCGGCTTTGATATTTTGGAGGTCAACGCTCCCAAAGTTACGCTCATGAGCGGCGCGGAGCGGGACGTACTCAGAGGGGCCGTTGCGGATGCTGGCCTCAGTCTCACTTACAGTATCGGTATGACGGCCGATATGGACTTGGCGTCCGAGGATGCCGGGACACGGCAGAAGGGAATTGCGTTTCTCCAGAAAGTGGCACGAGCGATGAAATATATGGGAGGGACCATATTGGCCGGGATCAACTACAGCTCCTGGCCGCGCAAATTGTTGCCCGGCGAAGACAAACAAATTCTTACCGACCGCGCCATTAAAGGCGTGCGCGAGGCGATCAAAGCCGCGGAGGATAACGATGTCATTTTCTGCGTCGAAGTCGTCAACCGCTTCGAACAATTCATCATGAATACCGCGGCTGAAGGTATTGCCTTTGCTGAACGGGTCGGCAGCCCCAATTGCAAAATCCTGCTTGATACCTTTCATATGAACATTGAGGAAGACAGCCTTCGCGGTTCCATCGTCGAGACCGGGGACTGGCTCGGTCATTTCCACCTCGGTGAAACCAATCGCCGTCCTCCTGGACGCGGTCGAATACCGTGGCCGGAGATTTTCGGCGCCTTACGCGAAATCAACTATCAAGGCGCAGTCGTCATGGAGCCCTTCCTTCTTCCTGGCGGCGAAGTCGGTCGCGACATTTCGGTCTATCGCGACCTCCTTGGCAGCGCCGATCTTGATGAAGAAGCGGCCCGCTCGGCCCAGTTTGTCCGATCGGAACAGACGCGCCAAGCCGCCTAAAGAATCTCACGCAAAGGCCTGCCCCCAACGCTTCGCGCAGAGGGGTGCGCGTAGCAAGACCACGGCGTTTCGCGTAGCGATGTAGGCGGGCGCAAAGGTTCGGAAAAGAAGATGAAATCTCACGCAAAGCCGCAAAGACGCAAAGGTTTAGGATAAGGAGATAGAGGCTAGAAGGTCTCTGAAGGCCTAAGCTCTCTTACTCCTTTGGTGTCCTTAACTACTTTATTGTGCTCGAAAGTCGATCTTTGCGGCTTTGCGCAAGATTTTATCCTCTACTCCGAAAGCTTTACGTGAGATTCTCGGGCGTCTTTGCGTGAGACTTTATCCTCTTCTCCGAAACCTTTGCGCCTTTGCGTCTTTGCGTGAGATTTTTAGGCGGCTTGGGGTGAGACTTTCTTCACACTACGTCTTTGCGTGACGCTTATGGAACCGAAAGAAAATCAGGCAGAACTTCGGGACCGCGAATTGGCCAAGTTGGCTCCGCTGGCTCGAGAGATACCAAACATCGACTCTGCTATCGCCGAGATTGCGCGTTTTTCGGCCGAACTGACGCTGCCGAGAGGAACGATTCATGTAATCAGTGATATCCATGGCGAAAACAAGAAACTTCGGCATGTCATTAACAACGCATCGGGCACGTTACGGCCGTTAGTGGAGCGGCTTCTCAAAGACCGCATGGCACCGCAACAGTTCCAGGAGTTCCTAACCCTGGTTTTCTATCCCGCCGAAGTAGTAGGTCGCTTGGAGGAAACGCTGCGATCGCCGCAAGAGCGAAAGGACTATGCGATGCGCACACTGGACGATCTTTTTCATATTGTCCGCGTGCTAGCGGCGCGTCGAAGCCTTAAACATTCCATGCGCATTTTTCCGGCGGAATACCGGGAGCTCTTGGCAGAGATCCTTCATGAACCGTCGACCGAGCGCGACCGAGACTACGTGGATGCAATCGTCGATGAACTAACCTGCCGGGGCCGTGTCCTGCATCTCATTCATCTGACCGGCCGTGTCATTCGTAACCTGGCAATCGATGAGTTGATCATTGCTGGTGACTGCTGGGATCGCGGTCCTCGCGGGGACCGGGTGATGGACTATCTGATGCAGCAACCGAACGTTTCATTCGTCTGGGGGAACCATGACATGGCTTGGTTAGGCGCTTGCCTTGGGGATCGCGCCCTGATCTGTCAAGTCCTGCGCATATCGCTGAGGTATCGTCGACTCATGCAGCTGGAGGAAGGCTATGGAATCCCGGTGGAGCCCCTCGCTCTGCTGGCTCGGACGGTATACGGGAACGATCCAGCCATCCATTTCGAGACGAAAGGAACCGGCATGCGCGAGAAGAGCGTGATGGCCCGCATGCAAAAGGCGGCGGCAGTTATGCAATTCAAGCTGGAAGGGCAGATGATCGCGCGCCACCCCGAGTGGCAGATGGAGCACAGACGCCTCCTGCACCGGATGAATCGCGAAACAGGAACAATCCAAGTAGATGGCGTTTCCTACCCGATCTTAGACGTCAATTTTCCCACCATCGATCCAGACAACCCATACGAACTCACCAGTGAGGAACGATTTTGTTTGGAACGGATCCGAAGTTCTTTCATGGCCAGCCAGAAGCTTTGGAATCAGATACGATGGATGGTCTCGCACGGACGAATGCATCTTCGGCGAGAGGAACACCTTATTTTCCATGGATGCGTGCCGGTAGACCAGCACGGCGAATTTTTATCAATGGTGGTAGCGGGCCAATCCTACTCTGGGAGGGCCTTGTTCGACGCGATTGAAAGGTTTGTCTACCGGTTGTTCGAGGGACCAGCCCCCGAGGAATTGGATTTACTCTGGTATCTTTGGAGCGGCCCCCAATCGCCACTTTTTGGAAAGGATCGGATTACCACCCTGGAACGCGATTTGATCAGCAATAAGCAAACACACACTGAGACCAAAAACCCTTATTTCCGCCTGATCCATGAACCGTGGTTTTGCGACAAGATTCTTTCTGAGTTCGGGGTTGATCCGACCCAAGGCTTGATTGTGAACGGCCATGTGCCGGTTGAGGTGGAAAAAGGCGAATCGCCTCTGAAAAAAAGCGGAAAAGCGATCACCATCGACGGCGCCTTTTCCGAAGCCTATGGCGATCACGGATTCACCCTTGTACTAGAGCCGCATCGGACGTTCCTCGCGAAACATCACCATTTTGAGTCGGTTGAAGCCGCAATCAATAAAGGAGCAGATATTATCCCGAGCATAACTGTTGTTCGCGAATGGGAAAAGCCAAAGCGCGTGGCAGACAGTCAGCGTGGCCGATATCTTCGACAGGTGATCAAACTGTTGGAGGAACTCATCGAAGCCTATCGGAGCAACGACTTACATGGAGGAAATAGCCGATAGCCAATAGCCGAGCAAAGGAGTCGGACTTTCAAACAAAAGGCAATCCGAGACGCCGAAGGCGTAAGAGAATTTAGCCCAGGGTGGAGGCTTTGCGAAACCCTGGGTACCGATAAAAAAAGCGGGTAGCTCTGAAGGAGCGGAGGAGCCGGTCCGGAGCCAGAGTTCACAAAAATCCCTGCGTTTCAAGAATAACGGCGATAGTCTGCGATACGAGTTGCTCTCCTCGCTTCTAGCGTGAGATTTTTATCCTCTACTCCGAAACCTTTGCGCCTTTGCGTGAGATCTTATCAGATTGGCGCCTCCGCGTGAGATTCTCCGGCGTCTTGAAACTTTTCGCCGAAAAAAAAGTTCCACTACAATGTCCTGAATGGAGCAGCTCGTTCGTCGGATGATTGAATCCGGCAGAGATCAATCAACTTCGAAGACAAAAAACATATCAGCCGGAAAGCGGTTTCAACCCACAGCGTAAAGGAAAGAATAGAATGACAGATCGAATTAGACCAGTTCCGGAAGGGCATCACACGATTACTCCGCACTTAGTGGTGAAAGGAGCCAGTCAAGCCATTGATTTTTATAAGCGGGCTTTTGGGGCGGAAGAGATTCGCCGCGTACCGGGGCCGGATGGCAAATCCCTCATCCACGTGGAAATCAAAATTGGCGATTCGCGGCTCTTTCTGGTTGATGAGTTTCCGGAAATGGGCTGCCAGGGGCCGGGAACCGGTGGAAGTCCAGTCACGATTCATCTTTTTGTGGAGGACGTCGACTCCGTATTCAACGCCGCTTTGGCCGCGGGCGCCCAAGAACGTATGCCGGTGGCGGATATGTTCTGGGGAGATCGCTACGGGAGACTGGTCGACCCCTTCGGACACGAGTGGTCGGTGGCAACGCATAAGGAAGACCTGACACCGGAACAACTAAGTAAGCGGGCTCAGGCTGCCTTTTGCACTGCACCCGAGAGTTAAATTGTCTCACGCAAAGACGGGATTAGAATCTCACGCAAAGACGCAAAGGCGCAAAGTTCGGATCTGAGGTTGTTAAAGACTCGGTGGATGCCGTTCTTGAGAGCGGCTTCACCGAGCAATGATTAACACTGATGAACTAGGGCTGTTAGCCGGAGCTGTGGGTCTCTTCTCACTGCTCCAAAACCTTTGCGTCTTTCCGACTTTGCGTGAGATTCTCAGGCGTCTTTGCGTGAAATTTCAGCTAGCGAATGTGCAGGAATATCAAAACCCTTTTCAACTTCGATCCTCCGGTCACTACCGAGGAGATTCGGGCTGCTTCGCTCCAGTTCGTACGAAAAATCAGCGGGTTTAACAAACCGTCCAAAGCAAACGAACCTTCGTTTCTGGCTGCAGTCGACGAAATCGCCGGTATCTCGACTCGTCTGCTTCATTCGCTCGAAACCAACGCACCGCCGAAGACTCGAGAAGAAGAAGCCGCAAAAGCGAAAGCTCGCGCCGCAGAGAGATTCGGCTAAACCGGTCGTTTGCTCGAGAGCTGCTTCACGAAACTTCATTAACAATGCTTGGCCCAATTCCCTGGATCGCGTACAGGAATCGGCATGCTTCGATCACGAATCTCTTTTTGGCCTGTAATCCTCCTTTGCGCTGTTTCTGTCATCACCATCATCCCGGCCGGCGGCCAAACCGAAGATGGAACGACGCGAAATAAGATTGAGACGATCGTATGTGTTAGGCACGGAGAAAAACCGCCAGCAGGCCTTGGTCAGTTGACCTGCCAGGGGCTCAACCGTGCGCTGAGGCTGCCGCAGGTCCTGATCGCAAAGTTCGGTAAGCCCGATTTTATATTCGCGCCTGATCCCAACCAGGTGAATCACGATCCGGCCGGCGATTTCTGTTATGTGCGACCATTAGCCACGATTGAGCCGACTGCAATTCAATGCAGCCTGCCGGTAAATACCCATTTTGGCTTCACTGATATTGCCGGCCTAGAGCAAGAATTGTCGAAGCCGGCCTATGCCGGTGCAATCGTTTTCGTTGCGTGGGAACACAGGTATCTCGGTGATTTTGTCAAAAACACGGTCAAGGCGTCCGGTGGTGATTCGTCTAAGGTGCCCGGCTGGCAGGGGAACGATTTCGACAGCATTTTTGTGGTTCGCCTTGTGCATAACAAGAGAGGAACGACCGTAACTTTTACCCATGATAACGACGGTCTGGATCACCTGAGCACGGATTGTCCGAATTCCAACGCGCCGTGAGCGGAGAGGTTACGAGTTACGAGTTGCAGGTTACAGGTTGCAGGTTGCGGGTTGCGGGCTGCTCATGGCCGTCAAAGACGGGAAGGCTGAAAAAAAACTCACGCAAAGTGTTTGGGCGTGCCTATCTATGTGGCATGAATCTAGCTTTCAAGCGGTCGGGCGTGATTAAATTTTTTTAGCGTCCGTTCCACTGCCTTTTTTAGGCCGGGAATGTCTGGTTACTCAGCGGAAGAAGCTTTATGAAAAAAAATCTTTATGTTGTGGCCGGTGCTACCGGTGTCGTCCATATCGATCGCCAAACCGGAGCCATGCACTGGGAACAAGAGGATATCGACCCGGTGTCCAAGCAATACGCAAAGAAATACCTCGTTTGCGAAGGTTTCCTCGAACAAGCGCTCGGAGCACTCGAGCCGTCTCCCGATCCGGAGATCGTCCTCTTTCTCGACAGCATTTCGATCTAAACAAGATCGGCCGCTGGCTAGTGTACCGTCTCGCATGTGATGGTGACGGCGTTGCTCGCTCCTGACGTATCGATCTGGATATGCTCGTCGCCCCCGCCCGCATCGCTACGCGAAGCGTTGCGCGCGAGGCGCGCCTTGAAAAACAGCCAACTGGCCTGTGGCGACTTGAGTCTGATCGCGAGGTAATTTGACGAGATCTCGTTGATCACCAATCGTAAACAATCCGAATGGAAGACACGCATCGGATATTTTTGCTCTCCCCCGCCAATGTCGGTGGAAAGCGTGCGCAGATGCTGCTCAATCCAGAGGCAAGATTTGAACTTGCCCAACGGTTGCGGATGGATGCCGAGGTATCGCTGGGAGAGGCCTTCGCCTTTATGAGCGGACTCTACTTTCGCGGTAAATTGGCTTATGCGCGCGCTTTTGCTCGTCCGCCGGAAGGTCAAACCGGAGTCTTGATCATCACCAGCAATCGCGGCCTCGTTTCCGCCGATACGCCAGTGAGCGCGGAAGAGCTACGCGCGTATTCCGATGTTCCAATCGATGCTCGGGACGAACGGTACAGCCAGCCGTTGATTCGGGACGCTCTGGCCCTGGGCACCACGTGCTCAAAGAATTGTTCGATTGTCTTACTCGGAAGCGTTGCCTCGGGGAAGTATGTGGATCATCTGCTACCGATCTTCGGTAACCGATTACTGTTCCCCCGCGAATTCGTCGGGCGCGGGGACATGAGTCGTGGCGGACTTCTGCTGCGTAGCGTAGCGGCGAACCGTGTCTTGACTCACATCTCGTTGGATGGCGCACTACGGCGTGGGCGACGGCCGCCCAGGCTAACGCTTAGTGCAGCGGAGTGAAGGCGCAGGACTATAGGTCTCTGGTCGGTTAACTATAGTATCAGTCGCGACTGTGCCTCACGAAATGCCCCGGAGAAAGACCGTAGTGGCGTTTGAACGATCGCGAAAAATGGAATGCGTCGGCAAACTCCAATTTCGCTGCGACTTCTTTTACCAACATACCTTCGTCGACTAAGAGTTCGGTCGCACGATTCATCTTTAGCCACATGAGAAAACGATATGGCGTTGTATGACCGAACCGTTGGAACAAACGACTCAGGTAGGCAACCTCAACGTGGCAGGCTCGCGCCGCTTGTTCAACGGTTCTGAGACGTTCGTAGTGCCGCTCAATCCAATGTTTCGCGCGATGGAATGTCGCCAGTGCTCGTGATTCTCCAATCGCATAGGGCACGGCGCGCTCCGTGATTTTGCTGATAAGCACCGGCACCAGCGCAGCACAGATCCGCGCGCCATACATACTGTCGCTCGCGCCTTCGCGCTGCAGAATTTCAAAAAACTCCACGACCTCCTTTGGCGATGAGACTTGCACCGCCTTCCATCCTCGAAGGGGACTCTCATCAAGTAGCACTCCTGCCGATGTTCCAGCGAAAGCGATGTAGTATTTCAGCATCGGCCGTGAAGGCTCAGTGCGAATGACGTGGCGTACGCCAGGCCCATACAAGAAAGTCATACCGGCGCGTAAGCGGTAACGGCGGCCGGCTAATTCGAGCGATCCAGCACCTTCGGCGACAAATTCAATAACAAAAAAAGGAAAAGTATTTCTTTCGACTAGATAGTCGGACCGCATTCGTTCACAGCCACCACAGACTACCGTTATTTGGCGAGCGGGTTTCGGCGCTAAGTCGAGGTAATAGCGTCGCGCTTCGGTAACCTGCGTCGAGACGAAATAGGGAGGTCGGTCAGGCTTGGACGCTGTGGGGGACATGAACAAAAGGTCAAGAATAGACATGCTGCAGTCAATCCCTGCTATTTGCATACTCAATTCCTGCCTCTATGATCCGGCGGTTTGATCATAGATTTTGATCTTGTGAGGCTAAGCACGAGTAGTCGGTTTGGTCCGAGGTCGGCTGAAGAAAATCCGGGAAAATATCGATCATGTCGTTGTCTAAAGGCGGGCAGTGGAACAATTCCAGGCAAATGAAGGCGGGCTTTCAGTGGCTTCACGTGAAGCTAGACAAGCGAATTCACGAGGCACTCAAACGCGAGAGCGAAGCTCGAGGAGGCAGTCAGGAGCGACGGATTACGGAAGAAGCACTGGCCATCTATTTCGGCCTAAAGAGATCCGCGCAAGCGAATGGAGCTCCGGGCCCGATAACCACGCTCGGATACCTGCGGGATAGTCAGGCACGTTCAAGGATCGTGGAATAGCATTTCCATCTATCGGCTCGAAAACGGAAGACACATGACTGGGATGATGGCCAAGGCGTTCGCATCCTGGAAAACTGCCGGCGCGCGATGCCGCCGGGCGGTCGGGTCATCGTGATCGAGCTGCTCCTCGGCGATCTCGTATATCGCGCCCGCGCTTTACCGTTGGGCTGCCAGCGTTGCGGTCATTTTACGAATGTTGAATGGAATGCCTGCATCCGCTAAGCCGGGCTCACTCGAAATCGTACACGACCACCCTGGTCCAAAGCGCCCTGCACTTGTCCACGAACTCCAAGTGCATCGGATGATCTTGATAATCGTCCTGCGCCTTCTTGTTCTCAAACTGAATGCTTAGCCCGACTTGGTAACTTTGATCGACCACATCGCGATGGCTGGGCGCCATCTTACCGAGGTGAAAATTCGCGACACCTGGAATGGACGCCAGGTATTGTTTCGCGCCAGCGATCACTTCATCCGGAGCTGTGGGTTTGGCGGGATCGGTCCAGAAGATAACGATATGCGAAAACATTGCGCGACTTATCAGGGATTTCCCATTCTGGTGCAATCCCGTAATATTCAATATCGCGCTGGACAACAGCCTGCGGGAACCATTGGGTACGGGCTGGTTGGAACTTGAGCACTGGTCGTTCACGTTTCAAAAGATTAAGGTCACCGACAACTACGGTAAAACCAGGTTCCAAGACGGCTGATGGGCCAGCGGCCAATTATGGAACTGGTGGCGACCTACCGCAGCCACACCTCGACTCGCCGATTTTTCTCGCGCCCGTCCTCGTGGTTATTGGGAGCGATTGGCAAATTTTTCCCGTATCCATTTACGAGCGACGGCGTTATCCCTCGCATCTGCAGTTGTTGGGCGACGGCGTTCGCGCGGCCCTTCGAAAGCGTAAGATTCCGGCCGGCGTTGCCGGCGCTGTCGGAGAAGCCAAAAACCAGGAGACGTCGTTGCTGATACGTTGGATTTGCAAGCAGTTCTACTAGACTATCTAAATCCGCCAATGCCTTGTCATCCAATTGAGTACCCCCAGGACGAAAGTGGAAGTTGAGGCTCAGTTTCCCTGCGCCGCTGATTTCCTTAACGTATTGGGAGGGAGCCCCTCGGGGTATTTCCGGCTTCTCCATTTTGATTTTCTGTCCGATGAAATCTAGTCTTCCGATCGTCTCCTGACCCGTTTCCGTCGCCTGCACCAGCGCGTTAGCGAAATTTTCCGTGTTCTTGTCTACCATGAAAGACTTTACAGCATCGTTCAACGCCGTTTGGAAAGCGGCTGGAGCAGCCTCGCCATGGACACAGCTTGGAAGCAGCTTGTCCTTGGCAAACTCGGTCATCGACCATTGGTGGTAACCATCAAACTTAGACTTATCGACATCGGTCCGCGCCGGAATTGATCCCTTAAGGGGATTGAAGGTCTCCTGGGCTTCCTTGCTGCCGATGCTCTTCAGCCATGCGATGGTTGCCCCTTTGTGCGGAGCACCTTTTGCCAGCGTGAAGCCATCTGCCACGATGATGAAAGAGCCATCGGTACCGGGATAGCTTACCCAGCCAAAGTCTTCCTTCTCTTTCATGTGAGCCTTAATGAATTCGCCGTCGGCCCAGTCGCCCATCGAGGTGAATGCCACTTTGCCGTCCATGAGCTCCTTGATGGCTTGATCCCAAGTCAGGGCGGCATGGTCCGGATTCAGATAGTCCTGCATTTTCGCGAAATACTGCATCGCTTGCTTCACCTTGGGATCGTCCCACTTCATTTCGCCGCTGAATAAATCCGCCCAACCTTGGGGTCCGATAACTCCAAGAAGCGTGTTCTCGAAGAGGTGAGTGGAGGCCCAGATTCCTGAATCGCCAACACCGAGTGCGGGCATACCGGCAGCCTTCAACTTGTCGCACGCCGCGAAGAATTCGCTGAAGGTCATCTTATTTCCGACTTTGATCCCATTCTCGGCGAGGAGTTTTTTGTTGTACCAAAGAACGTTCCCGCGGTGAACGCCGGTCAGCACGGCGTAGGCCTTACCGTCCCTGGTTATCATGTCAATGAGGGCCTTTGGTAGGACTTTGTCCCATCCCTCGCTTTGGTACAGGTCGGTAATCGGCTCGCAGTAATTGGGTTCTACGTATTGATCAAGCAACTCCCAACCGGGATGGCTTTGCCAGGTGTCCGGCGGGTTCCCGGCGGTGAGCCGGGCTTGCAAAACTGGCCGAGCAGCGGAGCCGGCACCGCCCGCAACGGTTGCGTTAAGAATTCCAGTCCCGGGGTATTGCTTCTGGTAAGTATTAAATAGTGCATCGAGTGCTGCAGCTTCGCCGCCAGAGGTCCACCAGGAAAAAACTTCCAACTTTGAACGTGCAGACTCAACGGACTTGCGTGCGAAAACACCAGCGGCTGTTAGTTTGGAACCTCCTCCGAGGCTTGAAAGCGCAAACTCAACGAACTTGCGAGTCCATTTGTTTTGCGAATCTGCCGGAATGTAGAGGAACAGACGGCGGGAGAGCGGATAATCTCCTGCCGCGACAGTGAAAGGCGTTGGCAGCAGCGACCTGGTGCCATCCGATATAGCAAGCGGCTTACTGCCGCGCACGAAAGCCATTCCTGCGAAACCGATGCCATTGGGGTCGGCCGCCACTTCGTCCGAAAGTTTCGCACTATTCTCGTAGCGTGAGGCTTGGGGAGAAAGATGCCTGGGGCCGAGGACGAGTGAGTTGAACGTGTCAAACGTGCCGGATTTGTCATCGGGGGCGTAGAGATGAACCGGACCTGGGCGTCCGCCAACCTGTGACCAGTCCGTGATTCCACCGCTGAAGATATCAGCGATTTGCTTCTTCGTAAGCTCGTTGGTCGGGTTACTCCTGTTTACGAACACGGCGATGCCATCCAAACCGAGGACGTTTTCGCATCTGGGCGACGACATGTCGCCCAACCCGGCGAGCGCGCATTGCTTGGCCTCATCCGACGTGATCTGCCGGGAGGCCATACCAATGTCACACTTGCCAGCGGCCATTTCTTCAAAAGCCGTCTTGGTTCCATGAGCCTGCACTTCGAAGGTCAACGGTTCAGCGGATTCGTTTGGCAAAATTGCTTCGATATCTGTCTCGTCTTCCTTCTCTCGCGGCTTGCGCTGGACAGACGTCGCCCCCTCGTTTTTCAAGAAATCCTCGCACACTGCCAAAGCAAGTTCCTTTCCGATGGTGTTTGAGCCGTGGAGCCGCAACGCAACGCGCCTAACGGATTGCGGAGCAGGGAATGCCGGCGCTGAAGTGGTGGACGGCAGAATTGCGACTACCTTAAGATTCGCAAATCGCCAAGTATTTTGTGAATTTTTTGTTGATCCTCCAGATATTCCTACCCGGCTGCCGCCCGGTGGAGGTTGGCCTTTGATCATTACGATTTGCTTGTCATTAACATATGCGGTCGCCACACCGCCTTTTGTTACCACTCGCAATCTATTTACCTGTTCAACACCCTTATTTATTGCATCATCTTCTGTCCAATTTACTGGGGTTAGCCACTGACCTGTCATATAGTGGCTAATTTTGAAAGAACCGATCGCATTGATGCATAAACAGTAAAAATCGTCGTAGTCCTTTGCCCAGAATATCAGGCCGCCCGGTACATCGAAAGCGCCACGTACATTTTTATCGCCCGTTGACATAGTGACGTCTATGCTAATGTCAGCATCAACAAAAACGTTGGATTGATTCAATACACTCCGGGTAGTGTTCAGCCCAGGCTTAAGCGTCAATTTACCTTCCTTCACGCTCAAAATTTCACTAGCTGGACCCCAACTCGGATCTAGGTTAATAAATTTGTCCTCATAAAGAATCTCGCCCACGAGTGCGCTTGGAAATACAGACAGTAACAGGAGCGTAATAAGTGCACTGACAGAAAATGTATAGAATTTAGGCTTCATAACATTTGTTGATCTTCCTAGGGGCGGGCAGACTGAACTGATGAACCTAATGGCTAAGGTGAGGTCTCCGATTCTGAATTCTTGCCCGGATTTAGGGGCTGAGTTTGGCCGGATTTAAATTGGTTTGCAGCGAGGTCAGCGCGCTTTTGCGCCTGCCGGGTGTCTTCTTGTGCGTTCTTGAGCTGAGTTTCCAAGGCGCTTCGCTGGCTAGTGGCAAGATCGGCATTCTGTTGGGCTAGTTGCACCTTCTCTTCTGCTTTTTTGAGCTGAGTTTCCAGCGCGCTCCGCTGACTAGTGGCAAGATCGGCATTCTGTTGGGCTAGTTGCGCTTTCTCTTCGGCCTTCTTGAGCTGGGTTTCCAGGGCGCTGCGCTGGCTAGTGGCAAGATCGGCATTCTGTCGCGT